>JBIKWG010000043.1:0-15461 GCA_044356425.1 Bdellovibrionota bacterium | reverse complement strand
TAAGTTTGTTGATCGTACCTTCAACCTAAACATCAAGACATCGCTGGCCATCCTTACCTTCTTTCTTGATCGCATGGTGCCAAGCCTTTTTGTTCACTTTGAAATGGTGCCCGATCGTTTTCCTCCGGCGCTTCGTGAAATCGTTAAGCAGTTTCCAGTCGGAAGCCTGCAGCTAGAGATAGGGGTGCAGTCACTTAATTCAAACACGGGTAAGCTTATTAGTCGACGTCAGGATGTGGCAAAGCTCTTTGATAATCTTCGCTTTCTGCGTGAACAGACCAGCGCCCATCTGCATGTTGACCTGATAGCTGGATTGCCAGGCGAAGATATTCAGAGCTTTGGAAGTGGTTTTGACACACTTGTTGCGTGTAATCCGCAGGAGATTCAAGTTGGAATCTTGAAGAAGCTGCGCGGCACCCCAATCAGTCGACATGCAGATGAGTATCGCCTGAGTTTTAGCGATTTTCCGCCCTATGAGGTGGTTAGCACTCGCGATGTATCGTTTGAGGATCTTCAGCGTATAGGCCGCTTTGCTCGCTACTGGGATCTGGTGGGAAATAGCGGCAATTTTCTTGAGGCACGACCGCTTGTATTGGCTACGCAATGTTCGCCATTTGTTTCGTTTATGCATTTTTCTGATTGGCTGTTTAAAAAGCTCGGGCGTCGCTCAGCGATTCAATTAAAGACGCTGACTGAGCAGCTATTTTTTTATCTGATCGAGCAGTATCCAGCACAACGCGATCAGATAGGGTGCGCTCTTGTTCGAGATTACCAGCGTCCTGGGCGGTCTGATCTGCCCGAAGCGCTTAAGGTGTATCGATCGTCAGAAGCTGATGGTGATAGAAGTGCCCCTTTGCCAGTGACACTTAAACGTCAGCGGCGCGCGGCAGCGCAGTAGGATTTGTTTGATAGCGGAGGATGCATGAAAGTATTCAGCATTGAAGAGGGTGCGCCAACGGCAGCGTTGATTGATGTGAGCGGTGTAGTCTCTACATGTTGGAAGCAAGCTGCACTTGGTGGCGGGGGATACCGTTGGATGGTGGCATTGACCGCGGATTCTCTGCTATTTCGGACGCAGGTGGCTGTGGGGGTTCCTGAGTTTGATGGCACTCACCGGCGGGGCGATTTTGTGGAAGGTTTGGCAGAGCGGGATGTTGTTGAGCTGTTTATTATGGATGAGAGCGGCTGCTATCAGGAGTTCCACGTTAGTCCTGCTGGAGCTTGGTGGAGCTGCTATTTCACGGGGTATCGGCAGCGATCTGATATTGCACTGGATGGCAGACCGTCATCTGTCAGCGCGCAGCAGGAGGCAGGCGGGTGGTCGGCTGAGATAGTCTATCCACGAGCGGCTCTGCGCGTTCTAGTCAATGAGAAGAGCCTGGTGCATGTTACTGCCATCGCTTCGATTAGTGGCGAGCGGCGCTTTTTGTCGTCTGCCCCAGTGAGCGGGATTGCACCGGACTTTCATCGGCGTGAGTGCTTTCAGCCGATTGAGTTGGTGTCCCTACAAGGTGCGCCGAAGTAGCTGATATTGCCCTGTTATGCCGACCAGTTAGGGCTGCTCTGGAGGCACCTTTTTTGAGTCGTAAAGGTCGGTTGTTCACGATTATAAATTGTGTTAGCCTCCCTCTCGTCTATGGCAGCTCCTTGCCGGTCAAAGGTTCTCTCGCCTTTGATTCGTTATCCTGAACACATCGGTGTTTTCTCAGGGTCACGTCGTTGTGGCGGAGCCATTGTTATGGTTTCAAAGCAGCTAGGCGAGGTAAGTGGACGAGGCAAGGTAAAAGCCGAGGTGAAAATCCGACTACCGGCAGCTGAGTCAGCTCGTGCAGAGTAGGCAGTGGTCGAGTGGTCGAGTGGGCAGTGGTCGAGTGGGCAGTGGTCGAGTGGGCAGTGGTCGAGTGGGCAGTGGTCGAGTTCGAGATTTCTGCACTTTGTTCAGACAGCAGTCCGCAGGACGGGTGTTGTCAGGACACAGAAGCTCAGACAACTGAATCTCACGCTCGCTCGCCGTAGGATAGGGAGCCTCAGGCAAACAAGGCTTGAAGCGCAGGGGGCTTCTAGCAAAAGCAGGGGGCTTCTAGCAAAGAGGACTAGTTCGGTATGAGTACTGCTGTCAGTGAGCCCTCAGTGGACACTCCATTGTGGCACACAGTTAGAGGTGTCGCCGAGAACTTCGGTGTTGAGGTGTTTGACATTGACCTTCCGTCTGGCTCAAGCCACGGCGGTGTTCTGCGAGTATACCTCTCGCGCCCGAAGCAGGGTGGTATTTGTGTTGAGGGTAACAGTGTAGTTGAGGGTAACAGTGTAGCTGAGAGTGCTAGTGTGGTTGCAGAGGATTCTGAAGAGCCCCGGGGCGGCGTCTCTTTTGAAGATTGCGTTCACGTAGCCAAGCAGCTTCTAGATCTCGACGAGCAGCAGGCTTTCATCCCTGATGGGTGTGTGTTGGAGGTTTCAAGCCCGGGCATTAATCGGCGCTTGCGTCTTTCGCACCATTTTTCTGGGGCCGTCGGTGAGCGGGTTCGGGTTAAATTCCGAGCAGAGGGCAATTCGTACCGAGTTGTAATCGGGGTGCTCGCAGGCTTTGAAGAGAACGTTTTGCTCATTGATGATGAGCAGAGCAAGCAAATGGATCAGGTTCGGGTTTCTTTGGCGGATGTAAAAGAAGCTCGAGTAGACTTTAAGTTTTAACCAATAGTGCCGAATGTGGCGAAACGTGTACGGGAAGTTCGAATAGAGGTGTAGGTATGTCATCAAGCTTTGACCTTAACGCGATTCTAAGTCAGATGGGACGAGATCGAGGAATCGACAAGCAGGTGCTTGTCGAAGCTGTCGAATCAGCGATGCTATCGGCTGCGAGGAAACATTTCGGCCACAATCTGAATCTTGAGGCCAAATTCAACGAAGAGACCGGCGAAATTGAGGTCGTACAGTTCAAGGTGGTCGTTGATAATGTTGAGGATGGTGATACTCAGATCGCTATTCAGGAAGCTCGCTCTGAGGTAGACCCAGATGCAATGGTAGGCGATGAGCTTGGGAAGAAGCTCGATACCTACATGTTGGGTCGTATTGCTGCGCAGACGGCGAAGCAGGTGATCATGCAAAAAGTGCGTGATGCCGAGCGGGGCGTAATCTTTGAAGAGTATAAAGACTCAAAGGGTGACCTGATTAACGGAAGCGTAATGCGCCTTGAGCGCGGCAATATTATTGTTAACCTTGGCAGAACCGAGGCTATTCTGCCGAAGCGTGAGCAGATTCAACGTGAGCGCTATCGTCCAGGCGACCGCCTAAGAGGTATGATTCTAGACGTTGATCGGTCGGCTCGAGGGCCACAGATCATTCTTACTCGTAGCCATCCAGAGCTGTTAAAGAAGCTATTTGCTCTTGAGGTTCCCGAGATAGCTGATGGTGTCATTGAGATTAAGGCAGTAGCCCGTGAGCCCGGCGAGCGTGCAAAGATTGCGGTTTACTCTAATGATACGAGTGTTGATCCGGTTGGCGCGTGTGTTGGTATCAAGGGTTCTCGCGTTCAGGCTGTTGTTCAAGAGCTGCGCGGTGAGCGCATCGATATCATTACCTGGACTCCTGATGAGCCATCGTTCGTTGCTCGCGCACTCTCGCCGGCTGAAGTTAGTCGAGTGGTAGTTGATGAAGAGCAGCACTCAATGGAAGTGATTGTCCCAGACGATCAGCTCTCGCTCGCGATCGGACGTCGTGGCCAGAACGTTAAGCTTGCAAGCAAGCTCTCGGGCTGGAGAATTGATGTTAGAAGTGTATCGGTTGCCGAAGAGGAGGCGCGTCGTGCTCGGGCGGCTCTCAGCGGAATTCCTGGTATCGACTTCATGCATGCGGAGCTGCTGTTTCAGCACGGCTTTAGAACAGTTCGGGAAGTTGCGGATGCGCTGCTTGAGGACCTCTGTGAGGTTGAAGGGCTCAGCAATGAGCAGGCATCTGAAATCCTCAAAAATGCCAAGGATTACGCTGAGCAGCTGGGTGATGCCGCTGATGGGCTTCCAGAGATTAGCGCAGATGCAGTTTCGGATCTCGAGCGGCTTCCGTTGGCAGCTGACCTTCGGGAGATGCTTCTCAGTGGGGGGTTCAAGACGATCCAAGCCTTAGCAGAAGCTGACGATGAGGCACTTAAAGAGGTGAGTGGTATCGAAGAGGCGGAGGTTGAGCAGATTCGTCAGGCGCTTGAGACCTTTCTGCAGTCGGGAACTTCGCGAGTTATGCATACGTTGTAGGTGAATGGGGTACCGCACCAACATTAGGATGCGGTACCCGTCAAGAAATGTAAGGGGGAGATCTGAAAACGAGTCAGCGAACCTGCTGTGTCTGTCGTAAAAAAGCAGAGAAGCGGGCGTTGTTACGCATGATAGCTTGTAAAGGAGAGATACTCCTGGATGAGCAGCAGGTCATGCCGGGGAGGGGAGCGTACATACACCCCGAACTCGATTGTGTTACTAAAATTAATCAGGTCGGACGGTGGGAGAGGGCTCTAAAACTGACATCGGGTTCGATTCGGTTGGACGTGTTGGCAGAGCTAGCGAAGCGGCTCATTGTAGAGGTGAGTGACGGTGTTCGCAGTGGGGAATCTGAAGGCTCGCAAGCGATTAAATTGACGGGCCGCGAAGCCTCCCGTGTTGGTGCTAAAAAGTTTCGGTTGTAAATAAGGCGCAGCGCTCAAGGTTGGGTGGTAAGCGTCAAACAAAGTTAAGCAGTAGTTCCGTACAAAACGGTAATAGACATGTCAAAAATTAGAATTTACGAATTAGCAAAAGAGCTTGGTGTTGATAACCGAGTTATTCTGTCAAAGGCTCAAGAGATGGGAATGAAGGGGAAGAGCTCTCATTCGCATTCTTTGGAAGCGGATGAGGCAGATCTGATTCGGAGAGCAGTCATCCGCCAGGCGATGGGAACACCGAAGAGTTCAAACTCAGAGGTGCTTACCAAGCGAGTTGACAAGGTAACTGGGGCGACTGAAGCCGTTGTAGAGCGCCGATCAGGAGATGTTATTCGTCGGCGACGTGCCGCTGATGGTCCAGCGTCGGTGGCGCAGCCAGTTGCAGCAGTTGAAGCTCCGAGTGAGACATTCGAGCCAGAGGTCACGGAAATTGAGCCGACGATGGTGATTAGTGACGGGGGCGCTGCGCGCGAGGTGTCTCCTGAGGTGGTAGAACCCGATGTGCTAACTGTGGTTGAGCCAGAAGTTGAAGCCGCGCCGATTCCGGTTGAAGAAGAGCCTGAGGTGGTGGTTGAATCTGTAGTTGAAACGGTTGAAGCGGTTGACGTAGTCGTTGCAGAGCAACCAGTTGTTGCTGCCGCTACAGTGGTCGCAAAAACTGCTATCGGTCCGCGAATTCTCGGTCGAATCGACCTGCCGGTGAAGCGGGTCATAACGCCTGCTACCGACGCTAAGCGACCAGCTAAGGGAGTCGTAGGGCGGGACGTAAAACCAGTCGTTGAGATTGAGGAAGAGGGTGCCCCTAAGAAAGGGTTCAAAAAAGGTCGCAAGAGAGAGATTAGTAGCATCGATCTACTTGATTACGGGGCCCGCGAAGGACGCAAGGGTAAGAGCAAGAACTCTCGCAGATCAGATATCGACCTGCGTGGAGCCGAGGGGGCTGATGGAGAGAAGCCGAAGGTTGCCAAACGCGTTATTGAGCTCGGAGAATCCATTACCGTAGGCGAGCTTGCTCGGCAGATGAGTCTAAAGTCGGGTGAGGTGATTGCTAAGTTGCTTGGCTTGGGAGTACTGGCAACGATCAATCAAGCCATCGATAAGGACACCGCGCAGATTGTAGCCTCAGACCTTGGATACGAGGTTAAGCACGTTGAGTTCAACGAGCAGGATATTTTGAAGGATACTATTGTCGAAGACCCGGCAGAGCTTTTGCCGCGTCCTCCGGTAGTCACTGTTATGGGTCATGTTGACCACGGCAAGACATCTTTGCTTGACCGCATAAGAAGTGCTTCAGTCGCGGCTAAAGAGGCTGGTGGTATCACTCAGCACATCGGCGCTTACTCGGTCACTACCGCAGACGGCCGTGTAGTGGCGTTTATCGATACTCCAGGCCACGCAGCTTTCACATCTATGCGAGCGCGTGGTGCGCAGGTGACAGACATCGTCGTGCTTGTTGTAGCGGCCGATGATGGTGTGATGCCGCAAACCAAAGAGGCGATCAACCATGCGCAAGCCGCGAAGGTTCCAATAGTTGTCGCCGTTAATAAGATGGATAAACAGGATGCTAATCCCGACAGAGTAAAGACTCAGTTGGCTGAACTCGGTCTACAGCCTGAGGACTGGGGTGGTGATACGATGTTCTTTCCGATCTCGGCACTACGCGGAGATGGTATAGAGTCTCTTCTAGAGGGCATTCTATTGCTGGCAGAGGTGAAGGAGCTGAAAGCTAATCCTAACCGACGAGCCAAGGGAACGGTTATTGAGAGTAGGCAGGATCGCGGTCGTGGTGTGGTTGCAACCGTGCTCGTACAAGCAGGTACACTGCGCGTTGGCGATATATTCGTCAGCGGTGCTGAGTATGGCCGTGTGCGAACCATGAGCGACTATCGAGGAGAACGATCCGAGCAAGCTGGCCCTTCTACTCCGGTAGAAATAACTGGGCTCAACGGTATGCCCGCCTCAGGTGATGATTTCTTCGTTGTTGAGTCAGAAGCTGATGCTCGTGAGGTTGCTGGTAATCGCGCAGAGGTTAAGGCTAGTCGTGAAAGAGCGCTCGCTTCAGGCCCAATTAGCCTTGAAGAGTTTGCCAAGAGGGCGACTAATCAGGCTGCTCAGGAGCTTAACGTTATCCTCAAGGCTGACGTTCAAGGTTCAGTTGAAGCCGTTAAGCATTCGATTGAGAGGTTGTCGGGCGATAAAGTCAAGGTACGAGTGCTGCATGCTGCAGTAGGCGGAGTTAATGAGAGCGATGTTCAGCTCGCAATAGCTTCACGTGCAATAATCGTAGGGTTCGGTGTCCGCGCTGAGCAGCGCGCTATGGCTGACGCTGAGCAGAGTGGTATCGAGATCCGCTTCTACCGAGTGATTTATGAACTTCTTGATGATGTAAAGAAGGCGATGGTGGGACTGCTTGAGCCGATTAAGCAAGAGTCGGGCCTCGGAAGAGTCGAAGTTCGTGAGACCTTTACTGTTCCAAAGATTGGGACGATTGCGGGTTGTTACGTTACTGGAGGCATCATCAAGCGCAATGCGCATGCGCGGCTACTGAGAGATAATCGCGTGATCCATGAAGGAAAGCTTGGAAGTTTACGTCGATTTAAGGATGACGTTAAGGAAGTTCAGGCTGGGTTCGAGTGCGGTATCGGTCTTGATGGCTTCAATGACGTCAAGATTGGCGACGTGATTGAGGTGTTCGAGATTAAAGAGATTGAGGCTACGCTCGATTAGGGCTGGCACACAGTGTAACCGACCTGGAGTACGATATGTCTGGCAGTAGAAGGGTGTATCAAGTTGCAGAGCGAATTAAAGAGATAATTGCCGAGCATCTCGTGTATTCGGCTGATGCTCGCTTTCAGCTTGTCACGATAACGTCGGTGATGGTGTCGCCTGACCTTAGAAACTGTAAGGTTTACTGGGTGGTGTCGTTTGTGACAGGCGTTGACCGACAGGTTCGGATCTCGGAGGTTGAGGAGGCTCTCTCACATGCGGCGGGATTGTTTAAACGCATCTTAGCAAAGCAGCTCAACATACGATTCGTTCCAGATATCCGGTTTTACTACGACGATACGCTTGATACGGTAGAGCACGTTGAGCAGCTGATGAATAAAATTCGCCCTGCAGGAGAGTAGATGAGTGCGGTTGCTGATAGGGAGAAACTGGTCGAGCTTCTTCTTGCAACTAAGAAGGCCCTCGTTTTTTCTCACGTAAACCCAGATGCTGATGCCTACGGCTCAGCGTGTGGGCTCGCGATAGGCCTTGAAAACATGGGCCTCTCGGTGAGTTTGTACAATGAGAGTGGTTTTGTCCCACGATATGCGGCGATTCCCCGAGCAGGCCAAGTAGGTTCAATAATTCCTACAACGGTTCCTGGCGAGGCAGCTGTGATTATCTGTGATTGCGGGGCGATAGAGCGCGTTGGGGATGCCGTGCTGCCATTTATTCGCTCAGCTCCTCTGACGGTCAACATCGATCATCACAACGGAAATTCCCGTTTCGGTACACTTAACTACGTGGTTGAGGGTGCCAGCTCTACGTCAGAGTTGGTGTACGATATTCTGCGAAATGTTGAGCAACGCTTAGCGCGCACAGACGTTATCTCACGCGATGGGGCTTCATGCCTTTTGGCAGGTATCATCGGTGATACCGGCTCATTTCGCTATCCGAGCACAACCGCTTCAACATTTTTGGCAGCCCATGATCTGGTTACTCGGGGTGCTCGACCAGATGTGCTTACTCAAGAGCTTTTCGCTAATCACTCGCTATCAGCCGTTAAGTTGCAGGCTGAAGCGATGACGGGAGTTCAGTTAAGTCACGATGGCGCATTTGCACAGGTTGTAGTCACGCAGGCGATGATAAAGCGGCTCGGAGCGGATCTGCTTGATGCAGATTCATTGGCTGAGCGCTGTCGAGATATCGCAGGTGTAAAGGTATCGGCCCTTTTTAAGGAAGACGTGGATATGTGGCGCGTTAGCCTTCGTTCGCGCAAGGGGGCAGTTGACGTTTCAGCGATTGCGCAGAGCTTCGGTGGCGGGGGGCATAAGCCCGCTGCGGCTTTTCGGTGGCGCAGAGACTTTGAAACTCTTCGTAAAGAGCTCTCAGATAAGATAGGAGCGGCACTGATATCAGTCCATGGTTCTGACCTCACCTCATGATTCTGGCGTAAAGCAGATGAATAGTGGCGTTATACTTATCGATAAGCCCGCAGGGATTACCTCCGCAGGTGTAGTTGCGCGGGTTAAACGGCTGCTTGGTGCGCGCAAGGTGGGGCATGCTGGGACGCTCGATCCAGACGCAACGGGGTTGTTGATATGTCTGGTTAATGCAGCCACTCGAATTGCTCCTTTCGCAGTAGAGGGGCTTAAAGAGTATTCTGGTGTAATAAGGCTGGGCGTGTGCACAACGAGCGACGACCTTTGTGGGGATGTGCTATCCGAGTCAGCCAACATCCCGTCTTTTGAGGTAATAGCGCAAGCTGCTGCAACTTTTGTCGGTGTTTCGCAGCAGGTGCCTCCGCGAGTCAGTGCCAAAAAAGTGCAGGGACGCCGCGCCCACGACCTTGAGCGCAGTGGGATTGATTTCGAGCTTCAACCACGTGAAGTGCGGATTGATACCTTGTCGGTATGGAGCGTGACGGCAAATCAGATCGGTTATCGCATGGTCTGCACCCCTGGCACGTATGTGCGTGCTTTGGCGCGAGACTTGGGCGAACAGCTGGGCTGTGGTGCTGCAGCAGAGTCTATCCGTCGTGAGCGTTCGGGAGGGCTGTGTGTAGCTGACGCATGCTCGTTGGATGCTATTGGTTGGGACCGGGTGAGAGACTGGGCGATTGTGGTTCCGCAGATGCAGCGGTTGATAGTGCCACACGATGTGGCAGTTGCCTTACAGCAAGGAAAGCCGGCTGCGCTGAAGAGCGTTGAGGCATTGCCGGCCCTTAGCACGATCGCACATCGGCCGGCAGTATTCATGTATTCAGTTAACGAAACAGGATCAGGTCTGGGGCTGTTAAGTGTGGATGTGCAAGGATTGGTTACGCACCGAGCAACACTAAGCCCTCCCGAAGTTCATTGAGGCCGTTTTGAGCCGGCAAAGATGTGGCAATCTGCACGGCTAGCCGCAGCAAAACCGCCTACAGCGAAAGCGAGCTGCAGTGAAGAGCAAAGGTGGGTGGCCTTCCCGTTTTTTTGTGGGCGACGGTTTAGAAGGTGTGTTTGTAATCCGACTGCGCCACCGTTGTCAGTCTGGTGCGTAGGCCCCGTTGAGCGCACCGTTGAACACCCAGGCTAATGTCCTATAAATTATCAGATATGGTGAGGGTTGCTGCGTGTGCCGTATTCAGGCAGCGTCAATACTGTGCTTTCGTGGCCGGTAGGGGGTGCTGCCCGGCCTTCCCCAGGGCAGTGTGCAAAGCATGGTGCGTTATTACCTAAGGCATGCTAGAAAACGGGCGTTTACTACTTAGTGTTGTAATTATGAATCATTCAATCAAATCACGATTTTTAACGCCGCTAGTGGCTCTGGCAGTAATAAGTTTCTCAGCTTTCGCGGCTGCTCAAGAGGCAGGGCAGGTTTTTAGTCCAGCGCCTGCGGCTGCTCAGCAGCCTACGTTTATGAGCTCACTGATCAGTATGCTGCCCATGCTGGTTATCTGTTACTTCATCTTTTACTTCATGGTAATCAAGCCGCAAGATGTGCGAAATAAGAAGCATAAGTCGCTTGTGGATTCTCTCAAGCGCGGTGACTCCGTCGTAACGTCAAGCGGTATTGTTGGAAAGGTAGCTGGGCTTGAGAAAGAGTACGTTCTCTTAGAGGTGGCAGCTAACGTTAAGATTAAGGTTCTGCAGGCCCATGTGGTTGCTCTAGAGGTTGAGCAGGCAGCAGCATAGAGCCAAATTGTATTCGCACGGGATATATGATCAGAGACACCTTTCAGCGCACTATCATTTTGGCCGCAGTAGTAGTTGGCGCAGTGCTTTCGCTGCTTCCGACAATTGCTCCTGATGTTCAGCTTTTTAAGGAGGGTAAGTGGTTTACGAAGCCACTGTCTCTCGGCCTGGATATTAGCGGCGGTGTGCACCTCGTGTACGGCGTTAAGGCCGAGGAAGCTGTTAAGAGCAGACTTGCTGCGCTCGTTGCCTCTGCTCGTTCAGAGCTACGGGCCAAGAAGATAGCGGTGGTGCAGGCTGCCGTTACGTCGAACACCGGTATTCAGATAACACTACTAACGGGAAGTTTCTTAGAAGAGGCCAAGCGCATCGTTGCTGAGAAGCTGCCCGACCTCTCGTTTAACGGCCAGAGCGCGGACGCTGGTCGTCCTACCTTGCTCTACAGCATAACACCTGATTTGGCTTCGCGAATTGAACGGGATGCCATCTCTCAGGCGGTTGAGACGCTGCGAAACAGGGTAGACCAATTTGGTGTCGCAGAGCCGTTGATTCAGCGTTCAGGAGAGAGTCGAATAATCTTGCAGATGCCGGGTGTTTCCGACGTGGCCGCCGTTAAGAAAGTTGTTGGATCGGTTGCGAAACTTGAGTTTAGGCTCGTGCCTGCGAGTGCAGCACAAGGTGGCGGCACGGTAACGTTAAAGGATAAACAGGGCACTCCGGTGCTGCTTGAGGAGCAGGCCCTAATGACGGGCGATGCTGTTGCTGATGCGCGCGTGGATTTTACACAGAACGGGCAGGTTGAAGTTACTCTAAAGCTATCGCCCCTTGGCACTCAGACGTTTGCGCGCATTACCTCCGAGAACATCGGACGTCAGTTGGCGATTGTTTTGGACGGCGTGGTCTATTCGTCTCCAGTTATTCGCGATGCAATAACGACAGGCAGCGCCTCGATATCAGGTGGCTTTACCGTTGATGAGGCCAGGCAGTTGAAAGTCGTGCTAAAGGCCGGCGCACTGCCAGCGCCGCTAGAAGTGCTTGAAGAGCGGACAGTTGGCCCCTCGCTGGGGCTCGATTCGGTTAAGAAGGGCGTGATTGCAATGCTCAGTGGTTTTGCGCTGATCTCACTCTTTATGGTCTGTTACTATCTCAAGTCTGGTGTGGTGGCCGTTGGAACACTGGTGCTCAATGCACTCTTGATGCTTGCGGCTTTGTCGCTGTTCGGAGCAACGCTGACCCTTCCTGGTCTTGCTGGGTTAGCTCTGACCATCGGCATGGCGGTTGACTCTAACGTGATCATATTTGAACGGATTCGCGATGAGGTTCGTAATGGAGTTTCGCGCGACTTGGCGGTGCACTCAGGGTTTGATAAGGCCTTAAGCGCTATCATCGACTCGAACATTACTACTCTCCTCGCAGGCGGAATTCTCTACTGGTTCGGTACAGGTCCAGTGCGAGGATTTGCTGTAACATTGTCAATCGGCATCGCCACCACGGTGTTCTGTGCTGTTTTTGTTGCTCGGCTCTGCTTTGACTACTTCGGGTTGAAGGGCAAACAGGGGCTTTCCATATAAGGGTCGATGTAAGCTATGCGTGAGTTAATTTCCAATCCAAGATTTGATTTCATAGGTAAGCGCTATCTGTGTGCGGCTCTTTCGCTGGTTGCGGTCGTTGCTTCGATAGCTGTCTTCTTCCAGAAGGGTGATGATAAGTACGGCACTGATTTCAGCGGAGGTCATGAGTTCTTGGTTTCATTCGTCGGGGATTTTACAACCGATACGGTGCGGCAAGGGCTTGCGAGCAACAGTCTAACAGATGCCCGTGTGCAGGCCTTTCAGGGCGATAAGAACGAGTACTCGATTCGGCTTGGTGAGGTAGGGCAGATTGATGAAGTGCGGGCGAAGCTTGAATCTTCTATGCGCGCGGCCTTCGGCGATTCTGCCAAGATTGTAAAGAGTGATTACGTTGGCCCTACTGTTGGTAAGGAGCTCCGTACAAGTGCTCTCGTCGCAGTCGGGTTAGGGCTACTGGGTATCCTCTTCTACATCGCGGTTAGATTCGAGTTTGCGCTTGGATTGGGCTCGATCGTGGCACTTTTTCACGACGTGATTATCTCAACCGGGGTTTATCTTGCGGCGGGGCATGTGTTTAGTATGTCAACACTTGCGGCAGCTCTAACCATCGTGGGTTATTCCGTGAACGACACGGTTGTAGTTTTCGATCGTGTTCGTGAGGAGCGAGCAAAGAAGAAGGGTGCCTCGCTCGCATCGGTGGTAAACGAGGCGATTAACTTTACCCTATCGCGTACAGCGATAACTCACATATTGACCTTCTTTTCAGCGCTAGCGCTGTATATCTTAGGTGGTGGCGAGATTAAGGATTTAAGCCTGTACCTGGTAACAGGCATCGTGTGTGGAGCGTACTCGACTATGTTCGTTGTGGCGCCAATTGTAGTAGCTTGGGAAGAGTGGCGTGGGCGTGGTGCGGCGCAGACCGTAGCGCGCAGCGCACAGGCTAAACAGGCTGTTTAGCGGCTGTGTGATGCTATCGTCATACGCCTTTGACGTATCCTACGGCATCCGATAGACGTACAGCGAGCTCTTGCGCTCATCTTTTATGGGGATGACTGCGCTTGGGTCAGCTGGAGCAGCAAAGCTATTAGAGATAAAGAGAGACCCTGGGCGCATCTCTGAGCACGCCTTGGCCCACAGCCGCTCCATCGGTGCTGGCGAGAGAAAAGCATACACATAGGTAAACGGGGCAAGCTCTGTTTTCCACATGCTGCGGTAAGCAAAACGCACATTTGGAAGCCGTTCAATCTTGGCCCGAAGGAACGATATCAAGAACGGGAAGATGCCGATCTCAATCCCAGTAAAGTGTCCATTCGGCCGCTGTTTTGCAAGAAAGATCAGCATCTCTCCGAATCCAGACCCGATATCGATCAGGGTAAATTCTCGGTCAATTGGAAGCTCGGCAACTATGCAGGGATATGCAGGACGCGGAGTGGGATAGTAGGGGACGCGCGTCCAAAATGCCGGCAGATAGATGCACAGCGTAAAAAGCAAGAGCGCCAGGTATACGTACCCGGGAATGTTGACGATAAAGCTAGAGGCCATCGCTATTGGTAAGATGCTGTTGAGGAGCTGCCACGGAGGTGATAGCGACAGCAACCGTGCCGCTAACGCAGCAGTCAATGAGGCGCAGCCGAGCGATAGCAGCAGCTGCTGTGAGTATTCCCAGCATAGGACGAGCATCGATAGCGCGATCGCCTGACAGAGGGCAGTCAACACCATAAAGACCAGTGGAGCACTTGAGGCACGTGTATGCATCGTCGCTAATTACCCTCCAGTATCGATTTAGGAAGCCCGGCACGCACGGGCTTCTCATAGTACTGGTTAAACTCATCGGCCATTTCGCGTAGCCCAATTCGGCTGGGTGCCTGTGGTATCTTAATCTGAAAGCGCACGAATAGATCGCCGCGTGTCCCATCTCGATACAGAATGCCCTTGTTTTTAATGCGAACTTCGTCACCACTTTGGGTTCCCGGCTCGACTACTACGAGCAGCGGCTCACCAAGCGAGGGAGCTTGAATTTTTGCGCCGCTCACGGCCTCGGCAACCGTTATCGGGATATCTAGGGTGAGTCCTCTGACAGAGATCGAAATAAAGGGATGAGGAGCGATGCGAACTATGAGTACCACCTCTTCTGAAGGCACATCTTTTCTTCTAAAGCGAACCACGCTGCCCTGCCGAGCGCCGGGTGGAATGATAACTGATATTTTCCGATCTATCCCCTCGAGGTCTGTAATCTCAACCGCCTTTCGTACCCCTCGAATAGCTTCAACGATCGTTAGCGACACCTCTACCAACGAAATATGGGTGGTCTTAGCAGGGCCTTTCTCTTTTTTGCCCAAAAGTTTGCTCTGTACCCTCTGCTGGATCGACCGAAAGGTGTCACGTGATAGACGTGCAAAGCTCGTGAGGTCGGTTGGTGTGGTCGATGTGGTGCGGGCGGAGTCTGTTTGCTGCTGGGAGCGCGCAGAACCAGTACGTGAGCCAGAGGCAGCAGAAGCCTTGGTTGAGCCGGTAGATTGAAACTTTCCCGCACGCTGGTAGGCAGCATGCGCTCGCTCAAAGGTGGAGGCGTACGCATTGTCGTCCAAACGCTTTTCAAGATCGGCGTCGTAGGATTTGCGCTTGGTAGGGTCTGAAAGGATAGCGTAGGCCTGAGCTATCTCTTTGAAGCGCTCTTCAGAGCTCTTGCCCGGGTTTACGTCGGGATGATAACGGCGGGCTAGCACGCGATATGCGCGCCTAATCTCCTCTGCAGAGGCAGCCGCTGAAAGCCCAAGGATCTGATAGTGAGTCTTCATAGTTGATTGGCAAGACAAGAATCGGGTTTCCTGCTTCCTAGCCAGCCTGGAAGTAGTATCCGTTCACACGTCGACTTTACAATGTGCTCAAGGGAGCGTTTAATGGTTGTAATACTATGAATGGCCCGTTGACCCAAGCTGGTTTTCCGTTGGGCCTGTTTGAGGTTGTACTATGACGCACGAAGGAACTGCACGGCGCAAAGTTTTGGTGACAGCAGCTCTGCCCTATTCAAATGGTAGGCTCCATGTTGGGCACCTGGGGGGCGCATACATCCCTGCTGATACCTACGTTCGTTACCTGCGGATGACCGGAGCAGATGTGAAGTTTATCTGCGGCTCTGATGATCATGGCGTTGCCATTATGATCACTGCAGATAAAGAGGGCAAAACTCCCACCGAGGTAGCGGATTTTTACCGCGAGAAACAGATGAGCGATTTCTCGGGGATGGGAATTAGCTTTGACATCTACAGTGGTACCAGCATCAACCCGTATCATGCAAAAACTAGCCAGGATTTCTTTCAGGCG
>JBIKWG010000042.1:0-15536 GCA_044356425.1 Bdellovibrionota bacterium | reverse complement strand
GCCCGATGAGCTTTACTGCTTGTCGGGCACCTTTGTCTTCCTTAGAAGAAAGCTCTCCCTTTCTGTTTTTCTGCAAAAGGTTTCGTCTCTATTCAGTGTGCTGTTTCATCTCTTGAGTGAGCGGTAGCCCCACTGTTGCAGCAGTAAGAGAAAGACGGAGCGCGATAACTGCTTCATGCAGGTTGTGTAATTACTAGGGCGATAAAGTGTAGATAACGCTACGCTGTGCGCCGAATCCACACTATCGCCAAAAAGTTGTACGCTGCATGCGTTACAAAAGCGCAGAAAAGCGAGCCCGTAAGATGGTTAATTCCCCAGAGATAGAGGCCAACGGCTGTGTAGAGAGGGATCATCCCGCCAAAGCGCTTCTCGTTGCCAATGAAGTGCACGTAGGCGAAAACAAGGCTTGTTAAAAAAGCTGCTGCCTGCCAGCCGAGGTTTGCGATAGCTATCTGGTTGAGCGCACCTCGAAAGAGGAGCTCTTCGCCGAAGCCTGATAGCACTGCAAGCAGCAGCGCAAGGGGCGGTCTAACCTGTTTACAGAGTGGAACTACCACCTGTTTGCTAAAGCGCGCATAGACAGAGTCTGGAGCCGTGAGGCTCCAGCGCCACAGAAGGTGGTTGCCCACAAGTAGCGGCAGCGCACAGCAGACGCCGAGCACCAGGTTGGCGAGCGAGCTGTTCCAGGCCAGATGGAGGGTAAAGAGACCCGTTAAGATGTATGAGACGATAACGAGAAGCCCCTCTGTTGCCAGGGCCGCGGCAAATATAGTGGTTGCTCCGTTCATCTTTAGCCTGTGCGCCTCTGTGTAAATTTTTTAGCGATTGTGTAGTCGATCAGCCGCAGAGGTCGAAAGCGGTGACTGCCGCACCAGGCACTCAAAGAGCGCCTTTGCCGCATCTCTGAGCGCGACAGAGAGGGCATTGGTTAGCTCTGGATTGAAGGCGAAGCGCGCTGTGCTGACAAAATCTGCGCTTACCACACACCGTAGCGAGCTCTCGTCGGGTTCGAGTGTTGTAAGCTCTCCGTGCAGCGTCACTCTTGCCGATGGCCTGCGCACAGCGAGTAGGTCGTAGCCACTCACGGTAAAGTCAGTAACCTTGACGTGCAGGAGTGGAGCGATGGCTCGGGTTGGGGAGATTGGCTGCACGTTGTACCCACGCAATGCCCCCTCGAGCAGCAGTGCTTCGGTGAGGTCATCTTTGAGGTGCGGGGTGTACACGCGAGCCAGTGGAAGCACAAAGAAGATGTACTGGTAGCCTGCCACCGTGCTTGCAAGGCTTCCTAAATCAAGGTTCAACCCTAGGTGGCTGGTGGCTAAGCTTTGGAGTCGCTTGCGCTCGGCAAACAGTAAGCCGGTTGAGGGTGTATCAGAGGTTGGTGGTAAGGCGGTGGAAAAACAGCCAGTTACCCCGAGTAAAGCCACAAGACCCACCATTTTAAAGCTAGTTAACCGCATGCGTTTTCCTCTGTGCTAACCTAGCAGGAAGCATAGCGCTTTAGTAGCGCCCTTGGCGGGTGTAGGATAGGGATCGATGGGAGCGCGCAGCAAAAATCATCAAAGCAATCAAAACAACCGGCCCGGTGCTAGTGCTAGTGGGAGTGATAGCGGCAGCGACAGCAGTTTCCGTTTGGACCTGGGACTATCAGAGATAATGTCGGGTGGTTCATCTGCTGCTGCAGATGTAGCTCCTGCAACCTCGCAGGCTCACGCGGCGGATAGTGATCTGCCGGTAGCATCAGAGAAGGTTAACTCTGATTGTAAATCTCCCTACCAAGAGCTGCTCTCGCAGGGTAAGTGGAACGAGCTGGTGCAGCTTGCTGAAGGAAACCTCTCACGTGGTGATTCGAGTGAAGCGCGTGTGTGGTGGGTCCGCGGGCATCTCGGAGCGCTTTCAATGCCGGCGTCCTTTCTGGCAGCACCGCTTGAGGCGCTCTGTCGCAAGCTGACAGGTAGTGTACTCTCGGTGTCACTGCGTGAAGCGCTCGCTGAAACAGGACCACTCCTGCTTAAACGGCTTGAAGATGTTTCTGACTCTGAACAGGTGCTAAGCCTGCGAGCTGCCCTTGAAAGGCTCGGGGTGATTCAGAGCAGCGAGCCGAAATCAGAAAAACAGCGTCGATCTACTGCCACAGACCTGCGATCAATCTCACTTGAGCCTTTTTCGCTTGCGCAGCCGCACGGTGCAGGCAATACGCCGCTACTAACAGACAAAAAGTCTAGCAGCAATCGCCAACAGCTGAAAATGCCGCGGCGTTGGCTTGCAGTCGTGTCTGTCCTGCTGTTAGTTGCTTGTGGGGCAGCTTGGTGGGGGGTCATAAAGCGTTCTGATCGGTGGTGGGGCAAAGCGACACTGGTGGCATCTGAATCCTTTGTTCCGTCAGGTGAGGCAGCAGAGCAGCTCATTCCAGCAACCGATGCGCGCGGTGTTGTAGGAAGCTTGAGTGCGCTTTTTTACTCGATGAAAGGGCAAGAGCAGGCGCTGGGGGGTGAGCTAAAGAGCGCCGCAGATAGCACAGCAGCGGCGGGCGCTGCTGCTGCCGTCAAAGAGCGCGTTGATACTACGGGCCCGATTGAGGGGGCTGGGTTTAAGCGAGATGCGGCACCTCGCGTCGATCGTGAGCAAGAGCTTCGCATTGAAGTGGTAAGGCCGCAGCTTCCAGCCGTAAACGACTCGCCTAGCCTAAAGCATGAAAAGCCTGCCGTTGACGTATCGAGGATGGGGCGGGTGTCGCACGCAACCACTGTCTATGCTGCACCGAACTACAAAGCGGATATCCTGGGGCGACTTGAAGCTGGCGATAAGGTGATGATTGAGGGGAATGCCGGTCGTTGGCTGCGGCTGCGATCACGCAGAGGAAAGGGCGGCTATGTGCTGCGTGATGACGTAGCTGAGCTCGACGGCTGATAGCAGGGCGCGCTGCTTAGAGGCCTAAATTTTTTTACAGCTCGATCGTTACAGCTTGTTTGTTCGGCACGATCTAGCACATCAGGGGTTGTTCTCAGCGCAACGTTCTAATTGGCTCGATTTTAGCGGACAGCGACGTGAGGCCGCCGAAGAGGGGAGCAGCTTGGTGGGTGGAAGTTATCCCTCGCGCGAGCCCGTTAAGGGGTCACGCGAGGGGTAAGAACGGTGCTACTCAGAAGCCTCAGCTTCCTCTGCAGCTGGAGATGACTCCGGTGCATCAGTATCTGCATCAGCAGACTCTGTGCCGTCCTCTTCCTCTCCATCCTTCTTGGTGCGAACTACTTTAGCAGCTTGAAGGCCCTTAGGTCCTTCCTTAAGCTCATATTCAACTGTCTCGCCATCTTTGAGGGTTTTGAACCCCTCAGTAGCGATAACAGAGTAATGAACGAAAACATCTCGTCCACTTGTGTGCTCGATGAAACCAAAGCCCTTGGCATCATTAAACCACTTTACTACGCCCTTCAGTGTGCTCGACTCAGACATAACAACTGACTCCCCGTTAAAAAACTCACGGTAAAATAAAACCTACCACATTCAATTCAGGTTACAAGACACAACTACTTCTTGAGGGAGATGACATTATCGTCCCTGGAAATTGAGATTCAGTTGGCCTGCGAAGGGATCCACTTATTATCAGTCGGCTGAGTCGATTTCTTGCTGTTTTTGATCCCTCTACCTCATTTCACTACGTTGTTAAGCTGCCAGGGGAGCGGCTATAGTGCTTGGAAAAGAGTAAATAATTTGGGCTGTTAATTGCATGAGTACCGGTAACCCCCCAATAAAGGCCGAGGTCAACGCGCTCGATATCCTGCTTGAAAGCTTGCCTGAGCCGCACTGCCTGGTGCGGCGTGACCTGACCTGCCTCAGTGTAAATGAGCGGTTTGCACACCTTGTGGGTGCTCATCCCGGTGAGCTAAAGGGTAGAGAGCTGCAAATATTTTGGCCTGATGGGCACAAGTTGCGGTGGGAGACGCGTGAGTTTTCGGCTGAATTTCGCTCTCAGGGCGGCAACCCTCTACTAGTAAAGCTGGCTTCATTTTCAGGCCCGCTGCTGTTGATCCGTGTTCTATCGAGCTTCTCTGACGACGATTCAAGCCGCTCTTTTCATGACCAGCGGTTAGAGACCCTCGGAATGCTAGCAGGTGCTGTAGCGCACGATTTTAACAACATCCTGACCGGCATTTTGGGTCACTTTGCCTACCTGCAGCACGTACTTCCTGCTGAGGGACTTCACGTGGAATCACTAAAGGCGATTGAGGAGGGGGCGCTGCGAGCGTCTTCTCTCTCGCAGCAGATTCTGCAATTTTCTCGGGTCGACGCGCATGAATCGAGTGTGCGAGTGGACCTCTCAGATGTCGTATCGCGGGTGTGTGTGCTGCTCAAAAGCGCAATCCCCTCGAACATCGAACTGTCGTGGTCACCATCGTTGCGCCCCGTTACGGTGTTAGCTTCGGAGGCGCACGTAAGTCAGGTAGTGATTAACCTTGTTGTCAATGCGCGTGACGCCATAGTTGGTCAGGGAGAGATCGCCATAAGCATCGATCGCAGCTGTGGGTCTGATGAGGTTTCACGGCTCTTTGGAACAGAGCCTCCCGCCAGCTCCTACGGGGCTCTTGTGGTTCGGGATACTGGCCAGGGGATGGATGAGCAGACGCTCGAGCGGCTCTTTGAGCCCTATTTCACAACCAAGGGTGAGAACGGTACCGGTCTCGGTTTGGCCACGGTAAAATCGATAGTCGAGAAGCTCGGTGGAGCGATTCAGGTGGTGTCAACAAAGGGGGTCGGAACTGAGTTTCGCATCGTGCTCCCGTTCGTCAGTGACTTTCAGGGTGAAGGTGACGGTGAACCGGAGCAGCAGCACGATTCTGACGCTCCGTTGCGGGGTGCTGGCGAGCGCATCCTGGTGGTTGATGATGAGTATGCAGTGCGAAATGTGCTCGGCCTTAGCTTGAGTCACCTGGGATATTCAGTTGAGACTGCCGGCTCTGGACTAGAGGCGCTGGAGAAGTATCACTCTGCTGACGGAGACTATGCCCTGGTGATCCTCGACCTTCTTATGCCCGGAATGTCGGGAGAAGAGCTCTTTAACCGACTAAAAAGTCTCAATTCGGGTATCCGGGTTCTGGTGGTCAGTGGCTTTAGCTCAGAAGAAGTTGTACACCGGATACTGCAACAGGGAGGAGTGGACTTCATCCAGAAGCCGTTTGCTATCGATATCCTCTCTCGTAAAGTTCGCGGGTGTTTAGGTGATTAAGCCGTACAAGATTCGTTCCATAGATGTCGCGCCAGGTCTGGTGCTCTCCCCGATGAGCGGGGTCACCACACGCCCATTCCGACGGCTGATTAAGGAGCTCAATCCGGGAGCTGTTGGACTTACGGTCAGTGAATTCGTCTCGGTTGAGGGGATGACTCGCGGGTCAAAGCGCACGGTTGAGATGATGAAGTTCTCTGAAGATGAGCGCCCGTACTGCATCCAGATATTCGGCTATGACGTTGAGCGCATGCGCGATGCAGCGATGATGGTTCAAGATTTCGGTGCTGACATCGTCGACATCAACTGCGGATGCCCTGCGCCGAAAGTTGTAAAGCGCGGTGGTGGCGCAGAGCTGATGCGACAGCCGACGCACCTGATGGAGATCATTCGGGCAGTAAAGGGTGCCGTTTCCATTCCTGTTACGATTAAGATTAGGGCTGGTTGGGATGAAGGCTCGCGTAATGCCGTAGAGGTTGCTCGCATGGCAGAGGGTGAGGGTGTTGAGGGCGTTGCGGTTCATGCGCGCACGCGCTCGCAGCTCTACCGCGGCGAAGCTGATTGGTCACTGACGCAAGCCGTAGCCGAGGCGCTAAAGATTCCGGTAATGGGAAGTGGTGATGTCGTTGACCGGCCTTCGGCGGAGGCGCGGCTAAAGGGGGGAATCGCCGGACTCTTTATCGGGCGCGCGGCGATGTGGAACCCCTTTGTGTTTAAAGAGATTGCCAGTGGTGAGCCGGTGAACCTGCGCCACAATCAGCCACTTATGGTCGAGGTGCTGCTGCGTTATGCAGAGCTTCTGAGCGAAGATTTTCAACCGTCTTCCTGTGCAGGGAAGTTAAAGCAGCTAGCCTCTCAGATGTGTAGAGGGGCGATGTGGCGTAAGCAGCTTCTAACCCTGCACACCTTTGAGCAGCAGTTGCAGCTGCTTGCGGCCGTAAAGAGCGGCGCGTGGACGGCCCGCGCTTCGAGCGCTGCAGAGCTCGACGAGCAGCCGGTTGTTGAAGAGCAGCTAACGTGCGATCACTACAGTACGACCTAGCAGTGCTAGTGCAACGGCTACTAATGAGAGACAGAGAGTTCTTACGTGCTTCGAGTTGATGACATTCACCGCAGTTTTGCCGGTAAGCAGGTGCTTCGCGGCGTGAGCTTTGCCCTTAAACCTGGCGCAATCAATGGTCTGATTGGTCCCAGTGGTGGCGGAAAGAGTACGCTGCTTAAGATCATTGCAAATATATATCGCAGCGATTCGGGGATTGTGATGCTTGATGGAGGTTGTACCTTCGGGGACGTTGGGCTCATGTTTCAGGAGGGGGCCCTTTTTGACTCGCTCTCGGTGTATGACAACGTAGCCTTCCCGCTGGTAGGGGGAAAGGTGCCCACAACGAGCTTGCGCCAAGAGCAGCGCGAGTATGTATGTGAAAAAGTAAGTGAGATACTGGCTCGCGTTGGGCTTACACAGGCCGCTCACAAGATGCCGGGGCAGATTAGCGGGGGCATGCGCCGGCGGGTGTCGCTTGCGCGAGCACTCGTTGCGCGTCCCAAGATCTTGCTGCTGGATGATCCTACGAGCGGATTGGATCCTGTTGCAAGCAGTGTAATTATGGACCTTATCGTGGAGCTGCACCGAGAATATCGTCCCACCACCGTGATGGTTAGTCACGATCTGCGCCGATTGTTGCCGGCCGTCGATCGTGTATTGGCTCTTTTTGATGGAAAGATAGTATTTGACGGTTCGATGAAAGAGTTGAATTTCGGTGCTCCGGCTTTCGTGCGAAGCTTTGTGGCGTGCCGGTATGAGCTGCAGACGCCGGCAGCAGTAGAGACACCGCCAACGGTGTAGGTGTTGGTAGGGTATAATACAAATAGGGCGTTTTTTATGAGGTTTCTGTGGGTATATTAAAACATCGGGCCATAGAAGAGTCGCGCGAGCGGCTGCTTCATGGGCTGGGGACGCCTGAAAAGGGCACATTCGTTGTCGATGATTTTCAGCGCGCTGCAATCGATAACCTGGATAACGGAATCGATACTCTCGTCGTCGCGCCAACCGGGTCAGGTAAGACCTTTATCGCAACTGAGGCGATGAAGAACCTGCTGCGAAAGGGTCAGCGGGCAGTGTACACAACGCCGCTGAAGGCCCTTTCGAACACCAAGTTTAATGAGTTTCAGCACACCTTTGGCGCTGAACACACTGTTGGTCTGCTCACCGGCGATCGTAAGATTGAGGGTGACTCTGACGTAGTAATCGCCACCACCGAGATTTATCGAAACGAGCTGTACAGTGGCTCGGATCGGTACTCTCTGGTTATTCTTGATGAAGTTCATTACATCGCGGATCCGCAGCGTGGAGCTGTTTGGGAAGAGAGCATTATCTTGACCCCAAGCTCAAGTACGCTGCTGATGCTGTCAGCATCAATCTCAAACGCAGAAGAGATCGCCAGCTGGATTGAAGAAGTTCGTAACAAGGAGTGTCGAATCGTGATGAAGAAGGAGCGTCCGGTTGAGCTGCGTTACGCCTTTCTGCATCCGGGCTACGGCGTTATCCCGTTGAGCGATGAAAAGGGGCACCTTTCGCCGGAAGTGGCGCATTACTACGGCACCGCTGGACTTGATCAGAGTGGCACAAGGGTAACTGGTTTTCGTGGTGATCGTGATTCTGCGGGGTCCGGAGGTCGAGGTGGAGAGCGCCGCCGCGGTGGTGGCGGAGGCCGGCGGCCAAGTCGAGGCAGTCGTACAGGAGGTCGTCGTGGCGGGAGGTAATTTTTTGCAGACAGACTTTCCCGTTGGGGTTATTTTGCGCGAGTTAGAGCGAGACGATCTGCTTCCAGCGATCTTGTTTCGAACCGCTCGAAAGCAGTGTGACGCCGATGTTGAAGCGATCCATCGCAACCCGAAGTCGCAGCTTACTGATGAAAAGCGGGCGCGCATCGAACACGAGATACAACAGGTCATTGTTAAGTATGGCTTCGATCCTGAGTTTATCACGACGTATCCCCACTATGAACCGCTGGTTACCACAGGGGTGGGGGCTCATCATGCAGGTCAGCTGCTCATGTGGCGCTTGCTGCTTGAAGAGCTGATGTCGCGTGGGATGCTGCGCATGATGATTGCAACGGGCACAGTGGCTGCAGGGGTTGATTTTCCGGCGCGCTCAGTTGTTATTACTGCACATAGCAAACGTGGCTCAGAGGGTTTTAGTGTGCTTTCGCCTTCAGAGTTTCAACAGATGGCTGGTCGCGCTGGTCGGCGTGGGCGTGATGCGGTGGGTGTGTGTGTGATCACGCCGAGCAAGTTCTCTGATGCGCGGGTGCTGCTAGAGGTCTCAAAGCGGCCGCCAGAGCCGCTGCGTTCGTCTTATTTTGCAGCGCCATCAACTGTGCTCAATCTGCTAAAGTATCGCAACGTTGACGATCTCGAGTTTACTGTCGAGCGCAGCTTGGCTGCGTTCTTAGATCGCAAGAATGCCAGCGGACTACGCGAGCAGGGGATCCTTGAGCAGCATGCGATTGAATCTGATAGCTCGTTGAAGGGCGAAAAGCGCAAGAAGGCTGAGAAGCGTGTGCGGCGCAAGCTGCGCGAGGCGGATGAGCTTGAGAATAAGCAAGAAACGAGCCTGCTGCTGACCCTTGAAGGTTTGCGAAAGCTTGGCTACATGGAGGGCGGGAGCCTCACGGATAAAGGATATTGGGCGGCTGAGCTGTGCACGAGCTTAGTGCTGCAGCTTGGAGAGTGTATCTCTGAGGGACTTTTTGATGAGTGTGCGCTGTATGAGCTCGTTGGAATGATAGCGAGCATCTCAGGTGATCCGCACCGTCCGTATTTCAGGCTCAAAGCAAACCCGGTTAACCCGCAGCGTTTTGATAGCATGCGGCAGGTTGTTGAGCGGGTGCGGGCTTCGTATCAGGGGCCTGGTTCAAGCGAGATAGAGGTGCTTCCCGATGCAGCTCTAACGGTTATAACCTGGATGGACTCTGAGACGTGGCCTGAGTTTGCGGGATTGCTGCGTCTTTCGGGAGTTGCGGATGGCGATGTAGCGCGGCTTGTTAGCCAGACGGCTGACCATTTGAATCAACTTACGCGACTAGAGAAGACGCACCCCGTGCTGGCTCAGTCAGCCGTGGTCGCTCGAAGTCGGCTGTTGCGGCCTCCGTTTGCAGAGGCGATGGTTAAGGGATAGGTGTCTGTTCCGGCCTGGGCGGGGCTTGAGGCCCAGATAGTGTTTCGGTAAAGGGCCCGATCGAGCCGCTGTTGTATAAATAACTCAGGGCTTCAAGCCGCATTATTCGCTATAGCCGAAGCTGTGTATCTTGCGGTAAAATCGCTCTATATGAAGATTTTAGTTCCAGTTAAACGCGTTCCTGATTGGCAGATTAAGCTGAAGCTCCTCTCTGATGGCTCGGGCATCCAAACCGACGGCATAAAGTGGATCCTTAACACATTTGATGAGATTGCGGTTGAAGAAGCGATCCGATTGAAAGAGAAAGGGGTTGTTTCTGAGATCGTTCTGGTGAGTGTTGGTCCCGCAGATGTTCGCGCTCGGTTAGAGTACGCGCTGGCTATGGGTGCAGACTCTGCCATCTTGGTTAAGTATGACGGTGCGGTTGATTCTGACCTCGCGTCGCGGGTAGTTGCCGAGGTGTTTAAGCGCGGTGATTATTCGATGATTCTGATGGGTAAGCAGGCGATAGACTCAGATGCAAGTCAAACCGGGCCCCTGGTTGCCGGGCGTCTTTCGCTGCCGCAGGCATGCTTTGCTTCAAAGGTTGTTATCGAAGATAGGTCGGCCGTGGTAACTCGCGAGGTCGATGGCGGGCTAGAGACTATAAAAGTTCCACTACCTTGCGTTGTCACGACTGATCTACGGCTCAACGAGCCACGCTATGCCGCCCTTCCTAACGTGATGAAGGCGAAAAAGAAACCCTTCGAGGAGCTGACTCTGGAAGGCCTCGGAGTATCTCCGGATGTAAAGGTAAAGGTGAAATCGTTGGCGCTTCCCGCCGCTCGAAAAGGCGGGCGGAAGGTTTCCTCGGTGGAGGAGCTCATAGCAGCGCTCCAAACTGAAGCGAAGGTACTGTAAAGATTTTCTTCAAAGCGAGGATATTCGATGTCTAAGGTTCTGTGGTTCGTTCAGCACGATAACGGCAAGGTCTTAAAAGGGGCGCTTTGTGCGCTGTCAGCTGCGCGGCAGCTCAGCTCGGCGTGGGGCTGCAGTGGGGTGGTTGGCGTCGCCCTTGGGGCGGGTGCTGAGAGTGCGGCGCAGGCCGCAGCTGCCCTGGGTGTGCAGTCAGTGCAGTTTTCGGAAGATGCTCTTTTTATGCGCTACCGCGCTGAGCCGTACGCCCGTGCGTTAGTCCTGGCTGCTCGCGCACTTGATGCCTCAGCAGTGGTCGGTCTCGCTAGCAGCACCGGAAAAGATATGCTGCCGCGTGTTGCGGCACTCTTAGATGCGGCACAGGCGTCTGATATCATCGGCATAAATGCAGATGGCTCAATAAAGCGACCAATGTATGCAGGCAATGTAATTGCTGACGTCGAACTCCTGACCCCTGTTCGGGTTGTGTCGGTACGCTCTACGGCGTTTAGCCCAGCCGTGTCAGAAGGGGCTGCTGGAGTGGTATCTCAGTTAGCGATAGCAAGCGATGACCAGCTGGTCGAGCAGCCGCGATTCGGTGAGATCGTTTCGTACGAGCAATCAAAGGCAGACCGGCCAGAGCTTACCGATGCTGAAGTGGTTGTGAGTGGCGGTCGAGCGCTCGGCTCAGCAGAGAATTTCGAGAAGGTGATGTTCCCATTTGCCGATGTGCTTAATGCAGCGGTGGGAGCTTCCCGTGCAGCTGTTGATTCAGGATACGCTCCCAACGATTGGCAAGTGGGCCAGACCGGAAAAGTTGTTGCACCATCGCTCTACGTCGCTGTTGGAGTTTCTGGGGCGATTCAGCACCTGGCAGGAATGAAGGACTCGAAGTGTATCGTCGCTATCAATAAAGACCCCGATGCACCCATTTTTGAGGTAGCAGACTTTGGGCTAGTAGCCGACCTGTTTGCGGTAGTGCCTCAGTTAACTGAAGCCATCAAAAAAGCAAAGGCGTAATGAATTGGTTGGCAGCTGGCAGATGGCCGCAACTCATTCTCCTCGAAGTCGGCAGGGCCACCGTAGCTAGAGCTGGTGCGCTTACTGTACTTCTGTTTTTAGGTGCATTCAGCACTCTACTTGCGGCAGGAAGCCTTGCCGGGTGCAATCATGACTTCGGAGTGCCACGGGTGTCGGCAGTCTTTGAGGCGCCTGGCGGAGGGGCTCGTTCTGAAGAGTTTACTCTGGAGGTCTTTCATACAGAGCCTGCCCGAGCTAAGGGTTTGATGTTTCGAAAAAGTATGGATCCAAATCACGGCGCCCTCTTTACTTTTGTAGGTGAAGAAATTCGCTCATTTTGGATGAAGAACACGTTTATCTCGCTGGATATGGTTTTTGTAAGTGCTGATATGAAGGTGGTTGGCGTGCTTGAGAATGTACCACCCCTTACAGAAGATGCCCGCAGCGTCGAGACCCCCACGAAGTATGTTCTGGAATTTGTTGCTGGCAGGGCCAAGCAGAGCGGTATCGTGGTTGGCTCTAGCCTGATAGTAACAGGACAGGTGCCTGAAGCCTTATCGTAGCGATCGGCGCCGTTTCGCAGTCGGCTGGTGGGGCTGTGAATTCAGAGATTAGCTGAAAAGGGCATCAGTTATTCGTTTTTCATGACCGCTGTCATACCTCAGGGCGGCAGCTGCTCGGTTTTCGGTATTCCCCAACGGCTCATGTGTATATAGTGAGTGAGAAGAGCAAGACGCTGTTGCGGACTTTAACCGTGCGGGTTAATCGCGCAGAGTAGTAGCGAAAATAGGTGGCTCTTACTAACTTTTCGAGCATCATGTGGGCAAGGGCTGTGTGTGTGAAGTTGGGGTCACTGCTCATGAGGCTCCACTCTAACAGGTGTAACAAGGATGGCAGACGAGGCTTTGCAACTAGAGATCGCACAGACTCGACGTGAGTTAGAGCGCCTTCAAGAGGTCGAGGAGCGGCTTAAGCAATCGCTGCTGGATAAGGAAGCGCTGCTGAAGGAGGTTCACCATCGTGTTAAAAACAACCTGCAGGTTATCTGCAGCATGCTCCGCCTTCAAGCTAACTATGTTGCTCCAGGGCCAGCGCGCAGCATGTTTAAGAGCAGCGAAGAGCGAGTGCAAGCGATGGGGTTAGTGCACGAGCGGCTGTATCGTTCAAAGAACAGCTCTGCAATTGATATCGGTGGCTATGTAGCTGACCTTGCTCAGCAGCTATCGCGGGCTTACGACGGGGGGCGGGGTCGGGCTGAAATCGACGCAGATCTCGCCGTGGTGCTGCTGCCAATTGACCGCGCTGTACCCTTTGGGCTGCTGGTAAGTGAGCTGCTTTCTAATGCGCTTAAGCATGGAAAATCAGCTGACGGCGTTCAGCGAATATCTCTGGAATTATCCGCAGATGCACAGACCGCCCATTTTTCGGTCTCTGATGCAGGTGTTGGAGTGCCGCGCGAGGTCGACCCGGAAAATCCAAAGACCCTTGGACTAAGACTGGTACATGCTCTTTGTCAGCAACTTCATGGGCAGTTGTCTTATACTCACGTCAACGGAGCACATTTCGCTGTGGAGTTTCCCTCTTCAGAGGTGTGTATAGAGCCAGAGGTGGTATATGAAACCGATCAACATCCTCATCTGCGAAGATGAACATCTCTTTGCACTTGATCTAAAGTCTCGTGTCGAACAGCTTGGACATAAAGTGGTTGCAATTGCCTCTGACCACAATGAGGCGGTGGCTATATCGCGAAGAGAGAAGCCTGACCTAGTGCTTATGGATGTATATCTTCACGGTCGTACAGTCGGGGTGGATACTGCGCGTGAATTGGAGCATACGCTGCACATACCATCAATCTTTATCTCAGGAAGCAGCGACAGGGAGGTGCTGGAAAGTGCTCATCAAGCACATCCGCTGGCGTATCTCGTAAAGCCTGTGAGCGACAAAGAGCTTGAGCTGGCAATTGAGTTTGGGTGGGATCAGCACCAGACGTTTCAGTCGCTGCAGAAGGATCTGCGTCTCTATCAGGCGCTATTCGCGCGCGAGGAGCATGTCGAAGGAGAGCGGATCCAAAGTGCTGAGATTCTGCGCGATGTTGTTGGGGCGGTAGCTCAAGAGTTGAGCGCGAGCTTTGTATCTGCAATTACAGAGCTTAGCTGGCTTGCCGAAAGCTCGACAGTGCAGGGGTTAGAGCGACGGTGTGTGCGGAGTGTTGTTCGCACCTGTGAGGCTGCTCATAAGCTTACACAGCGGCTGCTGTGGGCGGCTCAAGAGGGGCCAAGAGAGCTTAGTATCGTCTTGGTAAGTGAGCTAGTGCATGAGGTGGTGCAGCGCTTAGGTTCATGGGTTAAGCCAATTAAAGATCTAACGCTCTCTTTTGAGCGCGATGATCTCGTTGTGTTTTGCGACCGCCAAGCTGTAGTGAACGCTCTGATTGGAGCAGTCGTCTCATTTGATCGCGCACGTTCAGCGCCCGGCCCAATCGGTATCTCTGTTTATAGTGTAGATGGTGAAGGCACAGAGATTGAAGAGCGCGAAAGGACAGCGAGTGAGTACGTTATGATTACACTTCAAAGTGCTGACACTCAGCTCCAGCTCGCTGATGTAGAGGCGATGACCCGTACCTTTGCACCTGAACATTCCGTGCCGGAGCAGGTTGGTCTCGGATTGGCTGTTGCTTTTGGGGTTGTGCGCGCACATGGTGGGTGGATGGAGGTATCGTCTGACCCCACCAAGGGCGCACGTGTTGCGTTGTTTCTGCCGCAGGTTCGGGCGCATTAGCGCAGCACATATCATCTTTGAGAGAGCTAGGTGCTTTTTAGCCGGGGGACGACTTCAGCAAGGAAAGAGCATGTCAGTGTTCAGGTCTTGCGCTGCTGTTCTTTGGTGCACCCTAGATCTGTTGAGCGTCCTCTAATATTCAACCTCAGGCAGCTGTACTCGGCACGGTGAGGCGTAGTTTGGCTCATCGTCTGCAAGCAGCCGCTCGATCGTTGCTATGGCTTCGTCGGTTGCTGTAAAGCTTTCTTGCAGTGCTTCAAGAGAGAGTGCAGTCGGGCCCTCGTCGGGTAGGTGGGTAGGTAGTGGTTGTTGCCGTACCACGTTTGTGTTGGGCCTTGTGCCGCCAGCCGTCTGGTAGGCTGTTTCGATGATTTTTAGTGCCTGAGCGTTAGACGGTTGCATATCAAGCACTCGATGGCATGCAAGTATCGCCTCAGGAACCCGACACTGTTTGCCAAGCACGACCGCAAGATTGTTCCAGGCGTTAACGTAGCCCGGAGAGATTGCTACCGCCATGCGCAGGTGCCGCTCAGCATCTTGTAGCCGTCCTTGGCGTATGTAGGCTACAGCGATGTTGCAGTGTGCCTCTTCTGAGTGTGCATCAAGCACCAGAGCAGTGGTAAGGCAGTTGATTGCTTTCTCAAGGTTTCCAAGCTCGCACAGTACGTATCCGAGATTAATCCAGGTTGGAAGGTAGTCATCTTTAAGCTCTAGTGAGCGAACAAATGCTTCAACGCTCTGTTCTCGTTGGCCTGGGCGATTGCACTCGACTCCCAGCTCAAAGAATGCCTTCCAATCCGCCGGAGATTGCTGAGCTTTGGCGGCGCCGAGAGCTTTATAGAGCCGATTCTTTGCTTTGCGCTCTACTATCTCTGGGGTGTGTCCGTAGTGATGCAGCCGAACGTCGGTAGTGGCGATTGCGATCGCGCTGTGCATCTGGATCCACGGTTCAACAAGTTCGTGGATCTTCCCTACGTACTGAATCCCTTGGTGGTTAGGAAAGAGCCGCACCAGGGCGCTTTCAAAATATCCTTGATAGTTGCGCTCCCACTCTGGGTATTCGCCGACCACTGCTGTGAAGCCACTGAGTCGGCAATCGTTTGTATAGTGTCGCTGGTGGAATTGAAAAGCTGTTGGAGCTTTGAGGGTGAGTTCGGTAATACGCGAGAGTTGACTAGTATCCACTACTTCATCTGCGTCAAGCACCAGCACCCAGTCGCCAGTGGCGGCGGCTAGGCTTATGTTCCTAGCTGCAGCAAAATCATCCTCCCATGATTGTTGAATGACGGTGCCTCCGAGGCTGCGTACAATATCCTGCGTTCCATCGTCAGAGCCGGTATCGACGACGATTATCTCGCTGCAAATGGACTTGACGCTCTCAAGTGCCTGGGCGACCACATGCGCTTCGTTACGAACGATCATACACAGAGAGATGCGGGGATTGCT
>JBIKWG010000245.1:0-4468 GCA_044356425.1 Bdellovibrionota bacterium | reverse complement strand
CCGTCTAACCTTGCTCTAGCTGTTCGAGAAGACATTGAGTACGTGGTGGTCGAGTCACCTCATGGCCAGGTGCTGCTTGCCCGAGCCGCGGTTAAGCGCTACGAGCGCGAGCTGGGCAAAGATCCCGTTGTTGTATCAAGCCACAGCGGAGCAGAGCTTGTGGCGAACACTCTCAGCTATGAACCACTCCTTCCTTACTTCAAAGAAGAGAAGGCTTTTCGATTTATTTCAGCCGATTTCATATCCACTGAAGATGGAACAGGAATTGTCCACATGGCCCCTGCTTTCGGTGAGGACGACTACTGGGCATGCCGTAAGCACCACATTGAGGTAAAAAACCCGGTTAATTCATCCGGCTGTTTCACCGAAGAGGTAGCAGACTTTGCTGGCCAGAACGTTCACGATGCGAACCCTGCAATCATAAAGTTTCTCAAAGAGCGTAACCGGGTAATTCGTGACGAAACTATCGAGCACAACTACCCGCACTGTTGGCGCTGCCGGACTCCACTTATTTATCGGGCTCTGGATGCCTGGTACCTGCGAGTTGAGGCGCTAAGAGAGCGTCTACTGCAGACCAACGAAGAGATTTCGTGGTATCCGCCCGGCATTAAGGAAGGACGCTTCGGACAGTGGCTTGAGAACGCCCGTGACTGGAACATCTCTCGCAATCGTTTCTTTGCCACGCCGATCCCGGTGTGGGAATGCGAAGGATGCAACTCGCACAAGGTGTACGGCTCGTTAGCCGAGCTTGAGACGATAGCTGGACATCCCCTTCCTGACATTCACAAAGAGTTCCTCGATCCAATTGAAGTGCCGTGCTCCTGCGGCAAAAAAATGCGACGTGTACCAGAGGTGCTCGACTGCTGGTTTGAATCAGGCTCGATGCCTTACGGTCAATTCCACTACCCGTTTGAGAATGCAGAGCATTTTCTTTCGCACTTTCCAGCCGACTTCATCGTTGAGTACGTTGGGCAGATTCGTTGCTGGTTCTACTATCTGCATGTGCTCTCAACAGCGATCTTTGACCGCCCAGCTTTCAAGCACTGCATGGTTCACGGAACGCTGTTGGCTGCCGATGGCAAGAAGATGTCCAAGAGCCTTAAAAACTACACCGATCCATTCGAACTCATGGAGAAGCACGGTGCCGACGCAGTGCGCGCATACCTGTTTGCGTCTCCAGCTGCCGGAATCGAAGACTTAGCCTTCCGCGATGACGGTGTTGAAGGAATGGTCAAGTCCCTCATGCTGCCGATTTGGAATGCGCTTTCGTTTCTTACCTCCTATACAGAGGTGGATAAAATAGCCAAAGAGGACATCCCTCTCGACGGTCAGCAGCTAGGCGAATTAGACCGGTTTATCCTCTCTGAGCTTGAGATCCTCACTCTCTCGACCACAGAGCTGCTGGATGGATATCGCCTGAATGATGCGATGCGGCTCTTCGCGCCATTTCTCGATACACTCAACAACTGGTACATCCGTCGTAGCCGAGAGCGCGTCTGGTCGGAGGATCCGCGCGCAGCCGAAAAGCTGGCATTTTATGCGACGCTTAATCACGTTTTAGGACGAACCGCGCAGCTTATCGCGCCACTCTGCCCCTTTATTGCAGAGCTTTTGTGGGAGCGTCTCGGACACGCTGACAGCGTTCACTTAACAACGTGGCCCGAAGCAAACCAGTCGCTGATCGACAAAGAGCTCTCGCATCATGTTAACCTCATTAGGGCGATGGTCTCAGCGGGACTATCAATTCGCTCGCGTGAAAAGCTTCGGGTTCGCTTGCCCCTCGCTTCGGCAAAAGTAGCCGTGCGAGAGTCGTTAGCCCCCAAGCTTGCCCCTTACGTGAGCGTGCTCTGCGCTGAATTAAACGTGAAATCTGCGGAGTTTCTTGCTGATGCGTCAAGCATTGCCACGCAAAGTGCAAAGGTAAACGCGCGAGTTCTTGGTCCGCGCTTAGGCTCTCGCGTACAGGAGGTCATTCAGAAAGTGCGCAACGGTGAGTTTGAGGTAGTGGGTGAAAACAGTATAACGGTCGGAGATATCACACTTCTACCAGGTGAGGTCGAGCTCGGCTTTAGCGGAAAAGCTGGGCTAGCTGTAGAGTCTGGCCCAGGCTTTGTTGTTGCGCTTGATGCTGCTGTAACACCAGAGCTAGCTATTGAAGGCAGCGCGCGTGACCTAGTGCGCGAAATCCAGGATCTACGAAAAGAGGCTGACCTGCACATAGCAGATCGCATCAGGCTGTCAATAACTGGCGCCGACGCAGTTATCGCTGCCCACCGCGAGTACATCATGGCTGAGACCCTCTGCGTAGCGATGCTCGATGCAATCGATCAACCCCTAGCTCAACGAACAACGACTCTTGATGGGTCAACCGTGGTAATAGCGCTAGAGAGAGCTCTCTAGGGCGACAGGGGTTGCGCTGGCACGTGGGGCGTGCGCGGCGGGCACAACACTTGTGCGCCTGATGTTATGTCGCCGTCTATTGCGCTCCTACGGGGATGCCCTTCTTAAGGGTGCCCTGATTAAGTCCGGATGAGCGTTTGACTGAGCTCACGCTGACGTCTGGCGCCGAGGTCTCAGTCGAGTCGAGGGTTCATCTGCGGTTCTTTTTATCGTGAAAATGGAACATCGACCAACCCTTAACGTTCTTGCTTCGGGTAGGTTTTGCTAAAGCTCATATAACATCCACGCCACCGTCAAAGGATAGACGGCAAACGCCGACGTCTACCTTTGGTCGTCTGACATTAACCAGACTCGTCAGCGTCAGCTATCAAATCCGCAGACAGACTCAGAGAGTTATTCAAAGGCTCGTTAGTTTATATGCTACTAGATATCCCCTCATGGGCCTTTAGGGCGCACCCTGGCTCCGCCACGAGCGCCCTCACCGAGCTATTACGAGTAATTTTTCAAAAACTACGCGAGCAGGATTTACTCTATGCGCGCCGAAATATTCCGACCCACTCAAGGCCCGGGCGGCGATCGGGTTCAGGATGTTTTGCTGGGCGCAGCGCATGACAGCTAAAAAACGGAGCAAAAAGCTTACGCAGCTCACGCTCTGATACTGCAAACGGTGGCCCCTCGCCGACATGGGTCAGTGAGAGACCAGGCAACCCGCTGGCTACCTCTTCTTCTACAACAAAGAAATCTCCAACAAGATACCCCCCTGGCTTCATCCAAGCAGCTACCTGCTTAACGTAGTCGCCACGCAACTGTGGAGCCAGTGCACAAAAAAAGGTGTGCTCCGCAACTATATCTACTGGCTGAGGATCGATACGAAAAAAATCCCCCTGAATTACAGAGATACTGCTTACGCTCTTACTCTGAGTACCAGCGCAGCGGGCCGTAAGCTCTGCGATCGCTGCCGCACTCCAATCAATAGCTACGACTGAGCATCCGTGCTCGGCCAGCTCAAGAGCGTCCAGACCTCGACCGGAACCAGGCACAAGCACTCGCTGCCCCTTAAAGGAGCACCCGTGGGCTGCAAGCTCTTCGAGGGCCTCACGGAGCACAGACGAAGGATGGTTGAGCTGCCAAGGGGTATCGGAAGCGATAAATCGGCCCTGCCAATACTCCTCAGTTGACCAATCGGGGATAGTTGATGGTGAAGACATAGTGCAAAAAAAAGGACCTTGCTTTACTGATACTAAAATCTGCTCTGCCTAGCCCTCACCCAAGCGCGATTACTCCAGATTAAAGCCACTCACGAGAAGGGCCAACTCTGGTCAAGTTAATGGGTACTTACAAGCACTTAGGACTCTTTAGCGGCGGCAGATCGCTACTCTCACACAAAACTAACAGAAATAAAATGCTGCCTAGGCTACCAAATACAATGATTTTCAGCTACTTACGGCTTGGCATTCACCAAATAAGTACCCCATTAGGAAGCATATGTGGCTCGACCGTGCAATTAAGTGGCTCCTCCCTCGCGAAGATCATTTCTTTGAGTTGCTCGAACGCGGAGCCCGCTGCGCACAAGAAGCAAGCTCACTGCTGGTACAGTGCGTTTCCTCTTCCGATGCAACCGTTCGCGAAGAGAAAATAAAGAAGCTCAAAGAAGTAGAGCACGCGGCAGACAGAGTGATAATTGAAGTCTACAAAGAGCTCAATCGCACCTTTGTTACACCAATTGATCGGTCGGATATTTACAAACTAGGCTCCGAGCTCGAGAGCATCACCGACCGCATCTACTCTACTGCATTTCAGATCATGGTGCATTCCATGGACGAGCTTCCCGAAGGTAGCGTCGAACTAGCAAAGCTCATTGAGAGTGCGTCGGCTAATATCCTTGCGGCAGTTGAGCAGTTAAAGAAGCAGAAGAGCCACCTCGAGATCCGCAAGTGCTGTAAGAGCATCAAATCGTTTGAAGACCAGGGAGATGTTATCTTTCGCACTCAGATAGCCTGGATGTTTAAAAACGAAACAGACGCTATAAGACTCCTAAAAAACAAGGAGTTCCTGGAGGGCCTGGAGG
>JBIKWG010000041.1:0-15633 GCA_044356425.1 Bdellovibrionota bacterium | reverse complement strand
CGCGAGTACTCGCTGATAACCAGACGACGCTACGAGCTTACCAGCTCAATTGCTCATGAAATTGCATTTCTTGCAGCTCGAGAAGCTAAGATTAAGGATACCATCCGTCAAAAGTTAGTCGATGGTGAGTCGTCATATGAAGGTCCACTAGGAAGCTGTGCGGTATCAAAGGTTAAGCGTACCGAGGTAAATTGCGAGCGTGTGCGACAGCTTTTTCCTGAATTTGCCGCTGAGGTCATTAAGGAGTACGTGGATCGCAAGCGCTTTGATGCTGTGGCTGCAGAGCGCGGCTTACCGAAGAATACTATTGAATCGGTGTTGGATGTAGTCGGATACAATGAGCGTCTCTCGCTGGCGCTTTACGACGAAACTGGATCAAAAGAGTAGTTTACCCCCAAAGCCGCTATTTGAATACCTGCCTAGCTCGCTCGTGAGATTATTCCCCAGTAATAGCGATAAGAAGCCCGATCGTGCAGCCGACCGTTGTGTTCGATTGGGCCCCACTGAGCGGCTTCAGCACGCTGAATGATCGCCTGCGCCTCTTCTAGCTCTTCATGGGTAGGGGTCATGGCACGAATAATCTGGTCTATTTGGTCCGGATGGATGCTCCACATGCGCAGAAAACCGAAGCTATGTCGTGCTCGATAGGCGTCGTCAAACGCAACCTTAGGGGTGCGAACGTCTACGGTCACGTTGTGGGATGGGGTCTTACCTGCTCCGAGTGCAGCCAGGGCAATCTCTGATTTTACGCGCGCGATAAGTTGGTGCTCAAACTGTCCTGGGCTCTTCATGCACTCTGCAGGGATGGCGCCGGCAGCCTGTGAGATGAAGTCCATAAGGCCAAAATCGAGCGTTTCAACACACGAGAGAGCCGCAAGGGCATCAAGCTCGCGTATTGCTTCCGGAGTTTCAATTAAAAGATGCAGTGGAATTATCTCGGTAAACTGACGTTTCTGAGCATAGTGTTGGATCAGTCCCGATGCCCACACTACATCGCGAACGCTCTTTACTTTTGGGATGGTGATGTAGGAGATCTTCTCAGCCGCATTTGAGAGCAACACCTCCACGTCTTGTTCGAAGTGTGCCGAGGATACCGGATGAACTCGTACACCTGCCTGATTGCTGATATTATCTGTATCGTGCAGAAGCTTTACAAAGAGCGCACGCAGCTCGTGCTCTTCACCGACGGGTGCCCCATCTTCGAGGTCAAGGGTAACGTCAACAAGCGACCGTCCTGCTGGGGCTAGGTGAATCGCTTGAAGCGCAAACGCCTTACGTACGAAACGTTCGTTACCGGCTATGTGCTCACAGGGTGCGAGCACTCGGTACTGTTGGCAATATTCAAGAGGAGGAGGTGCACTCATACCTCCTTCACATAGGGTAATCTGTCAAAAAGAGAAAGAGAGATATTTTTATCGGATGAAAAAAGCTGTAGCCGCATGCTTTCAAGAACTCAAGAAGGCGCCGCTAGGAGGGGTGTTGAGGGAGTCCTCGGTTCTAGTCGATTGCGGTCTTACCCCAATTTTTTTTTCCTCTTCGCCTGCTCTTCGAGTCGATCTTCCTCCTGGTTGAGGGCGTTAACTTTCGCAATGAGTAGAAACTTTGATGATGCATAGGGTCCGGTTGCAGATGCTTTTATCTGGCCAATCTCTGGGTTCTCGCGAGAGTTTTGCATATCTATCCGCTCAAGCTCTTCCGCTAGTGCTCGCGCTTCAATCTCGCGCGCCTTTACAAGCAGCGCTTCGGATGTTTTGCGCTCATTTTTCTGTGCAATGCGGGCCTTCCCCAGGGCGTGTCCACCTGCTACTAGTAGCTCTTCAGCACTGTCTTTCTTAGAATCCCGACGTTTTACGGCGTTAGACGGAGCTTCTTGGAGTGTGTTTTGCTCGCTTGCGAGCTCGGTTTGCGGGGACGCCGCTGGGGCAAGCGACTGCGAGGTCAGAGTTTGCCGGCGATGTACCGAGGAGGGCTGGGCAGTTACTACGGCTTTTGGGGTTGCAAAATCAGTTAGGGCCGCAACGATAGTAGCTGCTGAAAGCGCGGCCCAGCGCTTTATTGGCAGAGATGAAACCTCTGCACGAGCAAGTAGCTTGCGTTGCATGCGTTGACCGAACTCGATGCCTCGCTGGCGGAAGTCTCGCTGATCACGTCCGACCTGAGGGCTGCCAAGAGGTGCAGCTGGTGCAAAATCGATTGGAAATTCGCCCTCGGAGTGCGGCTCTACGCTCGGTGCACCAGGAAGGTTTTGCGACGGCGAGTGCTGCGGCTCTGCCTGCGGAGCAGAGCGTTGGCGGGCGGATCTATCTTTTAAATCGGCCCGTGCGGCATCACGATCCGTTGGTGGAGTTGAAACTGGAGGTTGGGCTTGGCGTGCTGTTGGCGCCACGCTCTTCGGCGCGGCAGGGGCGGGAGTACAAGTTGGGTCAACGGGGTCGAAATCGCTCATACCTCTTCCTTTTTAGTGAGGCTTCTTTAGAGGGGTATGGGGTGGTGTTTGCTGGGTGTGACTTAAGCGGGGCCTGTGCGGGCGGCAGCATCCCTTAGTCGTTTCAAGATGTAGGCCGGAGCAGGGAGGCGCAAGGGGACACTATTGGTCTTGAAGTAATAAAGACCCTCAGGTAGTTAACTACAGAACCATCGATTAGGTGGTGTCCAAACAAATTACAGGAAGATGGAGCCAGCCATGAGAACCCTACAAGAAGGCGAGAAAGCCCCACGATTCTCACTCACCGATAAAGATGGCGTAACACACGAGGTTCCGGCGGCCAAATCTGAATACACGGTGATATACTTCTATCCCAAAGACAACACGCCTGGGTGCACGGTCGAGGCAGTTGAGTTCTCAGAAATTCTAAAGAAGTTTACTGCAAAAAAGGTAGCTGTTTTTGGGCTCTCGGGTGGCACCGATAAGACGAAAGCGAGCTTTTGCGCCAAGCATAACCTCTCAGTTCCGCTGCTATCTGACGGGGATTTCTCGGTGGCCAAGGCGTACGGAGCGTACGGGGCAAAAAAGTTTATGGGGCGCAGCTACAAGGGGATCTTTCGAAAGACCTACATCCTAAACAAGAAGGGCGTCGTGGTTAAGATATTTGATTCAGTAAAGCCTCAAGGGCATGCACAAGAGGTGCTGGATGCTCTTAAGGAGCTCTCTTCGAAGAGCTAATCAAAATCGGGGTCATGTGTGACCTCATAGGCGATGCACTCAGCTGCCTCTCGTATTAGTGAATCAGTAGGCACGAGATCTGGGCGCTCATCAGTGAGACCGAGCGAGCTGCTAACGGCTAACATATCCGCGCGGTTACTCACTACTCGCGAGGTTCCGTGCCAGAGGGTGATGCCCGACTCGACGTCTAATACCTTTGAGTGAATGATGTACTCGTCGATACGAGTAATCGGCTCGATGTTTCCTACTAGCACAAGGTCGTAGCCAGCAGCTCGCGCAGCCGCCAGTCCTCCATAGTTTCCGGCGAAAAACTCCTCTTTCTTTCTTGGCCAATCTTGCCGATTAAGACCTTCAACGATGGGAAACACCTCGGTAGCTAACAGCGCTTGCTGTACTCCCCAGGCGATGCGGTTGCCGATTCCAGGGTTCTCGTCGTCACGGTAGGCAAGGTTTGCCGGCGTATCAAAGGGAACAACGCCGAGTCGCACCGGGGTTTGCGGGGTAAATCGTTGATTTATAAAACCCTCGAAGTCGGTTCGGACGTAGGCGCGAGTATTGCATGACTCTCCTAGGTGGGAGTTTAGGTGGGTGCAGCTCGAGCAGAGCACGGTGGTAAGTGTCAAAAGTATGACACGGAATGTGGCTCGATGATGTGCGGCCTTGGTCCCGAAGAAAGCTATCTGCATGAGGTTACTATGGTTACTCCATCTCGTTTGGGTTTGCGACACACACTTTTTACTTCCCTGAAGGCTACAGTACAAGGAGTGTGCCACCCGTTTGTTCTCAGCGGACTGGCGATTCTGTTCAGCGCGTCGGCCTGTAGCCCGCGCTACGATGATATGCCAGCTTACTGGCCTATTCCTAGCCGTGAATATGATAACTACGGTCCGGGTCGATTCAAGACGGCACTTTTGGCTGACCAGATTGATCGTCATTACCGTGGCTCAGTGCCTGGTCCGATCGGGGTGACTACCTTTGTAAACATCGATGACCTGTACGCCTCCTCGACCTTTGGTCGAATGGTAGGTGAGCAATTAATGAGCGAGCTCACTATGAAGGGCTTTGATGTCGTTGAGCTTCGGCATGCAGATGCGCTGCAGTTCCTCGACACTTCGGGGGAATTTGCGTTGTCGCGAGACGCCCGAGCAGTGAGGCCGACTCGTAACCTGAGCGCAGTAGTGGTGGGCACCTACACAACATCCCCCGAGCGGGTCTATGTGAATGCGCGGCTGGTAGACCCGGCAACATCGTTGGTGTTGTCGGCAGGGTCGGTAGAGATGAGTAAGACGCGTGAGTTAGCGAAGTTGCTCCGTGGAGGCTCGGTGCCGGGGTCGCTCGAGCGCATTCCGGTGCGTCACCTCGGTAATAGTGCATCTGCAATCAACCCCTTTGACCCTGCTCGTCGTCGCTGGGAGATGGAGGAGTCGGAGTGGAGCATGGGTCCATCATATCGTTCGCGCAGCAGTGCCGAACTGCCAGTGCTTACCAACGATCCTGCCAAGCTAAACGGCGGAAAACAGCAAGATGCGGCTGAGCCAGCAATTGAAATATCGGATCCGGGAGCTAGCAAGGCTGCGCCAGCTGCGCCCGCCGCAGCGGCAGGAACCTTAGGGGCCGGGGCTCCGGCGGCTGGGTAGGTTGGTCAGCTGATCATCTCAAAACGAATCGGTGGTGGCATTTCTTATCGCTGCGCGCTCATTATTAGCCGTGGTCTTCTCATAATCCGGCAGATGCATCGGCCCGCTATTCTTATCTAGGGAAGCGTGTCCCACTATGTACTTTGGCAGTTTTTCTAGGGCTCTATCTGGTGGTGACCGAGTTACTCTGTCTCAGAGAGTGAAAACGGCGCTTCGTGCGTCGGGCGCTTGAATCGTGAGGGCTTTGCAGCGATGCGTCGGAAGCTATTTTCATAGCTCTTTCGACAATACCTGTTGAGCCCGTTTCCGACCTTATTGCAGTCAGCATAGACACCGCGAGAGTCCCCTACGATCCAATCAATATGGACAGCTCGTCGCGCAGGTTGAAGCGGCTCTCCACCAAAGATCAGGATCAGAAGGGCGGCTGCAGTCGCTGCGAGGGCACCGGCTGCCCATAAATAGAGAGCTTTTTTTAGCGTTCCCCTCTCCGTAGGGATTTTATGCCGATCTGCGGCGTTAGCTGACATAATGCCCTGCCTGTTCTTCCACCCCTCCACATCATGGTTCGGCATTTTGCTGCAAAAACTTGAGAAGAAAAAACTAAGCACAGGTGAGTGGTTAAAAAATCGAGATATGCTCATCATTTGTCTGGTGTAAAACTGGACTTTTCTGCTAGGAATGAGGGGTTTGCGGCGCCCGCTAATCTTAAAGTGTTTTGATGTTAGTCGTAGCCCAAAGAGCCCCGAGGCGTTTCCGCAACGGGTTTTTTGCAAACAGCTGTAATCAGCAAGTGGCTGTGATAAACAAATGGCTGTGATAAAAAAATGGCTGTGATAACGATGGGTTCTTCTGACGTAACAAGTCATTTCTGGATCGCAAGCTCTCAGACGATATCCTCAACATTGATGGTCGTTCCGGGTGATGCTGAGGTTGCGCAGGGACGCTCACTCTCAGTTATCGATCTGTATGACGTTGATGGATCAAAGGTAAATTCGATTGAAGTGGAGTTCCCCTCCGCACAAGTTGGGATTGTAGAGTTAGAGCCATTTGCAACGGCGCTCAAGGTGCAAGGCGGCATAGCCCACGGACACCTCGCAGTTACTTCGCTCGCCGGTTCGCGCCACCTCTGTCGCCACATGATTAACGGGCACCTTGCTGTGTGCACCGATCCAACCGTGGTTGGTCCACGCGAAAGCTGTTTTATGCCGGTAACGCTCGGTGCACGTAGGGAGCATCTGCTCGCACTGGTTAACACGACGCATGAAGATGCAGAGATATCGTGTCGTTTGTTTTACGGCTCTCGATCGCCTGAGTGGTCTATTGTAATTCCCGCCTTGGCGAGCAAGCTGCTGTCTTTAGAAGAGGAGCTGCTCTACTCTACCGATGACAAAGTATGGGAGAAGTCGCAGTCACAGGCATACGTGCGTATTACCTCGAAAGGCTCTGCGCAGATGACCTGTCAGGTTATTGAGCGAGTTGCTGGAGACTCGCCAGAGCTTGATCTCTATCGAAGTGTTACCTCCTGGGGATAGTAAGATAAGAGGCTCTATGGATCGTGGTGCGGCCAATACAGTTAAGACGCTCGGTTTCTGTCTTTCAACCCCGTCCGTCAGGACGCGGATCCACTTCTTTCCGTCGGGTGGTTCTATCGGCGGCGCAGCGGCAGTGAACTGTTCACTGCGGCTGTTCGGTAAGGGCTTTGAAAGCCGCGCTGTTGTGTTAGATGGCGGGCGAATTGGACAGCCTGATGGCGTCCGGTTAGAGGATGCGTTTCCAAATATTCGCAGCGAAGGTTCAGGTATCGTGGGTTTGGAAGTTCTGCTTGAATGTCCACAGGGGCAGGGGCGTATAAATCTTCAGTCCTCCCATTCAACGATTGAGTTAGTCTCTCCACAATTCTCGATAGCTTATGGCTGTGCGCCGTTTCTCGCCCTGCGAGATAAAGACCAGGGCAGTTTAACTGAACGACTTATAGCCGCTCGTCGCCGCAATCGCGTGGGAGCAGCTCTTCATGATTCACTGGTGACGACCTCACTGGTAGTGATAAATGCGTCGAGCGAGTCGTTGCGACCCGATGTTACTCACACCGTTGGAGAGACGGATGTAGCGCTTCCACTGGGAACAGTTGCACCTGAGTCTGTGGTAGAGATCCCGCTCGATGAGTCACTCTTCAAGGGCAGGGAGTCACAACCGTGCTTATGGGGCGAGGTCTGTGCAGCAAAGATAGGGCTTGCTGAGAGTGCTGCTACGACTGATGCTGGATACTACCTAGTCTATCGCGAGCCGAATTCAAAACGTCCCGTATCGGTTTGTGCTTTATGAAGTTAGCTATCTTCACTCCATTTGGATTTCTTCACCGCGAAAGTGGGCTTCTGTACCTCGTCGCTAACTATCTTCGCAAAAGCGGAGCAGAGGTTCAGCAGCTCCGGTGCGATGGGGCACTCTCAGTCTGCGGAAGGGATAAGCGAGTAGCGGGCGGGCGTTCAGTGTTTTCGTGTGCTCGGTGCACCGGTGAGCAGCGGCGGCTTGCTGATTGGGCGGAGCTTCACTCATCGCAGCTCTCATCGTTTGCAACTTCCGAGGATAAGCTTCAAAGCGCTAAGTGGATGGCTTCCGTAAAAGCTGCCGACCTTGGGCGAGCAGAGTTTCGGGGGGTCAGTTTATTTGATGTCTGCCGCAGTGACTTTATTCAGCAAACCGGACACTCTTCTGCCGCAGAGCTTTCATCAGGAGATGAGCAGGCATTACGCTCGTTGTACGTTGCGTACGTTCAGGGCGTGGTAGCCTCAGAGCGATTCCTGACGCAGTGGTCGCCAAATATCACCTTCATAGCAGCAAGTGATGACGCAATCTCCTCAGCATACCGCTTACAGGTTGCAACGCGTGGAGTTGATGCTGCTCTTTTTACCTACGATGCAGCGGATGAGGCTATTGTGGTAGAATCGCTGCGCTCTGGTGAGCGTTACTCATCAAAGTTGATTCTTGACGGCATAACATCTATGCGAAGTGATCCGCGAACCTGGGCTCCTGAAGTGCGAGCGATCGTACATGAAATAATGTCCTTTTTGGGCTACGCAGCTGATCGGTTGAGCTAAGTTCTGTTGGGTCATATGGCGTGCTAATCTGGAAGTGATTTTTTAAGGGCCTTATGCGGTGGGCTACACGGTCGGCACCGTATCTCGAGAGCCTGGGTGCACGATATCTGGCGCGCGCCGTAGCTCCATGAAGAACGTTGTTCCTCTTCCCACAGTGCTCTCTACCCGGATAGTTCCGCCGATCTTTTCAACGAGCTTCTTAACGCTGGCTAAGCCAACACCAGAGCCGTCAATTGTCTCCTCTCCGATCCGGTGAAAAGGTTTAAAGACAAGTGCTAGCTTATCTGCGGCTATTCCTCGTCCGGTGTCGCTAATCACTATCTGAACTTTGCGGCGTGAGGCGCCAGGTGCTGAGGTCACCGAGAAGAGTAGTGGTCGCTGGGGATCTCGATATTTAAGCGAATTACCGAGCAGATTGCTCAGTATCTGATACAGGTAGGTGTTGGTTCCAAGCACTGGCGCAAGCTGGGATTCAATCGTGAGAGTCGCCGCAGCTTCGTCGATCTGTTGCTGGTAGTTTTGGCGCACTTCATCGACCAGAGGCGTAAGATCAACACCAACAAGGGGCTGCTCGGCAGCCGAAACGCGAGCGAGCTCAAGCACTCCGTGCACGAGCTGTTCGAGGCGCGAGACCGCCTTTTCGATGTATCCGAGAGGTTGAGCGGCGTTGGGGTCTGCTTTAATTTCTGCAAGATCACCGAGGATCCCTAACATCCCCTTAATAGTAAGAATGGGGGCCTTTAGGTCGTGAGAGATCATGTAGGTGAATTCATGCAGGTCACGATTTCGCCCCTCAATCTGTATCTGATTCGCTACGTGCGCTGTGACATCAATCGCAATTGAGAGGGCTACATAGTCATTAAGGGTAGCATCAAATATTGGCACCGTGCGTGTTTCAAACCAGAGCGTCATGCCTGATCGGTGGTAGAAGCGGTATCGACACTGAAAAGGCTCTCCGGTTGCCACGATAGCGAACGAACGTTCCAGTGATTCGCGGTCTTCATCGTGCACGCCGGCACGCAAGAAGCTCTCTTTTGATCGATAGATCTCTGAAAGCGGATAACCTGTGAGCACTTCTGTAAAGGGGCTACACCACAGCATTGTACCGTCGGCCTGGTGGAGCATTACGGCGGCTGCCACGTGGTCGGTGAGAATCTTGTAGCGCGTGCGGCTGTCGGCCTCAGATTGCTTGAGTGTGCGTATCTCATTCACGACTGATCGCAACGCTCGCCCAAAGAGCGGTACAGCAAGTATTATTGAGGTGATAATATCGGATACCGCAATCTTTCCAGTGTCGCTCGGTGCCTCTAGCTGCTGTCGAATTGTGCGCAGCGTTGCGGCGAGGGCTAATCCCAGTGCTACGACTGCAGCCGTCCACCACAACTGTTCAAGTGTCACCCGTGGCCCCACGATGCGTACAGTTCATATTCATCTTCAAAGCTGCGATGCGCTTCGCGCGCGATTGAATCCTGGCCAGATTTCGGAACCCGCAAGAATTCCCACGTCTCATCAGCAAGCGGCTCATAGATGCTGCGCAGATAGTTTGCCTCTCGATCTTGCAGAAGGCCAAGAGAGTGCGAAAGTATGTTGGCTGCTTTTACCAGTCCGGTTGGAGAAAGGTAAGGAATCTCTGACCAGGGTTGGTGGTGGTTTCTAATTATCGCGGTCAGGTCTGATGAGAAGTTCCACCGTTCGGCGATGAGCTGGCCTACCTGAGTGTGATCGAATGGATACTCCAGTAGCTCAGCTTCACTTGAACTCAATCCATCCGAGATGGCGCGCCGGCACAGCTTTTCATACGTATCGGTGTGTTTTTGCAGCAGTAGTAGCTTTCCGATGTCGTGCATCAATCCGCCGAGGAAGACGTGGTCGGTCTGTGAGGGCAGAAAGTTACGGGCTAAGATGCGCGCAGTTAGCGCTGTTGCGATATCATGACCCCAAAAGTGCGAGCGAAGTGGATGACGGATCGGAAAAATATTCGCCAGAGCCGTCGCGTTCAGCACCCCTTTGAGCTCGGCGATGCCAACAACCATAACAGCCTCTTCAATGGTTTTACTGCCACCACCCCGATCGTAATAGACCGAGTTTGAAAGCTTTAAGATCCGTGCGGTGAGACCCTCATCAGCTTCCAGCACCTCGATATAGTCGCGTGCGTCTGCGTTTGGATTAGTCGCTAACTGAAAAGCTTGCTGTGCGGCAGCAGGCATAATTGGAATAGACCGGAGCCCCAGCGACTCAAGGATCGTCTGTCGAACGCCGTCAGCGAGGGTCGGAGCTTGCTCCTTAATCGGCTTCTTATTTCCAAACAGTTTCGATAGCATAACCCTCCGATAAGATGACGGAATCCCGATGTCCGTTTCTGCCTATACAGGGGTCGGCTAGCTGTTTGAAAAGCAGGACAGTTGGGGGCGCTAAAGAGAACAACCACTTCTCAGAAAATGTATCGGACATCGTGTTATTTCAGAGGTTTGCGTTGCATTACCAAGGAAGGTAGTATCTTGGGGGGCAGTTAGTGAGAGCACAACCGATGCAAAACCAAGCAGTGGCGCGCGACGAAAGTAAGATGAACGAAGATGTAAACACGGTCTTAGTGATCGATGATGAAGCCAGTATTCGGCGCTCGCTTGAAGGGGTGCTGAAAGATGAGGGGCTCTCGGTTGTCTTGGCAGAAGATGGAGAGACGGCGATCTCTATCTTGATGAATGTTCGACCCGCTCTGGTGCTTCTAGACATCTGGATGCCAGGGATGGATGGGCTAGAGACCCTTAGAAAGATAAAAGAGCTTCATCCCGATCTGCCGGTTGTAATGATTAGCGGACATGCAACGATTTCAACGGCAGTTGCCGCAACCCGTCTTGGGGCGTTGGACTTTTTAGAGAAGCCACTCGATCTGACTGGCACGATTCAGATGGTGCGGCGGGTAATGGCTCAACGCGAAGCGTCTGCGCTGCAGACGGCTCAGGTATCGGCAGCTAGTTCGGTGCGCTGGGAGGCGATCGACCCGGCCTCAGTTGGTCCGCTGCGTGAATCGGTTACAATCAACCCTGTTGTTTTTACCTCGCAGCCGTTAGCAGGCCGCGCTCTACGACAGAAAACCTTGGCGCATGCTGCTATTCTGTATGGGCAGGGACTCCACTCAGGTCGCAAGAGCGGGCTGATACTTGAGCCTCTTCCACCTAATTCGGGAATACACTTCGTTGGTGTTTCAGAGACGACTGTTGTGCCAGCGCACGTTGATTTTGTTGAGTCCACAGGCTTTGCGACCACGGTGCGCTTGGGGCAAACACAGGCCGGCACTATTGAGCATCTGATGTCTGCTTTGTGTGCGTATGGGATATCGAATCTGCTGGTGAAGTGTAACGGGGAAGTGCCGGTAATGGACGGCTCTTCGCGAGAGTTCTGCCGGCTCTTTGATGAGGTCGGACTGACCGAGCAAGAAGGCGAGTGGTATGAGATAGAGATTCGCAAAACTCTTGAGGTGGGGGATGATAAGGAGTTTATCCGTATAGAGCCAGCTGATGTGCTCTCTATTGATTACACCTTACGTTATCCTGAGCCAGTTGGAGTGCAGCACTTTTCTTTTACGCTTACTGATGCAGCCGCATACCGTGAGCAGATAGCTCCAACCCGAACCTTTAGCTTTGTAAAGGATGTTAGTCATCTGCAGCGTCAAGGTCTTGCGCTGGGGGGGCGTTTCGATAACTTCCTCCTGATTGGCGCAGAGGGTGCCATTAATGATGCGTGGCGTTTTCCGAATGAGCCAGTGCGCCACAAGATCCTCGATGCAATTGGAGACCTCTATCTGCTTGGAAGGCCGCTGCGGGGCAAGATTACTGCGAGCATGACTGGACACTCGGATAACATCGCACTTCTTAAGAAGGTTCGTGAAGAGTTACAGCAAGCGCTAGCGTAACAGCGAAAATGTAGCAGCCTAAAAGTCGCCTCCGCTTCGTTCTTTTTAAACAGACAACGGGTTTCACATAGCAGGTACCCAGCAGTCCCTTTATGCACGCCATGTGTGTCTGTTCTCTATGGCACGACGTGGCTGGGCTAAAAATGAGCTCTCCCCGGTTAGTTAAGGCATTTTGCAAAGATCAATCGCGCAGGATTTATTAAGAAGGGTCGGATTTTCGCCGATACCCTCCGTACTATGCCGTACAAGGATCCGGAACAACCACTTACGCCCCCCGAGCAAGCTGCGCGCGAACCGCGCCAGCTAGATTTTATGGCTGATGTTCCGCTTGGCGTAACGGTTCAGTTCGGAGCTACAACGATAACTCTTGAGCGGCTGCTAAAGCTGGCGGTGGGAAGTGTGATTGAGCTTGACGGTCGTCCAGGAGAGCCCCTTGCAATTACAGTAAAGGGGAAGACTGTAGCGCACGGCGAGGTGGTGGTAGTTAATGACCGATATGGGGTGCGGTTAACTGAGGTTGTGGAGCCATCAAAGTAGCACCGGTTCAGGCCGAGTAAGGAGCCCCGATACACCCTATCATCGAACTGGATCCAGCCAGCTGCGTTACTATCCCTATCAATATCAGACAGCAGCGAACCGCGCTCGATTCTTAATTTCAGAAGCAGACTCAGCAATCTTTACTGGCTAAGCACTTTTGTCTGGGATAGTTGGTTCAGAAGCTTTAGAGTGTCGGTATGAGAGATTCTACCACGGTCACACGGCTGCTGTTCTTCGTGATGCTTATGTTATTGACGAGCTGCGGCGGCGGTTTGAACTGCCCATTTAATAGACCCTCTTGCTGTGACAACGTGCTGTTTGGTTGTGGTCCCTTTGACCTGCCGCAAGGGTGCTCGTGTGGAGATTTCTTTGGAGGTTCGTTGCGGAGCCGGGTTGCGATAAGGCAGGGCCAGATGGTGCCGATGAGCGTTGCAAGCGCTGCCGGTAAGTGGCGAGCTTCTTTAAATCGGCAATCATCGAACTGCACTGGATTACGCTCTTCTCTAGTTTCAAACGTAAACATCTCGCAAACGGGTAACCGCATCGTTATGCAGGTTCCGGGAGTTGCAACGTTACGGGGCACACGCTCAGGTAACTCAGTTTCAACCGCTGGTCAGTACACGCCGATGTCGCTGATGGGCTGTAACGCTCAGGTATCCTCTCAGATGGTTTTGAACTCAACATCTGCGGCAACTATAACGGGTTCCGTAGCTATGACCTGCCGCCGAGCGGCTAACAACTGCAGCGCTACCTACACTGGGCAGGCAGTAAAGCTACCTTCACGTAGTAGGGTTGGTAGGTAGGTAGAGGTAGGTAGCTCCAGCGCCTAGCCGATGGCCGGTATAGTCGCCGGCAATGTTTCGGCATAAGGCAACTCTCACCGTAGCCTTTGAAATATTACGATACGTTCAGCTTACCACTTTTAACATATAGAGAGAGCCGACTATGCCTCGTAGTCTAAAAGTATCGTTCTCCTCGTCGTCGACGTTAGTACCGATAGAAACCACGCCCGCTCTTCTTTCCGTACCAGCCTGCCTCTACGTATTTCACCAGCAGCGGACACGGTCGGTACTTGTCTTCACCGAGCTCTCGGTGAAGCACCTGCAAGATATAGAGGAGGGTGTCGAGTCCAACGAAATCAGCCAGGGTCAGAGGGCCCATCGGCTGATTTGTACCGAGTTTCATCCCCGCATCAATATCCTCTGGCTTAACTCCTTCCTGTACGAGGAAGATCGCCTCGTTCAGCATCGGACAGAGGATGCGATTTACGATGAATCCGGGCGTGTCGATCGCGAGCACCGTCGTCTTCTCAATCTTGGCACAGAACTGCTGTACGGCAGCGTAGGTGGCATCGCTAGTCTGTAAGCCGCGGATCAGCTCAACGAGTTTCATAACCGGCACTGGGTTCATAAAGTGCACCCCGATGAAGCTCTCTGGTCGAGAGGTTACGGCTGCCATGCGGGTAATCGATATCGATGAAGTGTTGCTTGCAAGCAGGGCTCCCTTCGCCAGCACCTGATCGAGCTGCTTAAAGAGGGCAGCTTTGGCATCAAACTGCTCGATAACGGCTTCAATCACGAGGTCGCAACTCGCAAATTCGGACAGCGTCGCTGCCCCTCGTAAGTTGCTAACGGCTTGATCCTTGGCGGCAGACGGCAGTTTGCCCTTTTCAACTGCCTGAGTGAGGCGGTTTGTAATGCCCGAGAGGCCCCGCTCTAGCGCCTGGGCGTTTGCGTCCCATAGCAGGGCTGAGAAGCCGGCTGTCGCTGCAACCTGGGCTATTCCAGCCCCCATCTGTCCAGCACCGATGATCCCGACTCGCCGTATCTCTGTCATATGCCCCCTTGCTATCTCTTCTGCGTTACGTCCACTATTTTAAAGAGCTTTGTTTGTACACTGGAAGTGAAATGTGTCACCATACGCAAAGTTTTTTGGCTTGAGCCACTTGCAGAATTAGCCCTCTGGCGAACTTTTTGAGAGCGTCGCTCGGTCGGCGAGGCGGACGGTACGAATAAATCGGAGGCGTATCCGGTGAGATACGCTGAAGATTGTTTGTGGGTCTATCTCGACGTACGGTTGCAGCTCGCGATTTGCAGCTGAAGGCGAATTTTCAAGAGGAGTCGGGTCCAAGCGCAGTAACATCACGAAACCAGAAGCCGCAACCTATGAAGAGTCTCTTTGCTCGCGATATCGCTATAGATCTAGGAACTGCAAACACCCTTATCTATGAGAAGGGGCGGGGCATTGTGTTGAATGAGCCGTCGATGGTCGCCCTCAAGGACGTTGGCGGTCGGCGTGAGCCAGTTGCTTACGGCGCCGAAGCTAAGGCTATGTTGGGGAAGACCCCCCAGGGCGTAGAAGTTATCCGACCGGTTCGAACTGGGGTAATTGCAGACTTTGAAGTAGCAAGCCTTATGTTGCGCCACTTCATCTCGCGTGTGCGCTCGATCTCGTGGGCAATGATGAAGCCGCGCGTGATGGTTGGGGTTCCATGTGGGATTACTGAAGTTGAGAAGCGCGCTATTCGGGAAGCCGTTGAAGATCAAGCTCGCGAGGTTCGCTTAATTGATGAGGCGATGGCGGCAGCTATCGGGTGCAATCTCCCTGTGACTGAAGCCACTGGCAGCCTTGTTATAGACATCGGTGGTGGCACCACTGATATTGCAGTGGTAAGCCTCAAGGACATCGTGTATTCGCTCTCTGTTCGACAGGGTGGTGATGCACTTGATGAGGCGATCATTAACTACATGCGGCGCAAGCATCATCTTTTGATCGGTGAATCAACAGCCGAGCAGATTAAGAAGACTGTAGGCACAGTTCATCCAGACTTCGACGACGAGGTTATGGAAGTTCGAGGACGCTCACTCATTCACAGCACGCCGATGGGGATAGTGATATCCGGTGGCGAGATTCGTGAAGCGATGAACGAGGTCATTTCGCAGATCGTTGTGGCCGTTAGGCAGACTTTAGAGAACACCCCTCCCGAGCTCTCGGGTGATATTATCAATCGCGGCATCGCGCTTGCTGGTGGTGGGGCTCTCGTACGTGGTCTCGGCAAGCGCCTCTCAGAGGAGCTTGAGATGGAGGTTACTGTGCCCGCTGACCCGCTCGCTGTTGTGGCAGAGGGCGCTGGTAAGTGTCTCGACAACAGTGAAGTGTTTAAAGATGTGTGGTTTTAGAATCGCCCAACTTTCCACGCTCAGAGAGCGCAGCAGTTTATGTTCAAGACTTCTCTAGCCTGTGTTTGCAGCAGGTAGACGTTGGTCGGGCTGCTAGCCGTGTCGCTCT
>JBIKWG010000244.1:0-4485 GCA_044356425.1 Bdellovibrionota bacterium | reverse complement strand
ACTTCAAGTTCTATCTCTTTCCAACCCAGGAGAGACTCTTCTATCAAGACTTCATGATTAGGGCTGGCTGCTAGCGCAATCGAAACTTTTTTGTGCAACTCTGCGGCAGAGTACACAATGCCCCCCCCGGTTCCCCCGAGTGTACGTGAGGGACGTAGCACCAACGGATATCCGAGACTCTTTGCGGCCTCCTCCGCATCACGCACTGATGTTGCCAAGAGAGAACGCGCTGACTGAAGCCCTATTTCATCCATCGCTTTGCGAAACAGATCCCGATCCTCTGCGGTTTTAATTGCATCAACTTTGGCGCCGATAAGCTGGCAGTTGTACCGTTCAAACACCCCACGCTCATCGAGCTCAAGCGCTGTGTTCAGAGCTGTCTGCCCACCCATCGTTGGAAGCACTGCATCAGGTCGCTCAATCCTAATTATCTCTTCAACAAAATCAGCCGTTATTGGCTCGATGTATGTACGATCCGCAAACTCTGGATCAGTCATTATCGTTGCCGGGTTAGAGTTTACCAGAATCACCCGGTATCCCTCACTCTTTAGGGCTTTAATCGCCTGCGTTCCCGAGTAGTCAAACTCACACGCCTGCCCAATTACGATCGGCCCTGACCCGATTAGAAGAATTGATTTGATGTCAGTTCGCTTTGGCATAATTTTCCTACAAGTGCTTAGGCAGCCCCTCTCTGTCTCATGCAATCCACCCCAGCCACTAGGTCATAGAAACGCTGGAACAGATAACGAGAATCGTGTGGACCCGGAGACGCTTCTGGGTGGTACTGCACCGAGAATGCACGCAGGTCACGAGCCTCCAATCCCTCAACGGTCTGATCGTTAAGGTTTATGTGAGAGATAAAAACATCTTTCGGTAACGATTCTCTGCGAACAGCGAATCCATGGTTCTGAACAGTAATCTCAACCTTACCAGTTGTTTCATCGCGCACAGGATGGTTACCTCCGCGATGGCCAAACTTAAGCTTGTAGGTAGTGCCACCGAGAGCCTGCCCTAAAATTTGATGACCAAGACAGATTCCAAAGATCGGCAGACGCCCCAAGAGCTCCCGTACAGGCTCAACAACGTAGCCCAGCGTTGCTGGATCTCCTGGCCCGTTTGAGAGAAATAGCCCATCAGGCTTCAGCGCCATAATAGCTGCACTGGTTGTACCGGCTGGGACGACCGTGACCCTAAAGCCCACATCTACGAGCAGCCTTAAGATGTTCGTCTTGACTCCGCAATCAACAGCTACTACGTGTAGTCGACTTACTAACTGCTCCTGAGTCAGGCGCTGCTTGTTACCACTATGCAGTGACCATGGCAGGTGATCCCATGCGTAACTCTCTTGGCAAGCAACCTCTTTGACGTAATCTTTCCCTTCCATTGAACCGAGCGCCCTCGCCCTTTCAACGAGCTCCGCTGTATCCAGGTTTTCTCCCGCGGCAAGCACCGCCATCTGCGAGCCGTTATCACGCAGGTGGGCTACCAACATGCGCGTGTCGACCCCCTCAAGGCCCATCTTACCGCTCCGCGCGAGATAGGCAGAGAGCGACAATACCGACCTAAAATTTGAGGGCTCCTTGCATGCTGCCCGAACTATCAGACCCTCGGTATACACCCTACCAGACTCAACATCCTCATCGTTACATCCGACGTTTCCTATGTGCGGATAGGTGAAACACATGATCTGTCCCGCGTAGCTCGGGTCAGTAAGAATCTCTTGGTAGCCGTACATCGAGGTATTAAAAACCAACTCGCCGACTATCGGATTATCCATAGTGCGTAAAGCACCGAAGCATCGCCCAGTGAATATCCTTCCATCAGCAAGCGCTAAAACACCTGCTTCCCCCTGAGCCTCTTGATACTTCTTATGATTCAATTTCATCTTAGCCATGACAGCTACTCACCTTTAACATGCGACCATTTGCTCGTTATGAACTTCTGATACCAATCTGCCACTACGCACCACAGGACGACCCGCAACCAACACGTGGGCAACCTGCCCAACCAGCTCCCGATCCACAAATGGACTATTCTTTGACTTGGAGCGAACAGTGCCGATCTCAAACTTCCAACGTGCACTTGGACTTAACACCACAACATCCGCTGGCGCCCCTACTCGAATGGAGCCGTAATCAAGGCCAAAAGCCTTGGCTGGCCCAGAACAGAGCAGCTCCACCATTCGCTGTCGCGTAATAGTGCCGTTTGCCGCAAGCTCCACCAGAAGAGGCAAGCTCGTCTGAAGACCGAGGATTCCGACTGTGGCTTTAGAAAACTCTACGTTTTTACTGTCGTGATGATGCGGGGCATGGTCACTTGCAATCGCATCGATTGTTCCATCACGTAGCCCGCCATAGAGCCCTTCGATATCTTCACGACCACGCAGCGGTGGCATCATCTTATAGTTTGTGTCGTATGCAGAAACTCCCGTTTCATCGAGCAAGAGGTGGTGCGGCGTAACCTCGCACGTGACACTGATTCCGTCATTTTTCGCTCTGCGAATCAGCTCTACGCTGCGCGCAGTTGATACGTGACAGATATGAACTTTACCCTTCGTAAAACGTGCAAGCTCTATATCACGCGCGATCATCACATCTTCGGCCACGCCGGGAAATCCTTTGAGCCCCAAACGCAGACTAAGAGGCGACTCATTCATGCACCCACCACAACTCAAACTGCGATCCTCTTCGTGACACGAAAGTGGCAGCCCAAGCATGAGGCACCACTCAAGTGCCCGCCGCATAACACCAGCATTCTCAACCGGGTCACCATCGTCAGAAAATGCCACACAACCCGCTTTAGCAAGCTCTGAGTAGGGCGCAAGCTGCTTCCCCTTGCGATCCATCGTGATTGCACCGATTGGCAAGACACGCGCCGCCCCAGCCGCTTTAGCCTTCTCAAGAATAAATCGCGTTACCTCCGGAGAGTCGTTAGCCGGGCGCGTGTTTGGCATACAACAGATAGTTGTGTATCCGCCTAAGATAGCTGCTTCCGCCCCCGTTTGAATCGTCTCTTTCCACTCTTCGCCAGGCTCACGCAGGTGCACGTGTAGGTCGATGCAGCCGGGCATTACCCACTTCCCCGTGGCATCAATCACCTCTGCATCTGTGAGCGCAGAGAGCACTCCAGGCTTCTCAAGTGCGGCTATCCGACCATCCTGAACGAGCACATCACGTTCTCCATCAAGGCTGGTTGCTGCATCGATTGCTATTCCGCCCTTAATAACTATCGGCTTACTCTGCGACATGACCAGACTCCTCATGCACCCGACTCCTCATGTACTTGCGCACTGCTGCGTGCCAGCAGATACAACACCGCCATTCGAACCGCTACACCGTTGTTAACCTGATTCCGGATCAGCGCTCGCGGGCCATCCGCAATATCTCCCGCAATCTCGGTTCCACGATTCATCGGACCAGGGTGTAAAACCACGCTGTGTGGGGCATACCGCCCAAGCCGCTGCTCGGTTAAACAGTACTCACGGCTATACTCATCAAGATTCGGCACAAAATTATCATCCTGACGCTCAAGCTGCATACGCAGGCTAACGATTACATCGAGCCCTTCGATTCCTGCTGCGAGGTCATGAAAGATCTTGACCCGCCCTTTACCAAACGCATCAGCGAAATCGTGAGGAACTAAGGTTGTCGGCCCCACAAAGCGCACCTCGTTACCCAGCGCTAGATGAGCCCATGCGCCACTTCGCGCAACTCGAGAGTGCCGCACGTCACCTACGAAACCTATCTTTAATCCTTCGAGGCCCGTGTCTCGAAAGCGCGCAAAGTGCTGCTTAAGGGTCAAGAGGTCTAGGAGAGCCTGAGTAGGATGCTCATTGCTACCGTCACCAGCGTTTACAACTGCAGTGCGCGCCAGGCAGCGCGAAACAAAGTGCGCCGACCCGCTTTCACTGTGACGAAGCACAATGACGTCAGGATTCATCGCTTCGAGTGTCCGGACGGTATCAAATAGGGTCTCTCCCTTCTTGACTGAGCTTGAGCTGGCACCAACATTTATGGTGTCAGCCGACAATCGCTTGCCAGCAATATCAAAGCTAGCGAGAGTTCTCGTGCTTGGTTCAAAAAATATGTTAACTATTGTTTTTCCGCGAAGCGTAGGGACTTTTTTAATATCCCGCTCCGACACCTCTACAAATGACTGTGCAGTCTCGAGGTATCGATAAATGTCGCTTTTCGAAAGCCCTTGAATTCCCAACAGGTGGTCGACCATCGAGTCGCAAGTAAAGCCCAGCAGATTGAACTTTACAAGAGATTACCACCGCTTTTCAGCTATGATTTTACAAAAACATCTCGAACAGAGATGAGGCTGGGATTTCACCCCTCAGTCGGCTCCCTTAACAATCTGAATCCACCCTAATTGCGGTCAATCAGGTATGCGCCATCACGGTATTCGAGCTCCGATAGCCGCACGCGCACCAACTGATTACGCTGGCAAGCGATCACCTTTCCCACGTAATCAGCCTGGATC
>JBIKWG010000243.1:0-4491 GCA_044356425.1 Bdellovibrionota bacterium | reverse complement strand
TCTGGTCAACTGCACACTGTTCCCCATGCTTCAAAAGTAGAAACCCAGGACGCTGGGTTGTACGAAGAATACTGTTCCGGATCGAGTCCGGCACAGCTGTATCCATGCCTATGAGCTATTGAGTTTGCTTTCTCCCAGTCGCAGGCAAGGCAGATCAGCATGCCGTGACCACTGCCAAGTGTGGGAAACAATGCGATGTAGTGAAATGTGCCCAGCTCAGGATCTGTGAGCTCAAAAGGTGCCTCCATCGGAACGTGCTTGTCTTTGGCAGCGCGACAGCAGCATGCGGTGATCCGGGTGCTGTGAACCTTGTGCCAGTTGATCTCATCCTGCATATGTGGCGAACCTAGTTGTAGCTAACGTTAATGTCTACGTAGCCGTGAGTTAGGTCACAACCCCAGGCGGTGGCACAGCCTGTGCCGAGGTTTAATTGTAGGCTTACGACAACACAGTCGCCTGACATCCGTTTGCGAATAGCTTCTCTATCGTGGGGTTGAATCGAGCCTTTGCGCATAACTGATGCACCAGCAAAAGTCAGATCTACCCGATGTGGATCGACCTTAGCAGAGGGGTTTTTGCCCGCGGCCGCGAGCACGCGCCCCCAATTCGGATCTGCTCCGTGAATCGCCGTTTTTACCAGCGGAGAATTGACTATTTGCTTGGCAATGCAGCGAGCTTCTTTGACGTTGCGAGCGCCATGCACCTGAACTTCGATTAGCTTTGTTGCCCCTTCACCGTCAGCGGCTATCTGTTTGGCCAGCTCCTGGCAGGCTCGGGTGAGGAGCGCAAGAAACTCTCGCTTCGCGGTAGGGGAGGTGACCTTCTTACCCCGCGCCCCGGTTGAAAATGCTAGCACCATATCGTTGGTAGATGTGTCTGTGTCGACAGAGGTCATGTTGAAAGAATCATCGACCGCCTGTTTTAAGAGGGGGGATAGTGTTTTGCTATCAACCTTTGCATCAGTGACGATAAAGCCCAGCATCGTCGCCATATTTGGCGCAATCATCCCAGAGCCTTTTGCAAAACCAGCGACAGAGATCCGTGCTCCTGCGACCTTGCCGGTAACGAAGACCTCCTTCTGTGTAAGGTCGGTCGTCATAATCGCCTTGGCAGCCGAGTCGCCATCTCGTTGTCGCGGATCAAAAAGGAGAGCCTCAAGCCCCGCCTCAATTTTATCCATTGGAAGGGGCTTACCAATAATTCCGGTTGAAGCGAGTGCAATTTCATCGGGCTTAATGCCCAAGTATTGAGCGGCGAGGGTGGCTGTGCGTTGCGCATCGCGTAAGCCCAGGGCTCCAGTGGCGGCATTAGCGCAGCCTGAATTTACAATGAGCGCCTTGAGAGTTCCCTTCTTGAGGGCTCTTTTAGTGACGATGAGGGGTGCAGCGATGAAGGCGCTCTGGGTAAAAACCCCTGCGCTGCCGTATGCCTTAGGTATGAAAAGATAGGCTAGGTCTCTCTTTCCGTTAGCTTTTATCCCGGCGGCAATTCCCGCTGAGAAAACATCTTTGAGGGAGGTAACTGTTTTCTTCGCCATAGTCCTGCTGGATTAGCACAGCAGAGTAAACCAGGCCACATCCCATCCTTTCCACCCGGTCGGGGGGAGGTCCAGTCTGCCTTTGAATGCCGAAAAATATCACCGAGTAAATGCGGGTCGTTAGGTCTCTTTGTTGTCGATGAGGCTGCAGCTTGTTGGGCCTCATAAGCGGCCTCAGCTTGCAGCCCAACCCTTTGATCTCTCTAGCGGGTTTGAGCTATAACCCTAGCGAGTGCAGAGATAGTGGAGAGTTAGTCATGAACATTGCCGTGGTTGGAACCGGATATGTAGGGCTGGTAGCAGGTGCGTGTTTCGCTGAGACTGGCAACGATGTTGTGTGCGTTGATGTCAACGTGCAGAAAGTTGCAGCCTTGCAGGCCGGACAGGTTCCGATCTTTGAGCCAGGCCTTGAAGACCTGGTAAAGAGCAATTCAAAGGCCGGGCGGCTGACCTTTACCACTTCATTGAAGGATGCCGTTGATGGTTCTGATGTGATTTTTATCGCGGTAGGAACACCGCAGGATGAAGATGGCTCTGCGGATCTTAAGCACGTGCTCGCTGTCGCGAGGGGCATCGGTGAAGCGATGACATGCCCAAAGATTGTTGTTGATAAATCAACTGTTCCGGTCGGCACAGCTGACCTTGTTCGCAACACTATTCAATCTGTCACTAAGCATCGTGTTGATGTAGTGAGTAACCCGGAGTTTCTTAAAGAGGGGGCCGCCATCGACGATTTTCTGCGCCCAGACCGGGTTGTCGTAGGGGTTGATAGCGAAAAAGCTGGGAAGGTAATGCGAGAGCTCTATGCTCCGTTTGTTCGGACTAACAATCCAATCCTCGTGATGGATATCCGTTCTGCCGAGATGACCAAGTATGCGGCCAACGCCATGTTAGCTCTGCGGGTATCGTTTATGAACGAGATCGCTAATCTGTGTGAAGCTGCAGGTGCTGACATCAATAAGGTGCGAATCGGGATTGGCACTGACTCTCGTATCGGTATGAGCTTTATCTTTCCGGGTATCGGGTATGGCGGTTCTTGTTTTCCCAAGGACGTTCAGGCACTCATTCGCACAGGTAAGGACCACGGCGTTGAGCTGAAGATCTCTCGCGCAGTTGAAGATGTTAATAAAGACCAGAAGCTACTCATGGTGCGTAAGGTGCTAGAGCATTACGGGGCGGATGGGGTGCGCGGCAAGACCTTCGCCGTATGGGGATTGGCCTTTAAGCCTAAGACAGACGATGTTCGAGAGGCTCCGGCGCTTACTATCTGCGCAGAGCTGCTGCGTTTGGGGGCACGGGTAAAGGCTTTTGATCCTGAGGCAAACGAGACGTTTGAAGCTTCCTTCGGTGCCCGTGATGGGATTGAGTATGTGCAGAATAATTACGAGGCTCTTAGGGGTGCGGACGCTTTGATGGTATGCACTGAATGGAATGCCTTCCGTCAGCCTAATTTTGCCCGTATAAAAGAAGAGTTGAGTCGACCGATAGTATTTGATGGCCGGAATATATACGACCCAGAAGATATGAGGGGGCACGGATTCGTTTATTACAGTGTTGGTCGCTCGAAGGTTTCAGCGTCCGCATAAGTACATTGAGTGTTACAGCAGTAACAAATAAGAAAGTTGGGAGATTCTCATGGCTCGAATAGTTGTAACAGGTGGAGCGGGCTTCATAGGATCTCACCTCACAGACTGCTTGCTCTCGCAGGGGCATGAGGTTGTGGTTGTCGACAACCTGTTCACTGGTTCCAAGCGAAACATGTTGCAGCAGCGTGAGAACCCGAACTTCGAGTTCATTCGCCATGATGTCACTGAGTCTATCTTGCTAGAATGTGACCAGGTGTATCACCTCGCATGTCCAGCCTCGCCGGTGCACTACCAGTACAATCCGATAAAGACGATTAAGACAAATGTAACGGGCACCATAAACATGTTAGGGGTCGCCAAGCGAACTCACGCGCGATTCTTATTAGCTTCAACATCAGAGGTGTACGGTGACCCGCTGCAGCATCCGCAGGTAGAGAGCTACTGGGGGAACGTGAATCCGATCGGTCCCCGCAGCTGTTACGACGAAGGTAAGCGTGTGGCCGAGACGCTTACTCAGAACTACAGAGACCAGGGGCACGTCGATACTCGAATCGTGCGTATCTTTAACACCTATGGCCCTCGAATGCTCTTTAATGATGGGCGAGTTGTGTCGAATTTTATCGTTCAAGCCCTTAAAGGTGAAGATATAACGGTATACGGTGAGGGTGAGCAGACTCGCTCGTTCTGCTACGTGGATGATCTCGTTAACGGAATCATGGCTACCATGAATAAAGATGGCTTTGCAGGCCCCGTAAATTTGGGAAATCCGAACGAGATGACGATTGCAGCGCTAGCAACGAAAATTATCGAGATGACAGGCTCTCGTTCTAAGATCGTAAAGAGACCGCTTCCTAAAGATGATCCGACCCGACGCCGTCCTGATATCTCTTTAGCTAAGAGTGAGCTTGCATGGGAGCCGCAGGTAAATCTTGAGGCAGGATTGAAAAAAACCATCGCAGATTTTGAACAGCGCCTACAAGCTGGAGAGGGGTGCACGTAAAAGCACCGTCCGAGAGTAATGCGCCTTAACAGCGGTTTGACGACTAGAGAAAAGTACGAAAAGAAACCAAGTACGAAAAGAAATAGTATAGGAACAGAAGCAGTATTGTGATTCCAAGAGAGAAGATCCGTAATTTTAGCATCATCGCGCACATCGACCACGGCAAATCAACGTTAGCTGACCGCATTCTAGAGGCAACCGGCGCGCTGTCTTCACGCGAGATGCAGGCGCAATTTCTCGACAAATTAGATCTTGAGCGAGAGCGAGGCATAACCATCAAGGCGCAAACCGTTCGACTTACCTATACGGCGGCCGATGGCGAAACGTATTTGATGAACTTGATCGATACACCAGGCCATGTGGATTTC
>JBIKWG010000242.1:0-4525 GCA_044356425.1 Bdellovibrionota bacterium | reverse complement strand
AACCGCTTCTCGGTAGTTCCACTCTAACCCGAGTGCCATCAGCCTGCCCATCGGCAGTTCGCCATTTAAAACCACACGTGCCTCAACTTTTGCCTTGGCCCGAGCAAGGTCTGCATCGCTGAAATCTAACGCCGAATCCACTATTGAACGAGCTATCTCTACGACCCTATCAAGCTTGTCCGGCGTGGTGCTAACGTATGCACTAAAGCAGCCCGTACCATCTCGCTCATCGCTGTCACAGCTTGCAGAGTCCGCAAGCCCGTTATCAACGAGCTCCCAGTACATCCGTGAGCCAGATCCGTCTCCCAATATATTTGCCAGAAGAGAAAGTGCATAGCGCGACTCGTCCTGGGCACTAACCCCCGGAGCAAGCAACACAGCATGCGAATGCGTTAGGTTCTTCTTCCGATAAACTGTCACTGACGACTTGGCCGGCACCTGGGGAGTAGTTCGACCAACATCGTACCGTTTCCACCCTCCGCACAGTCGTTCGGCATCATCAAGAAACTGCGGCCACGAGAAGTTACCTGTAGCTGCCAGCACAAGATTTGACGGAGAATACCGGCGGTCAAAGTATTCCTTCATCTGATCGCGTGAAAGCTGCGAAATAGACTCATGGCTACCCAGCACCGAGTTTCCTGCCGGATGCTCTCCGAAGAAATCCTTGAAAGCCTTCTCAAACAGAAAGAAATGGGGGCGATCTTGGTACAGCGCAATCTCCTCAAGAATCACCTTCTTCTCCATATCAAACTCTGCCGGATCGAGGGATGGTCGCAGCATGTCTGACAATAGCGCCTGCATTGCAGAGAAGTTCTCTGGGATTACACTTGCGTAGTACACTGTATTCTCTTCAGAGGTAAAAGCGTTCGCTTGCGCCCCAAGATTTCCCAACTCAAGGTTGATATCGATCGCCGAGCGGCTCGGCGTACCCTTGAACATCATGTGCTCAAGGAAGTGGGATACACCAGATTCGGGCAGCGTTTCATCACGACTCCCCGTTTTAACGAAGAAACCGACAGCGCTACTCATGCTAGATGGGGACACTTCTCCAAGCACCGTTAAACCGTTTGCAAGCTTGGTCGAGTAAAAAGTTGTTGCCATGTTTATTATGCTCCTTCGCCAAATAACCCGGCTGGAATGACAAGTGGGGCGCGCCCCAAGGTAAGAATAGTTGCCGAACGAAATGGATAGGTCTTGAGAAAACTATTCACACTATCGACTGAAACAGCATCAATCGCCGCATTAATCTCTTGCAACGGTCTTATGCGCTTAATAAGCCACCAATCGGATCCGTTTGATGAGGCACGAGATGCTGGCGATTCTTCACCCATAACGAGAGCCGATTTCAGATTAGTTTTGGCGCGCTGCACCTCATCATCTGTTACCGTTCCGGCTAGTCTGCCAAATTCTGATAGAAGCATATCTAGGCTCTCTTGGGCCCGCTCAGGGGTTGTCCCAACATAGGCGGATACCGTTCCGTAATGGGTATTTGCACCATGTCTCGCGTATACCGAGTAACACAGACCACGCTTCTCTCGCAGCTCCATAAACAAGCGTCCGAACATTGAGGCACCCAGGATGCTAACTGCAATCTTGCCCGAATAGTAAAACTCTTCGGCGAATTTGACCGATGGCAGAGCCATTACAACTTGCATCTGCGCTGAATCGAATTCAACGTGGTGATAGCCCGGGGCCGAAATCTCTCCGAATCGAGGAAGCTCTAGCGGTGCTCCCGACCACTCACTGAAAAGACGCTCAACATCCGTCAGCACCTGCTGAGCATTAACTTTGCCCGCTATCGAAAGAATCGCGCCCTGTGGAGAGCAGTAGTGCTGCTGCAGCGCCCGAAGCGCCGCAATGTCAGTTCCAACGATGCCCTGAGCATCTCCAAGCGAAGAACGATTGTAGGGCGCTGGATAGTACCTATGTGAAAGTTCAATCATGGCTCGCCGCGCCGGATTATCACTGAGCGACGAGAGGTCCTGCAGCAACACGCTCTGGATTGCTTCAATCTCTTCTTCCGGAAGGTGTGGCCGCTGAACCATATGAGCAACAAGCTCAAGTGCCCGTGGCAGCTTATCAGCCACTAGTGACCCGCTGAAGCCCATGCGATCAGCGCCCACCCCCTCTCCATGCCGGATGCCGCTATCATCGAACGCCTCCGATAGCTGACGAGAGTTAAATGGACCGGCTCCGCGGCCAACCAGTTCGGCCAAGATAAGGCTTGATCCGACTAAGCCCTCCGGGTCGCAAACATATCCGCCAGTAGTTACGAGGTCGTAGGAAGCAGATTCAACGTGATCCATCTCCTCTATTATAACTGCGAGTCCGTTTGACAGCTGATGTGTGGTTATCATAAGCGACTGCTCTCCGAAACAAGTTGGGCAAGGGTTACCTGGTCTGGGTGCGCTGCGCCTGAAAAGCACTCATACAGCTTGCGCATCTCAGCACCTAAAAACATCCCAGTACGCTTCTTAAAGATCGCTTCCTGGATGTCTGCAACGGTAATAGATTCGGGCGCACGCATGAGAAGGAGTGGCATCTCTCGTCCATCTCCGCGCATTAAGATTCCAGCTCGTTGCAGCGAATCAAGCGCCGGTTTTAACAGCACTGAACTACACCCGAGCCGCTCTGCTATCTCGATCTCGTTCGGCGCGGTTTCTCCGTTTTGAAAAGCCCGAGTAACGAGCGACAGCACCTGTACGGCAAGAACCATCGTTCCATCGCCACAAGCCATCAAGGTTCGCTTCCACAATTTTCCAACGCGGGGCAGATGTTGGCACTGGAAGGATATTTCAGCACCAAATAGCACTACTAGCCAAGAGATATAGAGCCAAAACAGAAATATCGGCACAATTGCAATGGTCTCATACACTCGCTCATACGTGGCGAACCGTACCAGGTAAAACGCGAACCAGTGCTTTGCAGAACCAAAGAGCACCGAGGCCGTAAAGGCACCAACAGCAGCTGGAACTATCTTCACAGGTGCCTTTGGAACCAGGTAATACAGGGCTACAAAAGCCAGAAAATCGATGAGAAACGGCACCGCATCTCGGTACACGGTGCTGAGAAGACCGAGATCTGCAAACAACGGCTCAACTTTGGTGCTTGTGTAGTACCCCGATATCGCAAAGAAAGGAATCAACACGATGATAGCGCAGAAGATCGCTAGCCGTTCGGTAACCGGGCGTGGCTCAAACACCTGCCATACTTCGTTCAAGGTGTATTCAATCGAGTTGAGCAGCAGCAGCGAGGTAGCCACCAACGTAACAAGCACTACCACGTTTAGCGAGCGCATGTTTTCAGCGAATTGTTGAATGATTGGTCCAAGACCCTCAAGCGCTGTAGACCCCGGCATGAACTGCCTGAAGAGAAACTGCTGTATGTCGGTCATACTTTCGGGCGTCTGCATAAATGCTGCGACGATTCCGAAACAGAGCGCAGTAAATGGTATGAGCGACAGCAGCGACGTATAAGCCAGTGCGGCTGCTTTTGAGAATCCGTTATCCCAGTAAAACCGATCACACGAAGAGAGAAAGACCCGAAAAAGCCAACGAACTTCTAACGCAGAAGCACGCACCTGCTCTTTTACTGGTATAAGTGAGTGTGGCTTAGTGGCGTCGTGACTCATAGCTCCATCAAGCATCGACCGTTCATCAATCATCGAACTATTCTGCGGGCAAGCGTTTGAAAGCTCAACCCCCTACATCTCTTCATTACTACTTTACTGGCTACCGTCCTGGGCCCCCATCCTGGGCAACAAGACACATGGGGTGCTGCCAGCGGCCTGCGATCTTGCCCAATCCTAGCGACCTACTACATAATCGACGCTATGAGCAGCGCCCCTACGTGCCACTACTGCAAAACTACCACCACGGCCGCCGCGCCCGATACGTTGACGCGCATTGGGTTTCGCGACAGCTGCGAAAAATGCGGCTCTGACCTGCATGTGTGCCTAAACTGCCGATTCTACGATGACCAAGCCCATCACGAATGTCGAGAGCCTTCTGCTGAATGGGTCCGAAATAAGGATCGAAACAACGTGTGCGAATACTTCCGGCTCAAGACAGTTACGACTGCAAGCGCGCCTTCCGAAAAAGCCAGAGCAATGAGCGCTCTGGACGACCTGTTCAAGAAGTAGCCCTCATCAATTATCTCGGTCAGCAGCACCTTCAATTTCTGCCTCGCCAGCAGCCTCATCCGCGCGCGTGGCTGCCGCGCTGACTTCTCCCCGCTCATTAATTCGCAGCTTGTCCATCTTATATTTCAAAATTCTACGGCTAATTCCGAGCATATCTGCGGCCCGAGTCTGTACAAAATTTGCTCGTCGCAGGGCTTTTACTATCATCTCAGTTTCAAATCGCCGCTCTGCCTCTTCAAATCCAACACCCGCTGCGAACACCGGTGCAGCTCCTAGCGGAGCTACTGCCTGCTCGCGAATTTTACGAGGCAGATCTGCAAGGGCGACTTCGTCTCTTTGCGAGAGCGCTAGCAGACTCTCCACTACATTCTCGAGCTCGCGCAC
>JBIKWG010000241.1:0-4530 GCA_044356425.1 Bdellovibrionota bacterium | reverse complement strand
CTGAGCGATGTCTTACCAACAAGGTTTACTATCCCTGAGGGTCTCGCCGCTTTGGCCATCAGCCGCTCAGCCAAGCCGACTTTGGTCCGATCACCTAAGAGCACAAGGCTCTCCTGTCCCTCAGCAAGCAGTCTATCAATAAGCAGTGCGTACCCCTCTTCAGGCCAATCCTTTGAGTCCCAGGACGAACCAAGCACGAGTCCAATGTAAGTCTGCTTCAGAGCCTGCTCCCACTCCCGCGGCTCTAAGAGCGCAACTTCAGACAAGCCGGAAGAGAGCAGCGGCGGACGCGTAAGGCTCAGAGCATCCAGAAAAAGCAGATAGTGGTCAAGTTTCGATAATGTCTCTGCCTGGGCCGGAATCTGTTCAGTGCTAAAAAGCCAATTTCCTTCCTTTGAGTCGGCACGATGAAACCCTATGCGCCGCGGCGCTCTTGAGAGCCAGGAAAAAAACCCGCTCTTTGCGTGCCGCTGAAGATCAAGCGCTACATCAAGCTCTAGCTGCCGCAGCTCCTGCCGCAATCTTACAACACCCCGTATGCCTGCCTGACGCTGAAAAACGACGACGTGGTCTATCCGAGGATGGAGGCGCACTAACGCTTCACAAGCAGGCTCTACAAGCCAGGTGATGTGTGCCTGTGCATGAGACGCCTTGATCGCATCAACCAGGTAAAGCCCGCGCGCTACATCACCGAGCGAACCCATCAATACCAGCAGGAGGCGCGGGGCTCTTGCCCCCTGAGCCTCTCTACTCATGGTAACTCCGCAGCGTGAGCGATATAAGTTCACTCAAGATCGGTGGTAGCGAGTGTTTAATCACCGCACGTCGCCACCGTCGCAGATAGAGATCACAGAGCGCCTCAGCCGATCCGGGGTAGATAAGCGCTTTATCAAAATCAACGATAGTAACGCGCATATCGTCATGAATCAGAACATTTCCTGGATGAAGGTCAACGTGCAGAATTCGGTTAGCCAGAAGAATTCTTAGCTGCTCGGCCAATCGTTCCATCACCTCTGGAACTACATCAGGACTCTGTTGCGCGACCTCAACAAGCGTCCTAGTATTTGCAATATGTTCCATGACAAGCCAGGTGCTGTACATGTACGATCCCTTCTTGACGTATACCAAGGGCTTCGGCGCAGAAACACCCAAACTACGCACCAATTCAAGCATCAGAAACTCTGCCTGCGAACGACACGGACCTACGCACAGAAACTTTCCACCGGTTAGACCACGCAACAATCCACCATGTGTGTAACGCTTTACGAAAACTCGACCGAGGCCCTGCACTTCACAGATACTGGACTGCCCCCGCCCTCCCAAGGTGGTCTTAGGAAGCGTCTCAAAATCGGTCTGCATCAGCTGCACGAAACGCGTTGCAAGCTCGTCTGAGAGCTGCTGAGAGCTACCGACAATAAATGGCCCGCGCACCAGCGATGTAAACTCAAGGGGGTAGTTTGGAATGGTAGCAGCGGCATTCATTGAAAATTCCTACATTATCAAGCTATTCAAATAGAGCTACAGAGCGTTTGAGCAAACAAGGCGTTCGAGCAACCACTGCGCCTGCTCCCGTTGAACTTTATGGCAAGTTGATCCAGGGCGCGCACGACATCTCCGGCTTTTACCTCGGTCATACAAGCCTTTGTGCCGTTTGGGCAAGAGTGAGAACCGTGCCGGTGACAGGGCTTGCAATACAGCCCCTCTTTTTCAAGCACTACTGCTTGATTTTGCCATGGCCCAAAACCGAAACGCGGCGTTGTTGCGCAAAAAATAGCTACGGTAGGCGTTTGCGTGGCAGATGCTATGTGAAGCGCCAAGCTATCGTTGCACACAAGCGCATTAGCGGCACCGATAAGCCCTACGAGGTCACTCACCGAGGTCTGCCCACAGATATTATCAACAGCCACGTCCGCTGCTACCGTGTCGCACAAGTCACGCTCCTGGGCAGCACCAACAACCACGACCCGCATGCCTCGCGCAGACAGCGTGCGTGCTACGTGGCGATACCCATCAGCATGCCAACGCTTTGTTGCCCAGGCGCTGCCGGGAGCCAACACTACATACGGCTCACCTGCAGAGACGATCGCCCTAACCGGCTCGGATAAAGCATCTTGCTCAACCGTCGGCACCCGCAATCGCCCAAAGGGACCTGTCACGGGACACAGCTCACCACCTGTTTCTCCAAGAACGAGCTGATCGATTTTAGCCCGCACCGCTGTACTCAATGCCCCGCTAACTAACTGCAAATTACGCAGCACATCGTGAAAATGATGACTCTTCGAAATCCGCTCAGTGTAAAGAAATGCTAATTTGGCATCCACAAAGGCTGTGCGGTTTGGAATCTTTGCTCGATAGAGCAGATAACTCGTTCGCGGCGAGCGGTGAAACGCGTATGCCCGAGTAAAAGCGAGCGCGCGCAGCTCCTCGGCAAAACAAGCAGTGCCCTTCCAGCCTGCATGACGACCTCTTCGGTCAAAAACAATAACTCTATCGATCCCTGGAAGACCACGCGCAAACGCTTCAGCCTGCGGCACACACACTATTGAAATGCGGTTGGCGGGGTTGCTCTCTCTTAGGGCATCAATGACCGGAGTTATCAGCAGTATATCGCCGAAGAAACCCTTAGGAACAAGGAGGATATTCTCTGCCACCGTATAAGACCTCTGCTAGGCTGCTGCAATCTGCGGTTGATCCACCACGCGCAGACGACTCTCCCTTTTTGACTCAGTTGCGAGCTGGCCACAGGCAGCGGCTATGTCGGCGCCTTTTGACCATCGAATAAACGCCTGTAAGCCCTGAGAGCTCAAGTAACGCTGACAGGTGTGCACCCACTCTTTAGGAGGTGACTTCCAGCCTAGCCCGGCGTTTTCGTTGTACGGTATGAGGTTTATTTTTACCGGCATGCCGCGCATCATCTTCGCCAGACGCTGCATGTCTTCATGAAAATCATTGATTCCTGACAGCATCACATACTCAATCGTTACCTTCTTCCGCGGGCCAACAGGAAAAGCTTTAATCGCAGAGAGAAGCTCACTCATGTTGAAACGGTCATTAATCGGCATGATCTGAGACCGAATCTCATCGGTGGTTGCATTCAGCGAGACCGCTAAACTAACCGAGATCCCACTCGCTGCAAGCTTTCGAATCGCTGGAACAAGACCAACTGTTGAGACGGTCACTTTGCGCGGAGACATCGCATACCCGCGCCGGTCTGTCAGGTTTGCTACAGCACGAGTAACGCCATCGTAGTTGTGAAGCGGCTCTCCCATCCCCATGAACACGATATTTTGGAAGCTATCACCGAAGTTTTTTGCGTCCTCAATGACGCCGTTTACCTGGCGCAGTATCTCGCTCGTTGACAAGCTTCGCTTTAGCCCCATCGTCGCTGTGCGACAGAACTTACACCCCATGGCACACCCAACCTGAGATGATACACAGAGCGTCATCCGGTTGGGCTGCTTAATCATCACCGACTCGACCAGGTCTCCTTCCTCAACCTGAAAGAGATACTTCCGGCTTCCGTCGCTGCTTATCTGTCGCGAATGAATCGCGGCTTTGCGGAATTCAAACGTCTCGGCCAGACGCGCTCGCAGCTCGCGGCTTATGTTCGTCATCTGGTCGAGATCTGTCACCCCTTTCCGGTAGACCCACTCAAAGAGCTGTGTTGCGCGGAAGCGATTAGCTTCTAATTCCTTCTCAAGGAGATCGGCTAGTTCAGAATAACTGTAGTTAAAAAAGTCTTTCTTCGCCGCCATCACACAACACCTCTAGAGATAGCCCGCCGACAAGCTACTTGAGCTCTGGAAAAAACAATGCGATCTCGGTCTGCGCGTTCTCAACGCTATCGGATCCATGAACCGCATTAGCTGCGATGCTCTCTGCATACTTCGCGCGAATGGTCTCTGGATCTGCTTTCTTAGGATCAGTTGCTCCCATAAGTGTGCGATTCACGTTTACAGCATCTGGGCCTTCCAATACGGAAACCAGCACGCGACCTGAGCACATATAATCAATCAGCTCACCGTAGAAAGGACGATCCTTGTGGATGATATAAAACTGCCCTGCTTCCTCTGGTGTCAGCGTCATCATTCGAGCCGCTATGATGGTAAGACCAGCATCCTCAAAATGGGTGAGGATCTTGCCGATGAGGTTACGCGAAGTTGCGTCAGGCTTGATGATAGAGAGGGTTCGTTGCGTCGTCATAAGTGTACTTTCCTGTTCCGTTGAATGCGGGCACCACGTGGTGACCAAATAAGTCGCCTATATTCCTAACACTTCGGGCGGATTGACCCCGAAAGGGAGCGGCGTGCGATTCCGGCGGCTTTCTAAACAAAGCTTCTCGCCTCTGGCCTCTTACACATTCTCATCCGGGGGATTTCCCTGATGGAACGCTCTTGGTCAGAGCTTAAAAAAACCGGTCCGACTAGTATAAACAGGCTATGCCTGTAACTCAATACACCCACTCTTGTTCCGGCATTTGCTCTGAAAAAACTAGCACTTACGCACTTAAATAGGGCTTACCTTTCAAAG
>JBIKWG010000040.1:0-15870 GCA_044356425.1 Bdellovibrionota bacterium | reverse complement strand
GTATTAAGACTAACCCAGTGTACCAAACTGCGTGACCCAATTGCTGAGGGATGAGCTGTAAGCAAAGCTACTGCGTGCCCCAAAAGAAAAAGACGCAAGGGCTCCAATTCGCTGCGAGATAACGATTTTGCCGCCCCTTCTGAGGTAGTCAGATCTTTTAGGATAGGCAATAGATCATCCGACCCTCTTCTTAGCTGCGCTCCAAGAGCAAAAAACCTCGGCTCACTCAAACAGAGATCGACGCGCTCACCATCTGGGTCGCGAGGGGTAAATCCGCTGCGAAATACATAGAAGTACCACGAGATGCTCCTATCCCCAGTGCTAGCAGCAGCACTCCGTGATGCTGAATCAGCTTCAAAGCTGCGAATCGCTTGAGCCGCCCCCTTAGAAAACGGAAACCTCCACAAGATAAAGTCATCACGGTAACTTTTAAATTCCTGACAGAGGCTATGAACACACTCTTTACCGATCGATTCTGGGGACTCTCCGTATGGATTCCTAACCGCAGCACAGAATGCCTCTACATGCCTTCGGATGCGATCAAATCGACCAGCGTTAAGCCGTGCAGCAAATATAAACTCGGGACTTTGAATGAACTCGCAAGCTGTAATGAAATTTTGAGACGATAGGTTTGCTTGCAGGCTCACTACTACATCACCAGCAAAATCCGCTGACGGTCGCGGTAACGCATTAGGGGCTGACGATAAACCGACTGCCTTGGCGTAGCGTGGCTGAAAAAGTTGAAGAGCCTCGTGAATTGCCGCAGGTGGAAATTGATCAGCTATCGCAGGAAGCGAGAGAAGCGCAGATGCGAGCAGACCTTTTCCTGGATCAATAGAACTCCACCTGGCTTGCAATTGGGAGATTCTTTTGAGGGAAGAGACAGCTGCTTCACATGCGCTCTCTACGTCAGCATCGATCGACAGTCCGCGTGCCTTCAAGTCGCCCACGAGAGCATGGACTCCTGGATATGTGCGCTCTAGAGACTTATAGCGGTCAACATACTCAAGCAGAGAGAACGCTACCGCCCCACTGCCTCGTATAAACGGCGTAACGAGGTCATCCCTTATGGCTCTCTCAAGCACCTGCTCTAGCTGCACTGCAGCGGCACTGTGGTGGGGGCCCTTAAGGTCTGAAGTTAGCCACGGCAGCACCTCCGCCTCAAACTGCTTGACCGCTAAACGAAACGTCTCTTTCGCCGCTGCCCTCCGCTCGGTAATGATCCCTTGAATTGAGGCGGTTAATTCTCTAAGTGCGCGGTTTGCGAATTGGTTGTCTGCACTGCTGAGATTCTCGGTAGCCGGTTCCGAGGAGGCGGCGATCTTTCGTAAGACCTCGTAGCTCGAGCACTGCTTTAGGCTAGAGCTCTCAGGCTTCTGTGGGCCGAGGGTCTCTGGTGCTGGAATGTTACTGTCTATTGAGTGCATGAAGGTCTCATCCTCTTCCCAGGCCTAAGATACTCTGGCTTGGGAGCTCTTTTCTTCTCACAGTTATGCTACCTCCAGCCTGCTGCGCTGCTTTTCTCTCTTAAGAGCTGCACATTAGGCGACTTTTCAGGCACTTAACGAGCTTTAGGCGCGCCGACCGAAAGCCTAAGTAGATCGATAGCCAACAGGTGCTTGATGCGACTATCCCTGACAAGCCGAGCGCACCATAAGAGAAGACGCTCGAAGCGCTGCCCTACACAGAGCAACCGCCTCGATAAGTGTTGACCGCTATTCGATATCTGCTAGCAGTCCTAAGATCTCTTCCCGCATAAGTACGCTGCCAGCGCTATCGCCCTCGCCTATTGCTGCCCGCATCAGGTCACGCTTTCGGTCCTGAAGTGCAAGCACACGCTCTTCAATAGTGCCGCGCGCAACGAGACGGTGGACGAACACCGGACTCTCTTGACCGATTCGATACACTCGATCGGCTGCTTGGTCTTCTACAGCCGGATTCCACCATGGATCCATAATATAAACGTGGTCAGCCGCTGTGAGCGTCAAACCGACCCCACCAGCTTTTAGTGAGAGCAGCATAACCCGCGGCCCATTTGAATCGTCTTGAAATTCGCGCACGATGCGCTCCCGCGCAGCTGTTGCGCCATCGATTCGTGAAAATGAGATGCCGGCTGCTAAAACGTGCGGCTCAATCAGATCAAGCAGGCTTGTCCACTGAGAAAACACGAGCGCGCGATGTCCCTGGGCAACTGAAGCCTCAAGTCGCTCCATAAGCAAAGCTATCTTACTTGAGCTATCAGCGTAATGACCCGGCAGAAGCCCACGGTGACAGCAGGCTTGCCGCAGCCGAAGCAGTGCCTCTAGCGCAGAGAAAACCGCCGCGCTCTCTCCAAGACGGGCTACAAGATCACTTCGTGTTGCGCCGAGAACTGCCTCGTAGGCGCGCCTTTCAGAGGGGTCGAGATCGCAAAACAGCACACTTTCGGTTTTTAGCGGCAGCTCTTTTGCTACATCTGCTTTTAGTCGGCGCAGAATAAAGGGAGCAACTCGCGCCTTAAGCCTTCCTGCTGCTTGCGTATCACCGGCTGCCACGCGCACCGAGAGGTCTCGCATATGTGCGCGCGGGGGAAGATATCCGGGCAGAAGAAAAGCGAACTGACTCCAAAGATCAGTGAGTGAGTTCTCTACAGGGGTGCCGCTAAGGCTTATCTTAAATGCACCGCGCAGCCGACGCACGGCTTGCGACAGCTGACTGTCAGGATTTCTTATCATCTGCGCTTCATCGACAATAATCGTGTCCCAATCGACATCCGCAAGCAATTCGATCTCTCGTCGTACGAGTGCATAGGTTGTTACGGTAAGGTGGGCCTCACGATTGAGCTCCCGCCTACTTCCATAAAACAGCGAAACAATCAGAGAGGGTCTAAACTTGCGGGCCTGCTCAACCCATGCATGCACAACTGAAGATGGAGCCACAACAAGCGTCCTTCCCTTGGCAGCGCAGAGCGCCTGCAGGGTTTTGCCGAGCCCCATATCATCTGCGAGAAGAGCGGCAAGCCCCGCCTCACGGTGAAACGAGAGCCACCGAACACCATCTCTCTGATAAGGCCTCAGCGATACGGTTAGGTCAGACGGCAATTCAACATCGGGCAGGTTTTCAACATTTGACAGAGCTCTGCGCAGCTCTGCAAAGTAATCCGGCACCTCGCACCCAAGCGAGCCACACAGCTCTTCGACCTCGGGTAACATGTGCGCCGCTGGGCGGGGGTTTGCCCCCCTACTTTCACATAGGCGCCTCAGCGACTCTGTATGCTCTTTGAGCCACTCGGTCGGAAGCGCTCCCCAGCCATCAGAAAGTGAACTGCCGAGCTGAATAAACGACCCGCCTGCCGCCAGCGCTGATAGAGCGCTGGTCATTTCAATCTGTCTTCCGTCGGAACTCTCAAGAACTACAGAGAAGCCGCTTTGGTCAGACAAAATGCACGGTACAAGCGGCTTTGCACGCTCTACAACACTTCCCGAGCGAGCAACCGTCTGCCATCCGCCGAGCCGCTCGCTGAAGCGAGCAGCGTCTTCGCCCCTAAAAACTTTCGCCTCCTGCAAGCGTAGCTGCAGCTTAGCTAGCAGATTGCGAGTTAGGGCAGCCTCAACTGGCCTATCCCGCACCGGCACTTCATAGCGCGACAGGCTGGTTAGCGATTCCCCTACAACCTCAGCAATCGCAGGATCCCCGTATACGAGGTGTGGAACCACAAGCAGTTCAAGTCCGCCTTCAGAGATCCCTGTCTCAATAAATATACGGGGGGGCACTGCGCGTGCTCGGGGTAGCGAATCCGACCGGTGCTGCACCTCAACCTTTGCTTCAAGTGCAGGAATCGTTACAGAGGCAAGCTCAAGGGCGCTCGACCGCGGGAAAAATGTGCCTTGCCCCTCAAGCAGAGCAAACTCTGCTGCGGTAAGTGCGGCATCATCAACACTAAATAGCTCTCCATCAACGAAAACAGCGCCGTTGCGAAACGTTTCGGCGCCGTCGATATCTTGGCTGCGCTTTAGGCGGTATCCACCCTCTTCATCCACCACCTCTACGATTACCTTTAGCTTCTGTCGACCAGCGATTATCGGTGTACCATCAAGTGATACGTGCGCTACACGGCTGAGCGCCTGCAGCAAGAACCCCATAGTCTTTGGATCAAAAACACCCTGCTTTTTTCCGGGCAGAACATAATCAATCGCAAGCTCTTCATCGGTAAAAACAGATGAGCGCCCACGCTTAGACTGGGCCTGCACCGTTGATAAGAGCGTTCCCTCAACAGCAACCTGCTCGTCGCCAAAAGAGAGAAATCGAGAGAAAGACAGCAGATCTCCTGCGCGGGTAAAAAGGTGAACAACCTTGCTTCCGTGGGCGCTGGCGCGGCGCTGCACTGCCGCAGGTTCGCACCTCTCTTGCCGTATTGCTAAGATTGCAGAGACTACGTGACGGCACGGATCTTCTTCAGAGCCACAGCTGCACTGCCATAACTCGTCCTCTTCTGAGAGGTTTACGGTGACGATTCGGTCACGTGGCCCTCGTGCAACTCGCACGATCCGTTCGCGGGCACCTACGGGCGACTCTTCTTGGAAGAGCCCGTTGCGGGCCAGCTCAACACCAGCAGACCACACCTCACGCGAGGCTAGCTCACGAGATAGAGAGAAAAGCCGCTCCATCATGCAGCATCTGCCTGCAGATAGTCGATTGAACCAGCGCTGGCGCTCTGCACGATGGCTCTGACCGTTGAGAGGTCAGATGCCCGTTTTATCTGCTCAAAAAGCGCCGAGCCAACTCTTGATTCAAGCTGTAAATCATTAACAGCACTACCCATGAGCACAGACCGTTGCTCATATTTGTGCGCATAGTTAAGCCACTGCTTGAGACGAGAAAGCGTCTTTCGCGGACCTTCACCACAAGCCATCGAGGCCGATATCACCCGCTCTAGTCGCTCGGGCCACAACGCCGCAAGGGATAGTGAACCTTCTTGAGCGCAATTCAGCGCCGCAGGGTGAGGCTGTAACCCGTGCCTAACTGAGATACCCAAATAACGGGCACACTCTGCAACAACCGATGGACGCGCTAATGCAGCTCGGCCTAGCATAAAGTGTCTACAGTGAGACTCATCTTCACAACGCTTCAGATCTTCGAGGCTCCAGATCTCACCGTTTGCGACCACTGGAATCGAAAGATTGCGCCGCACCTCACCGATCGGCTTCCAGTATGCTGGAGGTGTATACCCCTGCATCTTAGTGCGGCCGTGAATCGTTATCCACGAGGCGCCGCCACGAGCAGCGCGCTCAGCGTTAGTAATGATCGAACGCGGGTCATCCCAACCCAAGCGCAGCTTTGCAGAGACGGGATATTTGCTAGGCACAGCAGATCGTACAGCGCTGACAATTGCCTCAATCCGCTCTGGGAACTTTAAGAGCGTGGCTCCACCGTCGTGGCGATTTACTGTTGGTGCTGGGCAGCCGAAGTTTATATCAACTCCCAACGCACCGAGCGCCACAGCGCGTTGCGCCGATAGTGCCATAGCGTCTGGATCGCCACCAAGCAGCTGCACCTGCACTGCAACACCCGCACTGGTGCGGCAACCAGAGGCGATCTCTGGAACATCTCTCAAAAATAGCTGCGCTGGAGGGATCTGCTTCGAGACGCGTATAAACTCAGTCACGCAGTATGAAAAGGGGCACTCAGCAGTTAGCAGCTCGCGCATCAGTGAGTCAGTCACCCCATCCATCGGAGCCAGAACCAGAGCTGGTGTAGAGCTGCTAAGGAACACCGTTACCCCCTTCGACGGGTGCTTGAGGTTGTTCGACCGCACCCTCATTTACGGCATCAAGAGCAGCTGTTCCAAGACTGTTAGCTTCGACTTGACTATCCACTCTCTTCATTAGCGGTTTCAAAGCATCCTGCGGCACAACGATCTCGGTTGGCCCCATCGCGTACGGGGCAATATCGTAGGGATTAAACCGGATAAGCAGACCTTCCTGGATAAAGCCACAATTATCAAGCGGGAGGGGCGATTGGGCGGTAACGAAGAACCCGGCATCCTGCAAGCTTTTAGCGGCGGGTACATTCCGCACGCGTCGTAGCTCAGCCTCAGCAATAGTTGAGAGCAACGATAAAGAGCGCTTGTCGACTATCCCATCGAGGTGCACTCTCGCCCCGTTCTTTGCTTGGAAGATCATCAGCCACCGCTCGTTAAATCCGTGAGCTCCACCCACATAGCCACGACTGACTACATCCAGAGTGATATAATCACTATCGGAGTGTGCTACTGATGCCAGACGCTCTAGCTGCCACTCTATCGGACCGTCTAAGAGCTTTGACTCAACTGAGCTGGTAAAAAGCTCCTCTAGTGAAGCTTTAAGAGCAGCCCCAGTGCGCGGCGCAGTGGCCTCGACATCGCTGTAGGGGGCATAAAGAACGGCGGCGACATCACGATAAATCGCCTCTCGCGCCTCTGGTAGCAGCGCATTCGGCAGGGGCGGAAGCCCACTAACAGAAAGTGTTAAGCAAGGAGCAGGCGCACAAGTGCCAAGCTTCATCTGCTCAGGCACCTGCTCGCTAGCCTCATACTGAGACGCCGCAAAACACCCGCTAAGGCACACAATAGCGATCAATAAAGTAAAGACAGTCTTCACGGCTTCATTTAACCACACTCTAGGAGACAACACACCTGAGGAACCCACCGGTAGCCATAAAGTGGAGGTGGGGCTGATATTTAATCTTCGGCGCGGGGAGAAACCGGACGCGTATCCGCTGAGATACGTACAGGATCTCCTTACCCGCAAGATAATGAAGAGCAACCCAAAATCCGCTTTCCTAGCCGGGAGGGGGTTTGCTTTGCTTTCCAAGATGGCGCCCCTTTCCGGGCGATAATTCATTGCGGTGGGGCGGGTTGAACGCCTCTAGACGCCCCCTTCCCTTCTATTTGCCAGCGTCAGAACCCGCTGGATTTTGGCTTTACACCATCAAGCCACGACCTCTGAATGAGGGCCTGACCTAGAGCACGACTCACGGCATCATTCTGTTCGAACCGCCTTACCAACTCAGCTACGGCTAGCTGCGGCCAGCGCTGATGAAGAGCTCCATAGGGCGGATATCTGTCTGACCCAGACCCATTTAAAAATGGCTGATTGGTCGGCTCATGCGCGGCAGTTTTAAGTAACTCTACAAACCGCTCTCTCTGCTCAACCGTTGTTAGTATTTGTAGGCTCGGTGTCTTGAGGCTCGCTGCGGCACCGTTCGTGCGGCTTTCCCACGCCTCCCGCAATACCCGGTCGGATATTTCAAGGCTCCGGTACAGGTCTGCCGCTTTTGTTAACCACCTCTCAGCACTAATGACGTCGCTCTGTGAGTCTTGTGAGTTTCTTGGGATAGTAAACATCAGCTCGCGGAACGCCATTTTTTGACTCATATCTGCTTCAAGAGCGTAAATATCCATCCGTGGACTTTTGCTACCCCCGAGAGAACTCGCGCGCGGCGAGGCGGCTGGTGCAGAGTTTCTGCCACTCAGCGCTAAGCAACAAAGTATGGTAACTCCGGCGAGACCTAGCTGAGCACCGCAAGCGGCCAGACTTTCGCTCCACGTTAACCCTGTAGCTCCTGCGGACAGATTTTCTGTCGCCTGACCATCAAAGAACGTAGGGCTTTCTCTCTTTGGTGTTGGAGCAAATGCGTTGGCGGACTTACTCGGTTCGGGTGAGCGAGCCTTGAGGGGACCCGGCAGCGGTTGATTTGAGGCCATAAAGAGAGAGTTAGTCAACTTCCTACGCAGCTAGACCCCGTGCTGGATGGTAAAGACTCCCGGCAACACAGCAGAAGCTCTATCAGCTGCAAGGTTACCACATCCATGAACGCTAGAGAAAACCTTGCCCATTTTCCCAACTGGTCCTCTTACTGGGCGCTGTTAAGTCGTTACACCTACAAACTATTCAACTTTTTACGCCCTTCGAGGTCAAGGAGGTTGATTATGCTGAGAGACAATAAAGATACATAGCTAGATTAGTAATGCACAGGCCCGTTTAAGGCGGATTAGCTGTTGTAGACCTCTATGATATCGGGGGCGTGTGCTTCGTCGCTGCCGCACACAGGTATTTACTTCATGGCTCAATACACCAGCAACCAACAGAGAGGGGCAGCTAGGCCCGTATCATCTTCAGCTGGGGATACCTCGCCCGATCTGTCGTCGCCTCATGCGCCAAAACATGCAGAAGCAGCCGATCGAAGTGACCTAAGGACCGAGCACCTCGCGGAGTTGGCGCGCCTACAGCAGCAGCGTATCACGCTAGACCAGCGCCTAAAATTCATCGACCGTGCTGAGAATGCGACCTCCTTTATGCGCGATGCCTCGCTAGTTGTCGGTAGCGGCATCGCAACCGTTGTGGCAGGCCCTGCGGGCGGTGCGGCGTTTCGAACGGGAGTAGGTGCGCTCAGCCACGGAGCCGAAACTGCAGTGGCGGCCAGCCTTGGAGGTTTCAACAGAGAAACCCTTGCACATCAGCTCAAGGCAGATGTCGTCGAAGGGTCCGTTGCCTTTGTTGGCGGAACGGCGTCGATATGTGGCGCCAACCTTGCGATGCAGGCCGCAGGCAGGCGTGCGCTATCGGAAACTACCACCAAGGTGCTTGGTGCTGAGGTCACAGCACTCTCCGGTGCCACTGTTCAGAACGCTCATGCTTTAGGGGAAAAGCTTAGTGGCGCAGAGTCGCTGTCAGAGAGGGACGTTAGGCAGGCGGCCCTCACTTATCTCGCTGCCGGAATCACAGCTGGGGTGAGCACCAAAGTTCCATCTGATAAGACGCTATCGCTCGCGCATGGGGCAGATTTAATCACCACCACAGGTGTGGCTGCTGGTCAGCAGTATGCACTCGATGGAACGGTTGCTCTTGATTCAAACCTCCTGGCTGGATTGCAAAACGCTACTATGTCAGCTGCGTTGGCCAAGAGGGCTTTCGCCACCTACCGACCCGTTGCAGAAGCAGCAGAGGCTGACCGAGTCAAACCTTCACCGCTAAAAATATCTGGAATCCCCCACGAAAACGTAAGAAGCAGCCATCAGTATGAAGCATTACGGTGGCGTGACAAAAGTGCAGATTGGTCTCCGCTACAACAATGGCTCGTTGAAGAGGCTGAACGGCGGAGTGTAGAAACAGCAGTGGTAAACACCAAAGGCTCTGGCGCCTCGCCAGCAGCAGTTCACGTTGAGATCGGCTCATGCTACGGCAGTGGCGAGATGGCTTTTACCCTAGCCCGTCGGGAGATGTATCTCAAGGTTGGAGAGCTCTCAACAGGGAAGAGATTCGACCTCACCACACCAGCGGCCGTGTATCTGCACCGCCTGTGCGAAGAGCTGGCTGTGAATACACCACATCTTGAACGAGCAAGACACGAGATGCTTCGCGCGCACGGAAGAGAGCTGGTCCAGATGGGCTTAGGCGATCTGCACTGCAAGACCGATGGTGACCTCCGATCGATGATTAAGGAGCTTCGCCGAATTGGACACTCTGAGCAGGCAGACTATTACAAAGAGTCTTTGCGCCGTTCTGGTATCGAAGTCGAGCACGAACATGCAAATAAACAAGTAAAGATTCCAGTCTACGGCCTTGCAGATCCGGCAACTGTAAATTCGTTGCGACAGGCGCTCGCGGAGTGGCGCAATAGGTCAGAGTCCTGGACTCCACTTCAGAAGTGGGTCATGACAAATGCCGAGCTGCACGGCGTGGAGGTAATGGTAATTCCTCGGGGCTCACATGCCTATGATGGAACCAGAGTGGGAGTAGCCCTGGATGATCTACGTCCATCCCACGGTGCTTTCGAGACCGCTCGTCACGAATTGTGGCACGCAGTAAGCGTCCGCGAATTCTTCGATAAGGTTGACCCAAAGCGTCTCGACAGGAAGCATCCAGCCCCTCTCTATCTTGATGAACTTCTGGCGCACATGGCAGCAAACCGACCAATCGAAGAGGCTCACCGGCATGTGATGCACAACTACGGCCCGTCCTTCGAAAAAATGAATTGGCCAGCTAGATATAATGAGCGTGGAGGGGATCTGACTCGGATCCTTGATGAGGTCGGTCGCTCTGCGGGCTCCGAGTACAAGAATTTCTATCAAATCGCCCCTAAAATGGCGAATGTAGCCCCCGAGAGCTAATTTCAGGGTATTGCAACCATTGGGACCTAGCCCGCAACTGCCAACAAATCAGTTGTTTTTTGAATGTCGTTCCAGAAGCCCCAACACACTGACGGCGATGGAAATCGACGAAGGCACATGTCGCGAACGCTCAGCGCAGCCTTCGGATAACATATGCATTATCCGCAGGGGTAAAGCCTATCTTGGGATAAAACGAGACCGCCTCAGGAGCAGAGAGGAGAACGAGGTTGACTTGATCGTCGAGTGCTGTGCGCAGCTGGGTAACTAAGCCACTACCGATCCCCTGCCCCTGATAATCGCCATCTACTGCCAAATCCGACAGGTAGCAGCAGTACGAAAAGTCCGTCAGCGCCCGACAGATTCCTACGAGGCGAGCTTCATCCCATGCGCAGACCACAAGATCAGCACCGTCAAACATGCGCTGAATGCGTGAAAGGTCCGCAGTTGGACGTCTAATACCTGATGACTCGAAGACGCGAACAACCTCGACGATATCAACTGGCTGATTTACTCGGTATTCAATCATAGACCCACTAACCTGATGCGATTACCGCCCTGAGCGCCGAGAGCGAGAAACCGATATCGCACAAAAGTATCTTTCCGTCCCCGAGGTGCTCCAGAACAAAAGCGGGCTTATACGCACCTATTGCAAATCAGCTAACGCCCCTGCGCAATCATTTTTAGCCCAGCATCCAGGTCTTCCCGCAGATCGTCAAGGTCCTCGATTCCGACCGATAATCGAATCAACCCATCGACGATGCCGTTCTTCTCGCGAATCTCTTTCGGGATGGAGGCGTGGGTCATAATTGCCGGATGCTCAATCAGGCTTTCTACCCCGCCCAGACTCTCTGCGAGCGAGAAGACTCGCACGGTCTCGAGAAAAGATCGCGACGCCTCAAGCCCTCCCTTCAACACCATCGTAATCATCGCGCCACCTGATGTCATTTGCCGCTTGGCTACTTCATACTGCGGATGGCTGCGTAGCCCCGGATAGATAACACGCTCGACCTGCGGATGCTGCTGCAGATACTCAGCCAAAGCATGCGCATTCGAGGCGCTACGGTCCATTCTTATCGCGAGAGTTTTCACGCCACGCAGTATAAGGAAGCAATCGAACGGGCTTGGGATAGACCCAACAGCATTCTGCAAAAAGCCGACCCTCTCGCGTATCTCAGCGCTCTCTCCTACAACGACAGTGCCACCAACCACGTCGGAATGACCGTTAAGATACTTTGTAGCCGAGTGGACTACCAAAGAGAATCCGTATTGCAGCGGTCGTTGGAGATATGGAGAGGCAAAAGTGTTATCACACACCGATACCAAACCTTCTCTCTGCGCAAAAGCGGCAACCTGCTCTAAGTCTACGACTCTCAGCAAAGGGTTTGTGGGCGTCTCAACCCATACCATTCTGGTACTTGGTCGCCTCGCTGCCTGTAGGGTAGCTTGGAGGCGCGCTGCATCCGATAGATCAACGTAAGAGACCTCCAGGCCAGCAGAGAGCTTGCGTACACGTTCAAAGAGTCGATAAGTTCCTCCGTACAGGTCATCTCCAGCGATTATGTGGGAATTGTGAGGAAGAAGCTCAAGCACCGTAGCGCAGGCAGCGAGACCGCTTGAAAAGCCGAACCCTGCTGTTCCTCCCTCAAGACTGGCGACACACCGCTCATATGCGTAGCGGGTAGGATTGTGAGAGCGTGCATAATCAAATCCTTTATGAACCCCGGGACTCTGCTGTACATAGGTGGAGGTCGCAAATATCGGTGGTATAATCGCCCCCGTTACCCCCTCTGGCTCCTGTCCAACGTGTAGCGCCCTTGTTGAGAAACCACTTTTGTTCTCACTCATCACCCCTCCTACGTAAATATTTCAGGTAATCAATCTTTGTTATCACTCCCAGAAAGCGGCCTTCATGAACAACTATCGGCACCAACTCTCGCTTATAGAGAGCAACCAACTGATTGACGGATGCTGAGGGTGGAAGAGTCTCAAGGTTTGTGGTCATAATGCTTTCGATGGGGTGAGAAAAGCGAGCTCGCTTGCTCTGAACTGCGTGTAGCAGGTCCCACTCGTCAACTATCCCCACCAGCACCCCGTCCTGTAGCACCGGAAGCTGTGAAACACCGTGAGTTTGCATCCGTGAATAAGCGATCAACAACGTGTCGGTCGGTTGAACGGCAACCGCAACACCAGGAGAGACGAGGTCTCTGAGGTCCCCGAAACACTCCTCGGTGACTAACCCCTGCTCTTGCAGCCACGCTGAATTAAACATCTTTGTAATGTAACGATTACCAGTGTCGCACACGAACGTAACAACTCGCTTCGGCATCTGCTGCTCTTTGCAATATCGCAGGGCAGCAGCAAGCAGCAGCCCAGATGATGTGCCACCAAGGACCCCCTCACGTCGAAAAAGCTCGCGTGCAATGCCGATGCTCTCTGCGTCTGGAATTGAGAAGCTCCTGGTAACACTAGATAGATCAGCAATCGGTGGGATAAAATCTTCAACCGCACCCTCAACAACCCAAGACCCTGACTCCTTTAGCACCTCTCCAGTCGAGATGTAGTGGTCAAGAATTGAGCCAACTGGATCGGCCAATACCATCTCAGTCTTTGGCGATACCCGTTTGAAAAATCGTGAGAGCCCCGTAAGCGTTCCACCCGATCCAACACCGGCTACGATAGCATCAACATCCCCTTCAATCTGTCGCCAGATCTCAGGACCTGTTGATGCTTCGTGGGCCTGGGGATTAGCGTTGTTTGAGAACTGACTTGTGTACCACGAGTTGGGGATCTCCAGGGAGAGCCTCTCTGCCATATCCTGATAGTATTCGGGATGACCCTTTCCGACGTCAGAGCGGGTAATTGTTACTTCTGCTCCTAGTCCGCGTAACGTCAGAATCTTCTCTTGACTCATCTTGTCAGGAATCACCAGGTGCAACTTGTAACCCTTAAGGGCAGCAACGAGCGCCAAACCGAGAGCTGTGTTGCCTGCACCTGCTTCAATAATGGTGCTACCTTTTCGCAGAAGACCCTTGCGTTCAGCCTCCTCAATCATTGCTAGAGCGATTCGATCTTTGATCGAGCCTGTTGGATTTTGGTTTTCAAGCTTGAGAAATAGCTCACACCGACCGGTGTCAAAGCGGGTAACTTTGATTACGGGGGTGTTTCCGATGAGGTTGAGAACCGAACTTTCCATAGCTTTCTGATTAAGCAGGATGCCACAGGAGAGCGCGGCTCCAAACGTCAATCTAACTCGGATGGCGCGATCTGGACTCACATCTGATTTGATGAGAGCGGAGATTGATCACGCACTTGCAAGAATGCTTCTGGAACTACAAAAGAAGAGAAAAGCACTGATAGATATTTTAAAAGAGGGGTGGTCCGCGTCATATACTCGGTTAGAGTATAGAGGACGCGGACCACAAGCTACTTAACCTGCTCGACATCCACGTGGACCAGGACGCCGTTTGGCATCTTCTGGTACCACTTTGTCCCTACACTGATTAATTCTACATTCACCGGGGTGAGTGTAGAATTTCCTCCTGCGTCCCTCCCCTCTTGGAAGGTCTCGCCGCCGGCCTTTACGAACTTTGGCCGACTAGCAACCTGGGGCGAAGGGGCCGGAGGGGGCTGCTGTATGACCAGAGGGGCGTGGGTCACGACCGGCTGCGGCGGGGCAACCATCACGACCTGCTGCGGCGGCGCCTGCTGCTGTCGCAGGCGCCCGATTTCAGCTGCCTGGGCGGCTTCTTTTGCCCGATTGTTTTCTCGTGTGGTGTCGACGACACCACTTACAACGTTTATCCCGCCGTTGATGGCGCCTGCCGTCCAGGCGTTGTCCACCTTTTTTGTTACGACCGTTTGGGCGCCGGCGTTTAAAAACCGGTTTATGCCGTCTCCGAACATTGTTCCGGCGCCTTTGTACTCTTGGCCGAATACGCTGGCGGTTGCGATGACAAACAGTGCGATGAGTTTTTTCATAGTTTTTTATCTTTTACTGCTTCTTCCGCGCTAAAACGTCTTAGTATTGAACTACTCGGTTCAACGTGCCTGCAGATTACTCTGCTCACGGCGCTAAGGATCTTAGTGCAAAAGTGCTGGAAAGCTTTCCTGCCAGCTCACCTGCTAAAGAGCGCTACGGCTCTTCACCAGGTGAGCTGGCGAAAGGAGTTTTCCTTGCTCAAAAAGAGTAAAAAGACTCTTCATCTCGGAGCGTATCGAAAGCTGCTGCTTTCTCATGCGCTTAACAAAACCTCTTCGACAAATCCTTTGATCTATCAGTGCTGTTTCTCAGCACGAGCATGAAAGCACACGCCCCTGCCGAGAAACAGATAATCACCATACGTCTACCGCAAGCCTAGTTGTAGAAGCACCCAAGGGTAGTGGGGTTATCGTGAGGTTATGAACATTTCCTCAGTGCATACATCATAACAAAGCTAATCGGCGCAACGCTGCACTTTTTGCCCAGCACGGAAGCACTTTTAGTGTACAAAGCTGTCGGTTTCAGTAGGTATCCTAGAATTGCTGCCTAGCGATTTAAAAATGGGGCTCCACTTCGACCGCTATCCACCAGACAATGACGATCAGATACCACCACTCATACAAAAGGGCTGAAACGTTTCCGAGTGAGGAGTGCGTCTGAATCTTGCGCTAGAAGAGCTCGTACCGCAAAAAGAGAGCAAAAAAGAGCAGAAATAAGAAACTACTGCTTAGCTCTTACTCTACCCTACTGCGCCCGAACCTTCCCTCGAATTGAGCGGCCTCGCTTTACCGTAGCTGAGATGTACTCGCGATTGAGTCGCGTAATATATTTTATGGAGATCCCCTTTGGACACGCCTCTTGGCACTCACCGTGATTAGTGCAGCTGCCGAACACCTCAGAGTCCATCTGTTTGACCATCGAGATAACCCGCTCGGTCCTTTCAGGCTGCCCCTGCGGCAGCAGGCTCAGGTGCGTAATCTTTGCTGCGGTAAAGAGCATCGCAGACCCATTCGGACAGGCAGCAACGCAGGCACCACACCCGATGCACGCCGCTGCGTCGAAAGCCTCGTCAGCGCTATCCTTCTCAATCGGAATCGAGTTAGCATCAACTGCTGCTCCGGTTTGCACCGAGATAAATCCACCCGCTCTCTGAATGCGGTCAAATGCCGATCGATCGGTAACGAGATCTTTTATGACCGGAAATGCTCCCGCTCGAAACGGCTCTACGTAGAGCGTGTCGCCATCCTTAAAGGTGCGCATGTGAAGCTGACACGCGGTTGTCATTGCCTTTGGCCCGTGCGGACGACCGTTGATAGACATCGAGCAGGTGCCGCAGATTCCCTCACGACAGTCGTGCTCAAAAGCAACCGGCTCATCTCCATGCTCAATCAGCGTTGCATTGAGCACATCGAGCATCTCAAGAAACGATGAGTCAGGGCTCACATCTGAAAGTTCGTAGCGGTGGAACTCGCCACTTGAGGTAGCGCTCTTCTGACGCCAAACAAATAAAGTTAGTTTCATGGTAGGGCTCCTCTCTTACTTGTAACTTCTGGTGCTAAGATGCACGTTCTCAAAATTAAGCGGCTCTTTGGTGAGGTCATGCCCACCAGATCCGTTAGGACTCCAGACTGCCGCATAGCAATAATCATTGTCATCGCGCTTAGCCTCGCCGTCGTCGGTTTGGTACTCCTCACGAAAGTGACCACCACACGACTCGTTGCGGTTAAGGGCATCGATACACATAAGCTCTGCAAACTCAAAG
>JBIKWG010000240.1:0-4548 GCA_044356425.1 Bdellovibrionota bacterium | reverse complement strand
CGGCGCTCGCCGGTATCAACGTTGGTAACCTCACATTCAATTGGCGAACCAACAGGAAATGATTCAGCAACTTCTTGGCCCTTATCGAGACCTAGCTGAGAGTTGTGAATGAGCCCTTCGACGCCGTTCTCAATCTCAACAAACACACCGAACTCGGTGATAGCTGTAACAGTTCCCTTCACCTTTGTGCCGACTGGATGGCGCTGAGAGATGGTCTCCCATGGATCCTCAGACAGCTGCTTGATGCCGAGGCTCAAGCGCTCGTTGACTGGATCGATGTCAAGGATTACTGCCTCAACATCATCTCCCTTCTTGAAGAGCTCTTGGATCTCTTTAGGATCCTTGATGCGCTTCGTCCACGAGAAGTCTGAGATATGCACCAGACCATCGATGCCGTCTTCGATACCAACGAAGATACCGAATTCAGTAATCGAACGGACCTTACCAGTAACACGCGAACCGACTGGATGAACACGCTGGAGCTCGTCCCAAGGATTTGGAAGGAGCTGCTTGAGACCCAAGCTGATGCGCTGCTGCTCAGAATCGATGCCAAGAATAACTGCCTCAACAGCCTCACCCTCAGCGACGATCTTCGACGGATGACGAACCTTCTTCGTCCAGCTCATCTCAGAAACGTGAATGAGCCCTTCGACGCCCTCTTCAAGCTCCACGAATGCGCCGTAATCAGTCACTGACTTGACACGACCCTTAACGCGTCCGCCAATTGGGAAGCGCTCGTGAGCTGTAATCCATGGATCAGGGGTAAGCTGCTTCATGCCAAGGCTGACGCGCTCTTTCTCTTGGTCGTACTTAAGAACAACCACAGGAACCGTCTGGCCAACAGAGAGCTTCTCTGATGGATGATTGATACGACCCCATGAGATGTCTGTAATGTGAAGCAGACCATCAATTCCGCCAAGGTCGATGAATACACCATAATCGGTGACATTCTTAACAACACCTTCCATAACAACACCCTCTTGGAGAACCTTGAGAGTTGCTGAACGGAGCTCATCACGCTCGCTTAACAGCACAGCGCGGCGAGAGAGAACGATATTGCCCTTGTCTCGGGTAATCTTGAGAACCTTGAACTCGAAATCCTGATTAAGGAACTTATCAAGGTTGCGATGTGGGCGAATATCGATCTGTGAACCAGGAAGAAAGGCTGGGATTCCGATATCAACTTGGAGACCGCCCTTAACTTTCTGGATGACTTTGCCGGTAATTTTACCGTCGGTCTTAAATGTGTCTTCAACCTGCTCCCAAACCTTCTTCTGGTCGGCCTTCTCTTTCGAGAGCAACACCTGACCCATCTCGTTTTCGAGAGCTATTATGAATACATCAACTGGATCGCCTACTCTAACAGTAACCTTTCCTTCTGCGCCGATGAACTGCTCAGTTGGCACTACGCCCTCTGACTTAAAGCCGATATCGACGGCGATCATCTCTTTGCCAACTTCGGTAACAACGCCTGACACGATCTTGCCAGGACGCATATTATCACTGCGCTCTTTGAGGAGAGCCTCAAACTCACTAGCGAATGCTGAATTGCCCTCGGAACCGGAACCTTTGAATCCGCCGAAAGAGCCTGATGAAAATGAACCAACCATTATCTATGTAACTGTGCAACGCACAGCCTATCTCGGTCTTTGTTGTTTGTTTAATCTCTTACGCTAGCGACATCGAAGATTCTGTCGAACCGAAAAAAGCAGACTCGACGTACGCTACTAAGAGGCGCACATGTAATTGCACGCATTTCCTGCATCACTTGGTCACTACGACCGCAAAACGCAGGCCCCTAAGAATAACCCTTCGATAGCACTGGGTCAATAAGTTCGCCCACTTATAGCAAAGCAAAGACCAGCGAGGAGTTAGGGCTAGCCGCCCAGACCCCAAAAACAGAACAGCTCAGCTATTCAAAAATTGAATCGAGTTGCTCACGCTTGGACGCCTTACCTGAGCGCTTGCTCGGGTTTGACCCGCTTGCAGCATCACTAGATTCTTCGCTAGCCAGCCGACCTTGCCAGGCTGACACGAGGTAAGTGGTTAATATGCCGAAATAATCTTTCTCTGCTGGAGTAAGATCGGAAAGGCCGGTCAAGGTTTTTGACAGATACCCCAACGCTTCATAAACACCGCCACCTAAGGGATCCTGCTCATACATCTTGTTACTGAGCCGTGAGGCAGCATCAACTGCAGCAGTTGATGGGTAGCGCGCTGGCACCGCTGGAGTAGGTGTTGGCTCAAGGGTGGGCGTCGATGACTCACCATCATTAGCGGGGTCAAGCGGCTTTTTCTTGTTAGATACCTTCTGGCTGGACTTCTTTTTATCCGAGGAGCCTTGCCGACAAGCCGAGACGACACTGCGCCACAATGCGCGGCAGGATGGGCAATCCTGCGTGTTTTTGACTCGCGCCTGGGCCAATGCAAGAAGCCGCGCACGGCGGAGGTCGGCCTCCATCTCAGCACACAGCGAGCGCATCTGCGGTTCAAAACGCGCAAAAGAGAGCACAACCGACCCCTGCGGCTTCTCTTCGGGCTCCTCCTCCCGACGCTTCTCTTCAGTTGAAGGATTGAACAGCGCATCCTGCGATAGTGCGCTGTAAAACGGTAAAAAAGTGGTGAAGCAGGCCGCGACGAATGCGGAAGCGAACAAAACAACCCGACGACCCGCCCTGCTCACTAACGGCCCATAGTGGGCGCTACTAAAACAGGGGGGAGCACAACCACACGGCTGTGCCCCCCTTCCCATCTCTAGTGGCACGCTGGTGGCCTTACACCAGCTACGTTCGTAAGGGTGCATGCACAATCCCTACCGCTCGTTATGCGCTTAAGCCCTGCGCCTTAAGCTCAACGAGCGCTTCCTTCATCGATAGACTGATCTTGCCTTGGCGGTCTATCTCAAGCACCTTCACCCACACCTCGTCTCCCTCTGAGAGGAAGTCTTCAACGCGGTGAACACGGGCGTCAGAGATCTGAGTCTTGTGCACGAGGCCGTCAGTTCCCGGAAGTACCTCAACAAAGGCCCCGAAATCCACGATTCTCTTCACGATTCCCTTGTACAGTTTACCAACCTCGGCTTCTGCCGTTAGGCTCTCAATGATGGCAAGAGCATTCTTGATCTTCTGATCGTCGCTGCTTGCTACCGACACTGTTCCATCATCTGCAACTTCCATCTTCACACCACACGACTCGGTGATGCTGCGAATCGTCTTGCCGCCTGGCCCGATGACGTCACGGATCTTATCTTGGCTGATCTTGATAGTGACGATCTTAGGGGCGTGCTTGCTGAGCGACGTACGCGCCTTGGATATAGCCTTATTCATCTCGTCAAGGATGTGCAGCCGACCCTCACGAGCCTGCAACATAGCCTCGTCCATAATGTCGCGACGAAGCCCCTTAATTTTAATGTCCATCTGAAGGGCTGTAATACCCTTTTCGGTTCCACAAACCTTAAAGTCCATGTCTCCGAGGTGGTCTTCATCGCCGAGGATGTCTGTGAGAACTACATACTTCTCATCGCTCTTGATAAGTCCCATTGCCACGCCGGCAACTGGTGCCTTAATCGGAACACCGGCATCCATTAGCGACAAGCTTGCGCCGCACACCGTGGCCATCGACGACGAGCCGTTTGACTCGGTAATCTCAGACACTATCCGGATAACGTAAGGAAACGCCTTCATCTCTGGCACAACTGCCCGCACAGCTCGCTCAGCAAGCGCACCGTGACCTATCTCGCGACGCCCTGGGCCGCGCATAGGCTTTGTTTCTCCCACAGAAAACGGTGGGAAGTTGTAGTGCAACATGAACGTCTTCGGCTGGTCACCCAAAAGACTATCGATGCGCTGCGCTTCTGCCTCGGTGCCGAGCGTTGACACTACTATCGACTGGGTCTCTCCGCGGGTAAATAGCGCAGAGCCGTGCGTGCGAGGAAGCAGTCCAACTTCAATTGAGATCGGCCGGACCGTCTTGGTATCGCGCCCATCAAGACGAACCCTTTCGTCCAGAGCTAGGTCGCGAACTACCTTGTAGTGCGTATCTTCGAATGCCTTGCCAGCTAGCTTGGCAACCGCTGCTGCACCCTCGATGCCTTCTTTTACGAACTCAGCGATAAGCGCTTTGTGGGCTCCACCCACAGCATCGCGGCGCGCCAGCTTCTCACGCACCTTAATTGCTGTCTTGAGCAATGGCGTTACGAACGAAATCATCCGACCATAAAGCTCCTCGTCGATGGCTGGCGGAGCGAACTCCATCTTTGCTTTGCCAACCTTCGCCTGCAACTCACGCTGCATCTCATTGATCACCTGGAGCTGCTCATGCGCATGGAACAGCGCCCCGAGGACATCCGCCTCCGGAACCTCTTGCGCTCCGCCCTCAACCATCACGATCGCATCGCCTGTGCCGGCTACGATAAAGTTCAGGTCTGTCGAACCAAGCTGAGACTTGGTTGGGTTGATGACAAGCTTTCCACCAACGCGTGCAACGCGTACCGCGGCAATAGGGCCTTCAAACGGCAGCTCTGAAACTGTCAACGCGGCAGATGCACCG
>JBIKWG010000239.1:0-4562 GCA_044356425.1 Bdellovibrionota bacterium | reverse complement strand
AGGGCATCAGGTTTCGTGGTGCTAAGAAATCCAGCAGAAACGAGCCGTCAAAGCTCTATGTGCACTGTCGGCCCGCTGATGCCCCACCCCCGCAGATATGCGACTACTACGACCATAATAAGATTACGCCTCTTGAATATCAGCTGATAGCTGGAACAGCCTGGACTTTTTGCCGAGACGAACACGATCAACAGTTTGACTATCTTATTGTTGACGAGGCCTCCCAGCTTTCACTTGCACACCTTGCTGCTGCCGGTGTATGCGCCCGCAACCTGATCTTGATAGGCGACCCGCGCCAGCTTCCGCAACCGCTTCAAGGGATTCACCCCGCAGGACTCGATCAATCACCACTTGAGTACCTGCTTGGAGACCACGCCACCGTTCCGGCGAACCGAGGGGTATTCCTTAACTCATGTCGCCGCATGCACAACGACATCTGTAGCCTGCTCTCGACCCATGTATACGACGGCCGGCTGACTGCTCCGCCAGAGAACGGCAATCAACGCATACTTTCGCAGAATACATTTTCGCTATCCCAAAGTGCTGGATACCTATTTCGTCCTTGCGAGCACGACGGGAATACCCAAGCCTCCGAGGAAGAAGTAGCGGTGGTTCAGGAGATTTATCATGAGCTGCTATCCTGCTCCTTTCAAGCAAAAGATGGCTCTGTAATCCCGATGACTCAACGCGACATCATGGTTATAGCGCCCTACAACATGCAGGTGCAGCTGCTGCGGCGAGCGCTGCCTGATGCAGAAGTCGGCACAATAGACCTCTTTCAAGGACGAGAGGCTCCAGTGGTGCTGGTATCGATGACAACCTCGAGCATAGAAGATGCGCCACGCGGCCTAGAGTTTCTCTTTAGTCAGCAACGACTTAACGTTGCCCTTTCACGCGCCAAAGCGTTAGCAATAATTGTGGGCTCACCACAGCTCTTGAAAGTTCGCTGCACCAAGCCCGCGCAGATGAAGCTGGTGAATCTGTTCTGTGCGCTGGAGCAGCGACAATCTTGTCCTTCGGCCCCAAAGGCGTGAATTTCGCCGAACATCCATTTTTCAGCTCGAATATCGAGCGAGGCTGAAAGTCCTCGGGCCCTGGCCTTCATCTCACAAACTTCCACCCCTTCAGCGCCAGCACAGCTTGGTACGGATCACCCTCGAGCTTTAAAAGTCGCGCCTCCGGGGGCTCGGTCTTCATGCCACGGTATTTTCAGGTCTCGCAAAGCATTACGAGCTACTTCTCCACCAATAGAAAGCACCCGACCTATTCGAACTAGGTGTTGATACGCGTTTTGCCGTTCTGTCGGTGTAGCCTGCGCAAGGATTTCGAATGCAAAAGCCCTCAACAACAAACTGACACAGCGGCGCCCTCAATTCGCTCTGGAAGCATCAAATAGCGAAGTAATGAAAGCTGCTAAAATGCTCGACAATAAGAGCTTCAAATGGTGCAGTATGATACACCGCACAGATTATATTGATGTCACTTGCCGGTGTATCGATATCGAGACACACCGCACTAACTACAATGGGGTCGAACTCGCGCAACTCCCGCAGTATTTTAGGTTACTCAAACAACAATAAACATCTCTCTGCCGTGCCGTGCTCTTGATATGAGATATCACGCCAGTTTTGCAATCAAACATCCTTCAGCCACTTAGTCAGTACAGGTGCGATGCTGTGGGGGTAACCAGACGGGGCTTTAGCAAGAGCGGTCAAGATGGCTGTGATATCATCCGCGCTACCTGACTGAGAGCCCTGACTATTTGGCTTGGGTTTTGCCCAGATGCGTTGCATTTCGGGGTCGCCAGCTTGCGCTAGCTCACCTACTGCAAAACCGAGGGCAATACCACACATTACTGAACTAACTTGAGTAATAAGACCGACGAGCCGTTCATACTGCCCAGACCGACGAAGATAGCTGCAGCGTCAAGCAGCGCCATCATCACATCAGCGCGTGGCCGCTGATTAGCATCAAAGGGGGTTGTTCGATTCTCTAGCTCGGTAAGCACCGCTAGACACGAAACTAAGCTATTGTCCTTTTGTCACTCCTTTTGAGCTCAACCTCGATTGCAGCCTTTATATAACGGGCTCCTGACCATATTGAGGAAGCAACATTTTTGGGCGTGGGCGCAAGTGAGTGCATTTGCCGAGGATATCACAGAGCAAAGAGCTTAAGAAACTGCCACCTGCCGGTGCACCTTTACCCACCGCTCAATCCAGTAGAACCTCCTACTTAGCTGCTTTTATTACACCAAAACACCTCTTCTTTTGAATCTACCTTACAAACTAGCGTACTCTTTTTCGAGGATTAACCAGACCCCGAGGGAGTTGTGCTCACCCCCAGATACAAAACTATGCTGCAGGTCGTGTGGTTCAAACGTGACTTGCGCATATCCGACCATGCTCCCCTTTCTTGCGCTGCTGATGCTGGGCCCACGCTGCCTTTATTTGTCTATGAGCCTACTGTCTGGCAATCACCGGATATGAGCGTACGGCATCGATGGTGGGTCACCGAATCAGTGCGTGAGGTACGGCAACAGCTCAAGGCCCTCGGACAGCCGCTTGTTGTGCGCTCAGGTGACATTGTGACTGTGCTCGAGGATATCCGGCAACGCTTCGGTTCATTTGTGCTCTGGTCACACGAAGAAACCGGTAACGGAGCAACCTATACGCGCGACAAAGAGGTGCTTTCGTGGTGTCGAGTACACGCAATTACCTGGAACGAGTGCCGTCAAAACGGAGTTATCCGAAAACTGAAGAGTCGTTCGCGTTGGAGCGAGCGGTGGGAAGAAACTATGAGCACGGCCGAGGTAGCTCCTCCGTTGCACCTGCCACAGATATCAATACCATCTGGCGATATTCCTAATCTACCGAATTCAGACTTCACCGCATCAGCGCTTCATCAGCTTCCAGGAGAAAGAGCGGGAAAGCAGTGCCTCTACTCTTTTTTGCACCAGCGTGGCGAACGTTACTCTGGAGGGATATCAAGCCCACTAACAGCAGCTCACTTCGGCTCGCGAATTAGTCCTTACCTCGCATGGGGAAACCTCTCGATGCGCCACGTAGTCAAGGCAACCCGTGCGCGCCAGGAAGAGCTGCGTGCGTTGCCGCCTGGCTTTCGAGGTGGATGGCTGCGCTCGCTGCGGGCCTTTGATTCACGGCTCCACTGGCACTGCCACTTCATCCAAAAACTTGAGAGTGAACCTGAGATCGAACATGAGTGCTTCATTCGCTCTTTGAACGAGATGCGTAGCAGCGAGGGCAATGCGAGCTACCTAAAGGCTTGGTGTAATGGAACAACAGGGTACCCTTTCATCGACGCCTGCATGCGCTCTCTGCGCGCTACAGGATGGCTCAACTTCCGAATGCGAGCCATGCTGGTAAGCTTTGCTGCTTACGATCTCTTCCTTGACTGGCGACTTTTTGCACACTTCCTTGCACAACAATTTCTAGACTATGAACCAGGCATTCATTATCCGCAGATCCAGATGCAATCAGGCACAACGGGGATTAATGCGATTCGGATCTATGACCCGTTAAAACAGGGCTACGATCACGACCCACAAGGAGAGTTCGTTCGCACTTGGGTGCCCGAGCTATCACACATACCCAGCAGTTTAGTTCATGAGCCATGGAAGCTCTCTCCTCTTGAACAACGCGAATACCGCTGCGCCACACACGCTCCATACCCAGACCGAATCGTACACCACACCGAAGCTGTGCGCCGGGCTAAAGAGATTGTACGCAGCTTTCGGGTTAAAGCCGAAACTAAGAGCTCAGCGCAAGACACCCTACACCGTCACGGCAGTCGATCACGACCTCGGCGAGCACCAAGAGCTTCGCCCCGCAAAGCAGCCAAAAACGCGACATCTCAATTCATTCAAGGTAGACTTTTCGAAAGTGTTGAGGAGCAATGAAAGAGGATCAGACAGTAACAAAGGATGATGTAGCTCGACTCACTCGAGGTAAAGCTTCACGCAACCGCTGCGGCAGTCGGCAGGTCAGGCATCGATTGCGGCTCGATGAGCTTGAGAGGCTCACCGTTGCGCGATCGCGCGGATACTTACTTATCACGCAGTCGACCCGTACGGCACTCAGAAATGCGTGGTACCTCGATTGTATTGCACGAGCTAAGCCGTGCATATATCTCGAACGAACCAGCAATGGATTTCTGCTCTCAGGGCTTGATGATCAGAACAGGCCACTGACACGAGAAATCACGCTAAGTGAATGTCGAGAGCTATTTGTTATAGTGCCCTAAACGGCCCTAGACTTTATATTGTTAATCTCGAGCTTGATCGAAGTAGCAAGCGTGCCTGAAGGCCACTTCGTCCATTAACTGCCGCAATAGATGCATATCGTATGTCCACCCGCGCTGAAGCACTCAATCGACTGGATTTGTTTCTTGAAAAGCTTCCTTTCTATGAAAGCACTCGAAACTATGACCGCCCTGACAATCAAGGAGTCTCGCAGCTCTCACATTGGATTCGTTACCGCGTTATAAGCGAAGAAGAATGCGTACGCGCAGTGCGCGCAAAGTATCCGCTTTCAGTATCCCAGAAA
>JBIKWG010000238.1:0-4605 GCA_044356425.1 Bdellovibrionota bacterium | reverse complement strand
ATTTTTATGTAGTACCTTCTAATACCTTTTTGAACAGCGCCACGCCAGTCGCAGGTTGAGCCTCTGCTAACAAAACGCGTAGCTCAGCTGTAGCAAAAAAAAAGAGGACGTAAACGTCCTCTTTTCACCAGCTCTCGGCGCAACTTTTACAGCTGCCCTAAAACTGGCTGTGTTATGCGAGACCTGGTCCCTTACGCATGCGAGCCTCTTCCTTTCTCGCCTTCTTGCGCGACTCCTTCTCTTTACGCTTGCGGCGCTCAGAAGGCTTTTCGTAGTACCGTCGCGACTTTAGTTCCTTGAAGAGCCCCTCTTTAATGAGCTTACGCTTAAGGATCTTCATCGCCTTTTCTATGTTGTGAGAAACAACAACTTCCATGGGTCCGCCGCGGCCGCGATCATCACTAGATTGCGACGAATACCGAGCATCTCGACCGCGCGGAGCATCGCCTTCACCTGAATACCCTTCAGTTCTGCGTGGTCTGCTTGGTGCTTTAGTAGAGTCTGCTTCGTCGTTCATGTTTCCAACTACCATGGCTTATCTGCCTTATCCTGATTTACATCAATGATTGAATATCGACACGGGCGATTCGTTGTAAGAGCCGGCCGAAAAATTTAACAACCACGGACTTTTAGCAAAGATTAGGGGGTAAAGTAAAGAGATCGAAACCGTTTGTGATTTGGCCCTTGTTTCGCAGTGCTACCACCAGGCTTTTACAAAAATACTCAGTATCTGCGCCGCGAATGTTGTCTTTAGTGTGTTGAATTAACTGGTTTTTATTTTAGCTGCCTAGCTATTTTGGCGCAATGTAATCACCGTTACCTCCGGCGGGCAGTTAACACGAAATGGCACACCTACAAAGCCCAGCCCCCGGCTGGTATACGACTTATGCTCGGCAGAGATGTCATACAAGCCAGACGCAAAGCGTTTGTCTGCGATCTGAACAGCCACTGGCGTCATCCCTGGCAAGCATACCTGTCCACCGTGGGTGTGCCCACAGAGCGCAAAATCAAAGAGGGGATTCAGAGGGTGTGCCTCAGTAGTTATAGCGAGGAGGTTCGAGATGTAATCAGGGTTGTGACTGATAAGAATCCTACTGCCCTTGGGCGCTGTGGTGAAGTCGGCTGGTGGCATAGAAGGGATGCCCGTAAGATAGTCGTCAACGCCAAAGAATGAGAGCTGTTGCTCGCCTCTCGTTACCGTGAATGTCTCGTTTATCAAGAGCCTAAGGGCTGGGGTGTTTCGAAACGTACGCTCAAAAATAGGGGAGTAATTCCAATGATCGTGATTTCCAGGCACACCAATCGTGCCATCTGGAAAGTGATATTGCCCCACCAAACGGACAATTTCGTTGTAGATGGCTGATGCAGCGGCTTTGGGGCGTAGATCCTGAAAGGCGTTGTTGCGAGTCAAGCCGAAGAGCTGCCAGAGTGGCATGTCGTTGAGCATGATATAGTCGCCACCCAAAACGAGAAGGTTGATTCTTTCTCTAGTCAGCTCGTTTAATGAATGCTCAATCCATTCAGTGGGCATCCACACTCCGAGGTGAATGTCGGAAAGTAAGCCTATCTTGTAACCTTCGAATGCAGAGGGAAGTCCACGAAGAGCAATCGTAACCTGCTCAAAGCGAATGTCGCCCGTGACGATGTTCTTAGAGAGCTCAACTGCTAGGCCGCTAGCCAGTGATGCTGCTGTTGCAGTGGCGAAGGCTCCCTTCATGAATGAACGTCTTGAGATCATCCCCACTACCTAGTCCTACTTTTTCATGAGTCTGAAGAGATAGCGGTAAGCGCTTCCCTTAACCGACCGGTTCGCCGTGCCCACGATGCTCGAGTTCTTGCGCTGCGCACAGCTATGGCCCATCCGCCCGATTTTATCCAGAGATCAAGGGCAGAGATGTCCGGATGACGAGATTCTAGCTCTCGGAAAGCTCTCCCGTGCCAGGCTCGCTTACCTGAGGGTGTCACAACGGTATCGCCAAGCACCGCATGACACAGCTCGTGGTACACCACTGGAGCTATCCACCGGCAGGCAGCAGGCTCAAATAGCTCCCGTGCGACAACAACTCTTCTTCTGCGGATGTTGCATGAAGCGAGCACCCGCTTCTGCGGTCGTGGGCTCCAAGATATATGATATGAATCGAGGTCACTCCTCTCAGGAAAAAATTCCTGCCTTAGACATAACCAAATCGAGTATAAAAATGCATCGCTAGCTGGCGGTTTTGAACAGGCGCTAGACCGCCGTCGCCGAACCGGCGGTGCGGGGTTCAAGAGGGCCTGAATTGCTCGAACTACTCGTGACGGGGAAGCCATATTTGCCGTGCTGATCTATATGTCGTCGTCTTTCGGATCGAGGAAGAAGATACCAGCGACAAAATCAACAACTTCATCAAGGCATACGCCGCCATAAGCCCCCACGATTAATAGGTCTGCTCCGGCGCCAACCTCTCCCGGGCAGACGTTGCGATCTTTTGACTGCCTAAACGCAGGGCTAATTCCGAACTCATTGGAGGCTTCCAAGGTTATCGGCAGCTCTCTGCCAAAATCTCCAATCCGTAGGGACGCGGGCATCATAGTTCGTACCCCGGCTTGGGCGTATTCGGTCACTCTAATGACACCTCCAACTGCCGGCCCAACACCGACATCAACTCGAAAGATGTCTACGATATCAAGCACTCGATTCGGAACCCACAGTAATATGTGCGCCCACCACGGAGTTCCCTCGTTCTCATGCACCGGTTTAAAATCATTCCACGGCTCCTTTGGGCTTGCAGGGACTACGTCAGCATATCCACGTGGGCCCGCGGCTTCCTGAGCTGATGCTGTTGCAGCGTAGATGAGGATTGAAGCGATGATTAAGAGTGCGCGTACGTTTCTCATATTTGCAGATGGTAGCACTAAGGTTTTGCTCTCGGTAAGTCCCTTTAGAAGCCAAAGACGCTATCGTGCTTCAATCAGCGCTACAAGCTCGCTGTGGTGGGTCTGCGGAAACATATCAAGTACCTTCACCAGCTTAACCTCGTAACCGCGCTCATTGAGCACCTGCACGTCACGCGCAAATGTAGGCGGATAGCAGCTTACGTATACCAGCCGAGGGGTTCTCTGCGGTGAAAGTCGCTGGCACACCTCAAGAGCGCCGCCACGCGGTGGATCAAGGACAACGGTGGCGTCGCCTGTGTTGCTTTCTGCCCACTTCTCGCACGCTTGTCGAATGAAGGTCACACGCTCGCTGACGCCGGCGGCCTGCACACGGCTCTGTCCAAAACGAACCAAGTACGGATCTACCTCAACTGCCGTAACTATATGTCCGGCCTGTGCGAGGGGGATCGAGATATTTCCGGCGCCCGCATATAGGTCTGTAACGCGCTCGGTTTTTACCAACTCCAGGATGTATTCAAGCATCAACTGATTTGCTTCTTTGTTGTTCTGAGAGAAGTGTCCAACTGGCGGAGAATCGCCCGTTTGCTGCTGGGTGCGATAGATTGCTTTGTGGCGATAGTTTACCTGCAAGTTCGGAATGCGCTGCTCAAGCTCTTTGAATTCTTTTTTTATAAGAAGGGTATCGAGCGCCTTATCGTTTCGAGGGTGAACCTCTAAAGCAAGGTGAATAATCTGATCGTGGTCCTCAACGGTTACCGTTTCAATCTCTGGTGCGCATCCGCGTAGGAGGTCGAGGTTATCTTTGAGAAAACTGTTAATCGGTGGAGTTGAGATGGGGCAGTGGTTAATCTGAGCGATCTGCCTGCCGTTCTTTTTATAGAGGCCAAACTCAGCCTTTTTATTCAGGTGAAACGACATCCGGCGACGGTATTCCAAGGCCGGAAGGTGAGGCCCTAGGACCGTTACTCCCTCAATTGGTTCTATCTCTCCATGAATACGCAGAAGGTCTGCCACCATCTCGCACTTAAAGGAGCGTTGAGCCGCAATGTTGATGTGTTGAAGGTCGCATCCTCCGCACATTCCGAAAACAGGACAGCACGGTGCAGTTCGCTCAGTGGATGGATTGTTTATAGAGACGAGCTCCGCATTGATGAAGCTCTTTTTTTCTTGGAGAATCTTGGCGACAACGGTCTCTCCCGGGACTGCGTAGGGCACAAACGCCTTCTTGCCGCGCTTCTCTTCGGGCGATATTATTGTGCCTACACAGCTCCCGCCTGAGGCGAGGCTTGTAATTTCAACGGTGATATCAGTCGTAACGTCGTTGCTATTGTTCATCTATTCAGAACGGTAGCACTAAACCGCTCTCGGTTAAAGCTGCCGGGGAGTCTTGTCAGCTCTTCCAAGTCAGCTATGCCAGCCCCTCTATGTATCGAATGAGAGTGCGCACGCCAAAACCGGTGCCGCCCTTCGGCGTTGCTAGCTTGTCGCTAGTAGAGAAAGCGGTTCCAGCAATATCGAGGTGAGCCCAGTCGGTTTTTTCGACGAATTCACCGAGAAAGAGGGCTGCCGTAATTGCGCCGGCCTCACTTCCACCTATGTTTTTGATGTCGGCGATAGTGCTCTTGATGCGGTCCCTGTACTCAGGCGCAAGCGGAAGTCGCCACACGCGCTCTCCGCTAAGAGCTGCGGCTTTACTGAGGGTCGTAGCAAGCGTATCTGAGCTTGAGA
>JBIKWG010000039.1:0-16087 GCA_044356425.1 Bdellovibrionota bacterium | reverse complement strand
CTTGCTATTGTGCTAGCAGGCGGTCAGGGAACCCGCTTTTGGCCGATGAGTCGTGCTAGCCTTCCAAAACAGTTTCTCTCTATATCGGATTCAGGTGAAAGCCTTATCCAAGCGACCGTGCGTCGGATTGAGCCTCTAGTGGGCAAAGAGGGTGTGCGGGTGGTGGCACATGCAGGGCTGTCGGCGCTGATAGCTGAGCATGTGCCGAACGCAAAACTGATTGTTGAGCCCATGGCGCGAAACACCGCTGCTTGTATCGGGCTGGCAGCTGTATCGGCTTTGGCAGAGCGCCGTGGGGACCCGGTGTTGGTGGTGCTGCCCGCCGATCATGCAGTCAAGGACGAGGAGTCGTTGCGACGAGCGCTCAGGGAGGGCATAGCCGAGGCGCAGCGGTCCGATGTATTGGTGACCATAGGGATTCCACCCACCACTCCGCATACCGGCTATGGGTACATTAAAAGGGGAGCACCAGTGCGCGGGCGCACGTTTCAAGTTGAGCGCTTCTTTGAGAAGCCTAGCGTTGAGCGGGCCAAGAAGTATCTCGAGGGCGGAGATTACTGGTGGAACTCCGGAATGTTTGTATGGCGGGCAAGTGTGATTCTTGAGGCCTTTAAGGCCTACTTGCCCAGCATGTATGCGGGTCTGCAGAGCATTGCTGCTGTGCTAGAGAGATACAAACATGCGGGTTGTAACGAGAGTGCCTATGGAAACCAGCTTGAGTCTGAGATAGCATCGTTGTTCTCAGGCTTTGAGGCGATTTCAATCGATTTTGGTGTGCTGGAGCACGCCAGGAATTGCGTGATTATTGAGTCTGAGCCGTTTGGCTGGAACGATGTTGGATCCTGGGATCAATGGGCTGATAACTTTCAGTGCGATACGCAGGGCAATCTCGTCAAAGGAGACGCAATTGCCATCGACAGCACCGGCTGCGTCGTTAAGTCGGATCGGCGTTTAATTGCTGCCGTGGGGCTGAAAGATGTTGTAATTATTGACTCAGGGGATGCTCTTCTCGTAGTTTCACGCGAGCATGTGCAGGACGTTCGCAAGGTCGTAGATGAGCTCAAGCGGATCGGGCGCAGCGAGCTTGTATAGAGAGCCCCGAGCCACTCAGGTGACGCAGTAGTGTAGGTAAAGGAAGTAGGGATTATGGCAGGCAAAGTTGCACTTATTACTGGAATAACTGGACAGGACGGTTCGTATCTTGCAGAGCTTCTCCTCAGCAAGGGATACACTGTTCACGGTATGGTTCGCCGCGCTTCGGTTGATAAGTATGAGCGCATCGCGCACATCATGGATCGGATCAATCTGATACAGGCTGATCTGCTTGATCAGTACTCACTAATCTCAGCCCTTAAGATCGCGCAGCCTTCGGAGGTGTACAACCTTGGAGCGCAGAGTTTCGTCCCAACTAGTTGGGCTCAGCCCGTATTGACATCGGAGTTCACAGCGATCGGAGTAACCCGAATGCTGGAGTCGATTCGGCTGGTGGATCCTTCTATTCGGTTCTATCAAGCTTCAAGCTCAGAGATGTACGGAAAAGTGCGTGAGACTCCACAAACGGAGCTCACACCGTTCTATCCGCGCTCTCCATACGGCGTGGCTAAGGCGTATGGGCACTACATCACCGTTAATTACCGGGAGAGTTACGATCTTTTTGCGGTATCCGGCATCCTCTTTAACCACGAGTCTCCTCGTCGTGGACTAGAGTTTGTTACACGCAAAGTTACTGATGCAGTAGCTCGCATTAAGCTTGGAAAAGCTTCAGAGCTTCGGCTTGGAAATCTGGATGCAAAACGCGACTGGGGTTTTGCAGGGGATTACGTTGAGGCGATGTGGCTGATGTTGCAGCAGGATCAGCCAGACGACTATGTAGTTGCTACCGGCGAGACTCATACCGTGAAAGAGCTTGTGCAGATCGCTTTTGACAGGGCCGGACTTGATTGGGAGAGCTATGTAAAGATCGACCCGGCATTTATGCGACCAGCGGAGGTGGATCTACTCGTTGGAGATCCTGCCAAGGCGATGAAGCAGCTTGGGTGGAAACCTAAGGTTTCATTTGAACAGCTCGTTCACATGATGGTCGACGCCGACATCGAGCGACTCTCGTCGTAGTGGTTACTCTGCTGGATTGTTGAGTTATGAAGGCGTTAGTTATCGGGGCAAACGGCTTCGTTGGCTCGCATCTCGTCACCCATCTGAGAGAGATGGGTGACGTTGTTTATGAAACGGTAAACACCGAAAGCGCTAGCAGTTGTGCCGATCAGGTGTTTAAGCTTGATGTTACCGACTTTGCGCAAGTCGGTGCCGTAGTTCATGCCGTGCGTCCGGAGGTGGTGTATCATCTCGCCGGAATGGCGTTCGTACCAGAGGCCGAAGCCCACTTTGACCGTGCACTCAGTGTAAACGTATACGGCACATCAAATGTTGTGCGTCACTGTCACCTCTTGGACTCTCAGATAAAAATCGTCTACGTCAGTTCGGCAGAGGTGTACGGTCACATAGCGCCGCGCGATCTGCCAATCAATGAGAGTACCCCTCTTCGTCCCGCGAACAACTACAGCTTAAGTAAGCAGATGGCAGAGCTGGTTGTTCAACGGTATGAGAGGCTCGCAGCGGTGCAGGCGACGATCGCCCGGCCTTTTAACCATATCGGACCCGGTCAGAGCGCTCGTTTTGTTGTTTCAAGCTTCGCGCAGCAGCTTGCGCGCATTGCCCATAATAAAGCGGAGAAGACACTCTTGGTTGGTAACTTAGAGGCGCGCCGGGATTTTAGTGATGTGCGTGATATCGTTCGAGCCTACCGCTTGTTGGCGAGTAAAGGCAGCGGCGTATACAACCTCGGGTCCGGCACGGCCCGCGCCGTAAGTGAGGTTCTTGATGCGCTCATTAGAATTTCAGGGCTCAAGGTTGAGGTGCGCCAGGACCCCGCGCGGCTTCGTGGTCCTGAAGTTCCCGAGCTGTACGGCTGTATACAAAAAGCGCGCAGCGAATGTAGCTGGAGTCCGGAGATATCGTTTGAGCGATCGATACAGGACGTATATCGGTACTGGTACGATCAAGTTGCCGCCGACTGAATATGCAAATCAGCAGCGGGTATGCGAAGGTATTCAGATGGAAGATAGACGAAAACAGTCTGAGTATCGCGAGGTCTATTCGACTGACACTGGAGCGTTGTGTGTTGAGTGCGGAAAGACCCGCGCAGCATGTATCTGTGCCGCCAGGAAGCGACTCACACCACTTGGCGACGGACAGGTTAGAATCCGCCGCGAGACTAAGGGGCGTGGAGGAAAAACAGTCACCACCATCAGCGGGCTTGCTATGAACCTCGAAGCGGCTGAAGCCCTGTTAAAAGACCTTAAACGGATCTGCGGAACGGGTGGCGCTGTTAAGGAGGGCCACCTTGAGCTTCAGGGTGATCGACTTGAGGTTGTAATTCAGGAGCTAGCCAAGCGAGGGATTCCCGCCAAGCGAGCAGGGGGTTAAGAGGCTCCTGTTACTAACAAAAACTCGTAGCTCTAGGGAAGCTCGTTGGTCACTGAATAAGTGCTGAAGCAGATCCTACCTGTTGGCAGAGTACTGTATATGAGCTGTTGCTGCCACAGACCTAGAGGCTGTTTTAGATAGGCAGTCATTGAAGCCAGTGCAAGCGGATTGCGCAGGCCAGTTGGCAGAGAAATAAAGAAAGCGAGAGCGTAATAGAAGAGGGTTTATGGGCGGGGCATTTAGAGATTTTCGAGCTGATTTTTCTCGGTTCCCAGTGCAGATTGCCGCGGCAGCGCTGCTGCTCTCGGGTTTTGTTGTATGTCTGGCACTCGCTTCGCTCGTGGCATTTGTTGCGCTTGGACAGACCGCTCGGGGATTCACCATAGCGGGGTCAATTATGAGCCTTGAGCGGCTGCACATGCCGTTTATCGTGCGCGCGCTCATTGAGACGTGTAACTGGTTGGCACTAGCTGTGATGGTGCTTATATGCGCTCGCAGCGTAGTTAAATCCTTTCAAAGTGCTCTACAACCGTCGAGTTCGCTTGAAGATAGAGTTTATGAATTGTCGTCTGAGTCGATTGGGTTACCGGGATATCGGAGTTCATCGGCTGCAAACGTCTAACCAGTGGTCGGTCATTTTGCGCGGGGCAGATGTATCGGGGAGATACATCTGCCCCTTTTTTTGCATGGGAATCACGGAAATGACTGGGCGAAAGGGGGCCGCTATAGGGCCAGACCGCATGTTTTTATCGTCCAATATTCGGGTTGTTCGTGCAGTTATTAGCAGCACATCGGGCTAGGTGCAACGTTAACTCAGCCTGCTCTACGCCGGTATCTGTGCCTGTTGAATGTACTTTTCCGCTCAAATGATACCAACGTTACTATCTCAAAACCGTAAGGGTCTTTTTTGCAGTCGGTATCACTCCAATCAATATCATAGGTAGCTGGAAGCGTAGCGTGTAAACCTCACCTCTAAGACTGTCAAATTGGAGGGCAGAGTTGCATGAGCGTAAGGGGCCGGCAGTTGCAGAACATAGGCATCAAAGCGCTACTTTTCGTGATTTGTGGTGTTCTGCTGGGGATGAGTCGTGTGCATGCGCAATCTGCATTCGCTCCGGACCTTCGATTTGTTGAAGAGGTTGTACTAGCAGATCTGCCGATCTCAACAGCAATGGCTTTTACTCCCCAGGGAAAACTATTTCTGGCGCTTAAAGCGGGAGTCGTGCGCGTTGTAGAGGATGGTGCTCTTCTACCAACTCCTTTCATCGACATTTCGGGGATCGTTAATAGGTCAACAGACAGGGGGTTGCTCGGAATAGCAGTTGATCCGCTCTTTCCCGCTAAGCCGTACGTATATCTGTCATATGTTTACGATCCGCCAGGACTGACTCCCGATGCCCAAGAGCCGCGCGTGATTCGAATCGTGCGTTACCGCGCAGATCAAGCGCAGGGACACAATGTGGCAATGCCTGACTCAGAGGAGGTGTTGGTTGGAAAGCTCAGTATCGCAGAGAATATCCCTGAGTCAGTACCTAACGGCGCTCCAAACATTCCCGAGCGCGCTGCCTGCATGACGGGTCTTACCATGCAGGGAGACCCCATTGAGGACTGTATTGCCTGTGACGCGCTGTCTCATACAGCTGGAACGCTGATATTTGGAGCGGACCGAGATCTCTACGCCTCATTAGGAGATGGGGCTGATTATACAGGGCCAACACAGGTCGGTTTTCGGGCGCAGCAGCTAGAGAGCCTTTCGGGGCGAGTGCTTCGGATAAACCCAGACACTGGTGCCGGGCTGCTCGGTAACCCGTTCTTTGACGCAACTAAGCCAAGCTCAAATCGCTCTCGCACCTGGTCGATTGGTTTTCGTAACCCATTTCGAATAACGATAAATCCCCTCAATGGTCAGGTTTATGTCGGAGATGTTGGCACTTCTTATTATGAGGAGATCAATGCAGGCAAGGGGGCTAATTTCGGGTGGCCCTGCTATGAGGGTGGTTTCACACAACGAGAGAAAGCTGAAGGTGTGCCTGAAATTAGTGCTCGTCAGGTCGGGTATCGAGCTCATCCACGTACAGCGGCATTTTGCGCGCTGATGTACGATAGGGGGCCAGGCTACGTTACAAAGCCCGCGTATACCTACCGCCATCCTTATGATGAAAACGGTCGTGACCTCGGTTCGTCTATTACGGGGGTGGCGTTCTATTCGGGAAGCGGCTATCCGCTAGAGTATCGCGGGGCGCTCTTCTATGCTGATTATGCCCAACGATTTATCAAGTATCTAACCTTTGACAAAACAGGAGCCCCCACATCGCATGATTTCGCTACTGAGGCGGGCTCAAACCTAGGCGCTGTCCAGCTGCTGATCGGCCCAGATACCAATCTTTATGCAGTGTACCTTGATTTAAAAACTCGAACGAGTCAGGTGCGTCGATTTCGTTATGTAGGCAAAGAAAACTCCCCGCCAGTAGTTCGTGCGCAAGCCTCGCAGCTAACCGGAGATGCTCCCCTGCGCGTTGAGTACAGAGCCGATCAGTCATATGACCTCGATGGACAGGAGCTCTCATATGCATGGAGCTTCGGAGATGGAGCTAGCGCAGAATCGGCAAATGTAGCGCATACATACACCGCAGCTGGAACCTTTACCGCGCGAGTTGTCGTATCAGAGAAAAGTCTTCCATATGAATCATCAAGCACGAGCTTCACGATTAAGACCGGTGTAAAGCCCCCAATTGTTACTATTGATGAGCCCAAACCGACTACTCGATTTCAGATCGGGGTTTCGGTGCCTTTCTCAGGTCGGGTGGTAGACTCAAGCCTGACTACCGCCGAGCTGAGCTGGACCATCCTGCAACGCCACAACCAACACGACCATCTTGTGGCAGAGGTCTCTGGTCCGAGTGGGTCGTTTGTTCCAAGCGAGCATACCGACAACACAACGTACGAACTCTGTTTGCGCGCCACGCTAGGAGAGGGGTTGCAGGACCAGAAGTGCGTGCAGCTTAATGCAGAGACAGCGGCGTATGTCATAGCCAGCTCTCCGCCAGGAGCTCCAGTTACGTACATAGATGAAGAGCTTGAAGGTGTTGCGCCGTTGGTAATTTATCCGATTCTGGGCGCTTGGCAGACTGTTGCAACAGCTCTAGTTCACCAAGGCCTTACATTTCGCCGTTGGAGTGATGGTGTAAGAGAGCCCAGCCGCAGCTTGGTGATTAATCAGTCTGCTTTGCGGCTGGTGGCAGAGTACGCAAATCTGCCTCCAACGCTCTCTGTGTTTGCGTCTACTCGAAGAGTTCGGTCTCGCATAATAGTTGTTCTGAATGCGACTGATTCTCTTGACCCAGAGGGTCAGCAGTTGAACTACAGTTGGCGCATTAAGACAGTGAATGGCACACGCACCAGTGCACGACAGCGATCGGCAAGGCGCACCGTTAGACGCACTGTGCCTCTTGGTGCAACCCTCGCTGCGCGTCTCGTTGTGCGCGATGCTCTTGGAAGCTCCACAAGCCGCAACATCCGGGTTGTAACCTATCGAAACGGTAAAGTGCTAATGCAAGGCGCAGTTAGGCGCACTCAGACGCCCCTTAACGACCGATAACGTTACTTATCGGTCATTGCTACGGCTGGAGCGCCTGCTCTACCAGGCGCGGTTTGTGTGTTCCTGAGTCTCCGGCAAGTATCATTACCGAGTTACACGATAATTCAAGGCACAGAAGGTCTCGGGGTCCAAGCTTTATACGGCGCCGCTCTTCTTCAGTTCTGCCCGTTACAATGCGCAGCCAACACGTCTCTTCTCCGCTCAGCTTCCCCTGCTGACCGCGCGGCTTGTCACGATACAATTTTATGAGCGTGTCAGAGTCGCTCTCACTTACGCCGCTCTGCAAGATGACGTTTTCGTCCAGGGACTCGACTCCATATAGAAATGCCCGTGTGGTAGCCCATAATCCGCCGACGGCATCGATCGGCAGCAACATATCTAAGCTGCCCAGGGCACCAGGAGATTCCACTCCATCTATTATTGGAACGTAGAAAAGTCGCAGTCCGCTTGGCTCTGGAATGAGCTGCAGTCGACCAAAAGACTTGTTGATGGAAAACGTGACACCACCTCGGTACATAAAACCTTTCACCTCTTTTGAGACAACCTGTTAACAAACCGGGCGCATACTTGCGGTCCGTTTGCTGCTAATTTATCTGCGCTTTACGGTAGCGCTATCTCTGTAAGCGCTATCTATATATTAGCGCCTAGAGTAATCTGCGCCTACGGGGTAAATGCTTCTTAAAAAGTACCACTAAAAGCATCGACCAACAGCTAGCCTGCGCAGGTTCCCCAGCGGGCACCTGTCATCGGCTGTACACCTCTGGCTGGCCGTAAACTACAGTAAATTACCGCTAATGTGCTCTAAAATGCAACGAATTTCCACTCGATCCCCGCCTTGCGCTGCTCATCTTCTAAGCCGTAGCGGGCCTGTTTTGGGAGGTTTAGGAGGTGTAGGCGGCTCGCTTTTATCCTTGGCTGCATGGCCCTTTCGACCTTTAGCGGGCGGTGTAGGTGGTGGTTGAGGCGGCTCTGGTTCGGGGGCTGGAACGGGCTTCGTCAGAGCCATAACAGAGCCGCGCAGCTTACCGCCGCGTGGCGAAAGGCCTAGCTTAAATGCCCCTGTCGGTTGCGGTTCTGTCGGTGGTGCAGGCGCAGTGCGACTATCAGCAGATTTCTGACTGGCCCCTTTCGGTGTCGCTGGAGACACGGGCTCGGGAGGAGGTTTTGGCTTATGGGCAAACTTTTCGGAGGTCTCTTTCTGTTCCTGTGAGAGAATCTGCTCATCAACCCAATCCGCGAGACCAATTTCGTCGAGCTCAAGTCGATCTGAGTGCACAATAAATTCACGTCCTTCCCACATCTCTGGTAGCATTGAGTTAAACCAGAACGAGCGTCCTTTGACGATCTTGCCGTTGCCAAGGTCAAACCAAGCCAGGCCCTTCTCTGCTGACATTTCGTGTTTGAGCTCTTCTGTGCTGACGAGGTCTTCTTCGTCCTCAGAGTAGCTAACGCTCTGGCTCTCGCCGCCAGAGCGACGTGAGCGTAAATCCATCGGGCCTTTAATAACGCTCGATGACATACCCGTCATCACGCCAGCACCAACTGATTTCTTGGTAGATGTAACTTTTCCAAACCACTCAGTCATATCTGCGGCCGTGCGGTTGTCTCCGATGCGCATCATTACTTTGAGGTTAACATTCGCCATGACACGCTCGTAAAAAGCCTCACTAAGCCCCATGGCGTGATCGGTAAGGCCTCCGGTTGATTGCGCACCAAACAGCAACGCAAAGCGGCCTCGGCGCGCAAGCTCAAATAGATTTGCCCAGGTCGGGCCAAACGTTGACGATCCCTCGTCGATGATAACGAGGTGAGGATCCTCAAGGTTGTGAACCCGCGATGAAGTAATCTCACCGATGGACACCTCAAGGTCTTCTCTGAATACCTTCACCATTCGGGCAGCACTTTCAGCTTCTTCGAGACGGGGCAACATAAAGTAGATAATCTTGCCGCGCAGGATTGCGTCCGTCAGCACGAGATCGGTGTACTTAGTGCAGAAGACCTCCCCCGCCTCACTGCCTGCGATCGCGTGCAGCTCAGAGGCGATGCCGCGCAGATTATCGGTAATACGCGCTGTGTCCAGCACGCCTTTTACGCTGCGATAGCTGGATGCCAGATGCCCTAGCTCAACCATCGCTTGGCGGGCACCAATCTTATTGAGCATATTTCTTAAGTGCGGGTATGCAATCTGAAAAGCAGAGAGAGCGACAGCGATATCTCGAATCGACCACGCCAATCCGAAGCTCTCCATTGCGCGCACCATGCGGTAGATTGAGTCGGCTGCTAGGCGATCATAGTGTTTGGTTGTACTCTGGTCGGATGTCGGTGGCAGGCCAGCGCGCAGCACCTTGCGTGCTTTAACGTCTGCGCGTTGGTTGGTCATTACAAAGTTGTAGGCGTGGACACTTTCAAATGGGTCCACGACAATTAGATCCTCAATACGCCCGGTGATAAGGGCCATCAGGATTATGTGCGCGAGTGTCGCCGAATCGCGCTTGGCGTCAATGAACGTGCAGCCGCTTGCTCGACCACGTGCCATCTGTTGAAAGATTAGAGACTCAAGCCAGAGGGTTTTACCAACACCCGTCTTTGCAAATACAGCGCCGTGGGTGCAGATCTCATCATCGTCCACCCACAGCGGGTTACCTGAATCAAGCTCAAACCCGACGAGGTAGCGGTCAATCATCTTCTTGTTACTGGCGCGTGCCTCATTCAGAGCCGCTCCGAAGCATTCGCGATTGGGAGGCATTCCGAGGACGTCCCGTCCACCGCGCAGCTCTGATTCACGTTTGCGCTCAACCTCTAGCTTCTGGTGCGAAGAGAGGGCGGCTGCTGTTGCGCCGAAGGCTGCCGCAGGAATGAGCCCCATACCGAAGAGCACCATCGGGTCGACCCCCGATATGAGCGGCGAAAGCGCTGCCCCAAAGGTACCCAGGGAGGCGAGCCCAGATCGCATGAGCCAGGAGCGTAGCTCTTGCTCTCGTTGCGCTTGAAAATTTATGCGTTTGTAGTTGCGCGCCATATTCGGTTAGGTTCCCACAATCGGTTCAATGCTAGGATCCACCTCAGGATCCTGCTCGCGTATCCCTTTTAATAGCTTTTCAAAGTCTTCGCGATTTTCAGCCATCGTTGCGCTATGTACCGAGATGAATCGTGCTGCCCATGAGGGGCCGAGCTGTTCGAGGAGCTTCCCTCCACGAACGGCAACCATGCCGCTTTTACCAACTAGGCCAAGAGCGTTAGCCTCCGGGTTCGTCCGATCAACGTTAAAGACTGCAAATATGATTGATGACTCAGGTACGGTATAATCACCAACTCGGCGACCGAGCCAGCTGTATGAGGTTAAAATCAACCGCAAAGCCGACCAAGCGAGCAGGTCTCCACGGTCAACGTCATGAAGAGCTGCTAGCCTTGTCGCTTCTTCTTCAGAGAGAGGCGACGCAATACGGTCAGACGTTGGCAGACCCCCCTCTTCTTCTTCGGGCTTATTGCGAAGCTGCCGTTCGCTGATAGTGGTAGCTAGGGCATGCATGCGATCTACTGCTTGAGCAGGAAGCGTCTTCCGCAATACCGCTATCAACGATCTAAAGGGAATGAAGAGTAAATTGTAGGGAGTAACGTAACTCACCGAGGTTAGAGCTGGCGAAGCAGCGATTGAACGCTCAAAGAACTCGCTCCTCCAAGCTTCATGACCTTCACGGATTATTCCAACAAGCTCAATCTCTTCCGCAGCCTCTTCGAGTTCGTGTGGCAGTGAGATAAGAACCTCGGCCCACTGCCTAAGACTCCACTCCTCAGCTGTTAGGTCAAGGGGCATGCGAATGGGCGCAAATGCGCTTTTTCGCGCTGCATAAATCAACGCCCTTCGAATCGTGGCACGTGACTCAAAAGAGTAGTCCTCAGGAAACTCAAGAAGTGAATGCAGGACCGCGCGTGCATTCAAGTGTACGAAGTTTGATCGCCTTGTCCAGCGACCTCCATCGGCCTGGTAAGCGAGCACTTTTGCTGCTTCGAGAGCGAGCACCAGTGTGGCTACTTCGGTCGCAGGCAACGTGCCTACTGTTCGCCGCATGTGTTGAGTTAACACTCGATCAAAGGCTGCTTGCAGGACCTTTGCGTAGCTCTCTGCGGTTAGGGGCCCTGAGCCCTTAACCGTGGCAGCGGGGTAAGGGCTGCCGCCGGCAGCTGATTCAGCACCGTAGTGGGCATGCAGAGCGAGTGCTGCATCTAAGAGGTGCGGAGTGCTTTGACCAATAGAGCTCTCAGCGTACGCGGCTAGTAATGCACCCTCTTCGCCAGAGCTTGCAACAAAGGTCGCGACATCAGCGTTTCGTGTGATTATTGCGCACAGCATCTCGTTAGTGGCGTTGACTGCCCCCCACCGTTCAAGCACCCTCCATGCAGCGCTAGCTCGGGCCTCTGCTGCCGATGAGAACTGTGGGCATGCTAGTCCGCGCACGAGTACGTCGGGGGCTCCCGACGCTGATAGCTTGTCGAGGCCGGCTCTCACGCCAGAATAGAACACGCGGCAGAGCATCACCACGAGCCACAGACGAAAAGACGCAATCATGAGAAAGCCAAGCCGCAGTGCTCCAGACTGGAGCGAGAGACTGAGTGAAGAGAACCAACCGAGTTGGCCATCTTCGCCCCCAGCAGTTGAAACGGACCCCTCTCCTATTGCGATGCTTAGGCGCTCAAACAGCTCAACTTCAGTGGCTGTGCCGTGAGATGTTAACCAATCGCGATAGCTGACGATCGAATGAGAGAGATCGACCGCCCAGCCACCCGAATAGCGAGTAAGATCAGTCAACAGTCGATTAAGATGTGAAGGATCATCACTTGGCTTGAGAGCAATCAGGGTAATAATCAGCAAAAACAGTGCAAGAAGCACTAAGGCAGAAAAGACCTTGAGCGAAGCGCCGATACGACGACGCCGGCCCGCGGCGCGCAGGATATCGATATCTTTTTCATTAGGAGAAGGTAACCCGTCGACCACGTTCTTCTAAAACCTTCAAATATAAACCGCGCGCACAGCTCGACTAATCGCACAATCCTAGGGAAGCTCGGGCAAAAACTCGGCCTGCTACAAAAGCAGACCTTGGGTTGCTCTCCGCTTTTTGGCACGTGGAAAAATCCTTTATGTATCTCAGCGGATACACGTCCGGGTTTTTTCGCACCAAACTTCGAACATCAACCCAACCTCCACTTTCTTGCTACGGGCAGGCTTCGCCTTACTTCCCGAGGGGCGCATGCGAGATTCTCGTACGCCAGTCGTAGTAGTATCTCGAACGCAACTGGTTCGACCAGAAAAAAATATCTCTGAGACAGCCTAAGCTCGCACTAGGCAGCTTAAGAGACGCAGAGGGTCAACCAATCAGATAAGATCTCCGTTAGTACACGTTTTTAACAAACTGCTGCATACCCCTCGTGGTGAAGGAGTACGGAGGTACTGTAACGGTCAAACTACCCTTGTTATTAGCTTTTCGGCTGATTCAAGAGATTTCCGAAGGGCTAACGTACAAGAAGTGCGCGCGGCGTGTGGGGTGGTGTACCCGGAGGGTCGCGTAGATAGTTAAATAGATGGGTAATATCAGGGGTCTAGGATGAATAAGCTGTTTTTAGTTGGAGCCGTAGCGGGTTTTGTTTTGGGGGCTTTACCAGCGCAAGCGGATACAAAGCACATCTCTCTTGGTCAGGCCGGCCAAGAAGCTACGGCGGAGGCTGTAGCCCACTATGCGCGAGCCAGGGCGCTGTTGGTAGCTGCCCTCAAAGAGTTTGATGAGGGACGTTCTATAGCGCGTCCCGATGAGTTACTTGACCCGGCAAAATGGCGTAACACCCTGATTGACCGCGCCGAAGACCTCGAGCGAATCCTTGACCCTCAACCGAAGGCGACCAAGGGCGGGATCAAATTTTCAGCCGATCCAAGACTTCTGCCTGAAGCAAAGAAGTAGCAGCGGTTGATTACTTAAAGAGGCACGAAACGACATGGACAACGGCGAAGTAATCCCTGGGCTTAACGAAGACTGGACGTTTGCTGGTTGCAAGCTGATGGAGTGGCTCTCTGGCCTGATGATCTCCTTTATGTTTAGCAACCTATTTAGTAAGCCCGCGCATTTCATGCCGTTGTTGGTCATGGTTTGGATCGGTTCGACGCTGTCGTTATCCACGGCTAGAAAAAAATTTCCGGATGAGGAGCGTGGAGTAATGAATATGTGTATGGCAGCTTGTGGTTTTGAGCCTCCGGGTATTCCAGCGCCAGCATCACTGCAGCCACGGTGGAGCGGCGCACCACTCCGGAATTTGAGTGATAATAAGCTGTTCGTTCAGCTACATCTCGATGCCGTAATTGCGAAGGCGCAGCGCATCGAAAACCAGAGGCAGTAGTAGTAGGTTGACCATGGCGAAGATGAAGATACCCACACAGGCGGTGCGTGAGAAGGTAGCGGACACGCAGCTCCACGCGGCACGTGAAAGTAACGATACGATTCGTTTATGGGAAAACTATAAGGATCAGGCGCTGATGTGGCGCTCGATAGCGCTCTTGCAGGTTCCAGCTACCTTTGCCGCTGTGATGTTCGCCATAGTAATGTGGACTACTCGAGAGATTATTCTCAACGTTCCCTCTAAACCAGTCCCGGGCACCTACGCTGCTCAGGATATTCCTGATAGCGAATTCATTAACGTGGCAAATAGCTACATCAATCTGATAGCAACCTATCAACCCGCAACAGTACGCAGGCAGTATCAGTCAGCTCGGGGAATGCTTAAAGAGCCGCTGCTGACGAAGTTTAACGAAGAGATGATCGGGTCAGAGCTGCCGGCGATTGAGAATTCAGCGCGAACACAGGTGTTCTTCGTAGATCCACTGAAGACTACAGTAACTCGCTCAGGAAATGAGGTGGAGGTGACGGTAATTGGTGATCGCTGGAAGGTCATAGCAGGCGCAGAGCTACCGACGGTGACTAGTCGCTTTCGCGTTCGCATGACGACCATTCCGCGCAATCAGATCAACCCGTACGGTATTGTGATTAACAGCGTCATGTTCAAGGCAGACACTCGTGGTGAGCGCCCAACAGATGCTGAAACTGGTTCTTTAGGAGCTGACAGATGAAAGATGTAAAACGCTTAACAGGTATGTTCAGAATCGTTGCATTTTGTCTCGCAGGATTTATGTCGTGTCCAAACGCGGCGCTTGCGCGCGACGTGGAGTATCACGAGAACGATGGTGAGGTAGAGGTATTCGTTAATGTCGGCGAGCCAACTGAGGTGGTCTTCGAGGGCGGCAAGATAAAAGACGGATTCAAAAATTCCAACGCAGGAATCGCCCTTGATCGTAAAGAGTCTTCTCTCGTGATCTTCGGAAAAGAGAACATGAGCGAAAATGGCGAGGCGATTCTGGTGCGGCTTGACGATGGGCGCTCATATCCGCTGCGTATCCGCCGTGCATCCTCAGATAACCCCCGTGACGCCAAGGTTAGTATCGATGATGGCCGCGGCGCTATGGGTTCTTCAGAAGAAGAGGCGCCAGCTCCCTACCGCGAACAGGGCTTTGCGTACGCGCCACCAAGTAAGGTCTCGGGACTCATGCGAGAGATGGTTCTTGGTGCCGAGTTTGGTAAAGCTTCTATTCCTGGCTACACCGTAAGCGAGAAGTATAAGGGGCAGACCGTTGTAAGTGACGGAGCGGTGCTTGCAAAGATTGATAAGATGTATATCGGCTCAAATCTGTGGGGGTACGTGCTTGATGCCACGAACCTCCTCGACCAGTCGCAGAAGCTGAATCCTGCTACCTTTCGCATCGATGGAACTCGCGCCGTTTCGCTCTCTAACTGGGAGTTGGCACCGCGACCACTGAACGTCGAAGAGCAGATATCGGCAAAGCATAATGTCAAAGTTTACATTGTAACTCGGGCTCGTTAGTACGTAGGGATTTCTATGAGTCAAGCACTAAAAGATTTTGGTCTCCGCCTTAAAAGCGAGAGAAAGACCCAGGTCATCGCCGGAGTTGTTATTCTCGCGGTAGTCTGGCTCGTCTTCGGCGATAGCGCCCCTCGCCGCAGACCGCGCGAGCAAAAAGCCGTTCAGGTCGGAGCAAACGATCCAAACGAGCGTTGGACCGATCTTGTTGTCCGCTTTGATGGGCAGCTTAATCAGCTCACGCAGCAGAGCAACGCAATGCGCGAGGATATCGATTCTCAGAAGAAGGCGATGCAGGAGTATGAAGCAACTACAGCAGAGATCTTCAAGAAGATCCTTGAGAGGCTTGCAGAGGTTCAGACATCAGGCGCTACGGTTTCGCAGCAGAGCGCGCCGAGGGATCTCGGACAAGTTACTGGTGCTGAGCTGGTAAGCGCCAATCCCGATGAGCTTGAAAGCTTGGGTTCGAACGAGGTTATGGCTGTCCAGCCGCCTCCACAACCCGCCAAGGCAAAGCTTGCGGCAATCATGCCTGGCGACTCGGTACGAGTGAAGCTGCTCGCGGGAGTTAATGCACCGACCGATGGAACCCCCTATCCGGTTGTGCTGAAGCTTATCGGCGACGTGACGGGCCCAGACGGCAATAGTGTGCCGCTTGGAGAAGCACGAGTCATAGCTGCAGCGCAGGGCTCTCTTACTGACTCGCGTGTCTTGTTCAGATTAACGCGACTCAGCATTAGATTGCCAAACGGCCGCCGCAAAGAGTTTGGTGTGGATGGTTGGATCGTTGGCGAGGATGGTATTCGTGGTTTGGAGGGCGTGCTGATTGATCCAATTGGAAAAGCAATCGGCGGAGCTGCTATGGCCGGAGGTATTATGGGCCTTGGTCAGGGTTACGCTGCCTCTAATACCGTTCAGAACCTGTACTCATACGGCTACAACGGAGTTCCAGGAAGCAGTGGGGCATCGCAGTACGTTGATCGTGACAAGATTCCTGAGTATGCCGGCGGCATAGCCCTCTCGTCGGCTGCGTTCGAGTGGCAGAACATCATCCGCGACCGAGTGTCACAGATGGTGCCCGTGGTGCAG
>JBIKWG010000049.1:0-14849 GCA_044356425.1 Bdellovibrionota bacterium | reverse complement strand
GCTTGGCACACGCGTCTGACTCTGAAATAGCATCTTTCTCTTGAGACTCTACATCACCCGCATCATCATCAAGCGCATCAGCCACTAGAACAACGCCGCCTGATACACCTTTTTGCGCAAAAGTAACATCTGCAGCATCCGAGAGCGCCTCAACGGCTTTTTCACGCACCGCTTGGATAGGAGAAATCGACGAGAGCACATACTCATTCTGCAAGGCGAGATCTTCGGCTAATGCGGTTGACGTGGCCACCAAGACACACGCAGCACAACAGACTGAAACCACAACGTATTTTCTGAGCTGCTGAAACATCATGGTGCACCTCCCCCGGCTACAACGGAGCGAAATGCCACGGCGAATGAAACGTTTTCATATGCTTGTTTCCGCTCCGACACAGTAACCACAGCACGCTGTGAATTTTTCTTGAATAGTGATGTTACACGTAGAATATTTTTTGGACTCTGCACCGTAACGCGATATGAACCGGCCCGCAGCCACGTCTCATACGTATCATTTTGCAGGGCGCTAAATGGGATCTTTTGCATAAACACCAGGCCATTTCGTCCACGTATCTCTACATATGCCCCAGCGGCTATGTACCGCTGCATCAGTGCACGGGGTATCGCTACGCCGCGCTTCTCTGAACGTATCATTCCAGTCACTCGATACGTCGGCTCAGGTGTTGCAGTTACCGTCGGCGTTGCAGTCGGCAGAGGCGGCGGCTCAGTGGCCGGAGGCTGGACTAGCGGGGGACTTGTAGGTTGTGTAGGTGACGGCTGGAATGGAGTAGGCGGAGAGGCAAGCGGTGGCTGGGGCGAGTCAATCGGCGGAGCAGCTGGAGTCGGCGCTATCTCTCCTGGAGCACTAGTCGGCAATGGCGTTGGGGACGGCGGAAGGTTAACTACACAGCGAGTTGGGTCCCAACTAACTAATCCATCAGAGACCGAAACAAAATCACCTGTACCTGGAATCTGCGCTTCGATATTCAAACGATAACTCTCAAGCGAAATCCCCTCAAAGCGAGAGCGGAAAAGCACTCTCTCACCCGGAGCCAGATTAGGAATCGACCCCTCAAAAACCTTAACGTTGGTCTGAGAAGCCACCTGAACGTACACGTTGCCCAGCAGCAAGGTAGTTTGGCTCGTGTTCTCAATCACCCAATCAAGAGAGCCTATAATTGGCGAATCACACAAAGCGTGCACTGCCACCTTAGGCATAGTAGGCGGCATGCCGGCTGGAGGCTGTCCAGGTAGTGATGGTGGAGCTGTACCATCAGGCGCTGAGCCGATAGGTGTAGGCAATGGCCCAGCTATAGGTAGTCCGATATTCACGGATGACGTCGGGATAGCGGTAGGACGCCGAGCGTCTGGTGCAACCGGCCCATCGCTCGGAGTGCCGGGGAGGCTACCTGGAGCTGTCGGCGCTGCGGTCGGCTGCGGATCTGTCGGCGGCACCACAATCGGGTCAGGAGCGACTGGCTGCTGCGGCGTTGGCGGTGGAGGTGCTGCACCAGGATCTCCGGGTAGAGGCGCACTACTTGGCTGAACTGGCGGCATCGGCAGAGGCACATCCGCTAGAGGGGGCACTGGCGTTTGAGTAGGGGTAGGAATACCAACATTAGGTGTCGCCGTTGCTGAAGGGGGCGCGACAGGAACAGATGGAGGGGCTGACGGTGGCGCCGAAATAGGCGTTGGTTCCAGAGTTGCTACTCCTACAAACGGCGCAAGCGTTTCATCCGCCAGCGCGTCTAGTCCTATCTCATTTGGGGTAAAATTAAATCCTGAGCGCGAAGCAGCAATACCAACGGCGGCACCCTGCGGGACCGCAAGCCGATAGCTTCCGTCAGCTGCTGTTTTTAGCGTATCAGCACGCAACATCCCCTGTATCCATACAGAGAGAGACACAGCTGCCATCGCATCACCATTACTATCTGTAACAAAGCCACTCAGCAGAACACTATCTTGGACTACTTCCTGAAAATCCGCGTTCAGCTCATCACACTCAAGCGCATTAATTGCGCGGCCTGATGGGCTAAATTTCTTGGAGCCGTGTTCAATCGCTACCCAGGTATCGCTGCCATGTGCGAGCGTTAGCGAATATCGTCCTGTACTATCGGAAACTGCTGCTGGAGACTGCTGGTCGTTAGAAAAGATCTGCGCGCCTGCGAGCGGCCGACCCTGCAAATCAAGGACCAGGCCACTAACGACGTACGTTGACTGTACCGGACAGATCTCTTCGGGCGGATCGGTGCCCGCACTGTATGGATCTGGAGCACGTGCGTGAATGACGAGCTGATGATCGCTTCCAACCTCAAGAAAAGTCTGCTTAACCGGATCAAAAAGCAGTGAACCTGAGCGTGCTTCCACAGAGACACTACTACCCTGCGCGTATGGCCCCAAAGAGAAGTCGCCACTATTTGATGTTAGTGCGGCTTGCGCACCATTTACATAGATCTCTGCTGCACGAAGTGGCGATCCTGTAACATCGAGAACGCGCCCTGAAATAAGGTAGTTTTGAACAGCGCTGTTATCATCATAGGCAGTAATAGCTGCTGTAGTTGTTAGTGTGGTCGGACAGTAACGAAAATTTGATGCGCTGAGAAACGCCTTGCCCTTCATCGATGGATAGATCTTCACCGCCTCATTCCATGCCGTCGTAGTCGGGCACGAGGTTCTCATCCTCACTGGAACTACGATGGCTCCAGTTACATCAGACACTGAAATGCCAGCGGTATTGCAACCAAGCCCTCCGTCGGGGGGAATAAGCTGAGCTCCACTAAGCGGCTGGCCCGCTTGCTTAATATCTACAAGCACAGCGCCTTGCCCTGCATTCGTTGGAACAGCCGAGAACTCGCACTGAAAGGTGTTGTTGCCAACATGCACACACTCTCTAGTGTTGCGCATGCGCGGAAAAAACTCGTAGCCAAATCGCACTGGCGCTATATCAAAGCTAGTCGACGGCTGTGCCCCCGGAACATTTCCGATCTTGAAAGAATACTCTCCAAGAGAATTGGTCTGCCTTCCGGCTAAGGCCATGAAATTTGAATTACCCACCAACTCAGCCCCGAGCACTCCGTACGTCGTACCGGCCGCCTTGATAGAAACCTTGATAGTAGATGAGAGCGACTGTGCGGGTGGCGATACAACTGAACAGGTAGCTGTGCTTACACCCTGGACGTCGCCCATCGGGCACGCTCGCGCTCCCGAGGAGCCAGCTGTTGTAAACGTTGAACACTGCATCTGCGAATCCTCCGCTGGCACGATGTGATACCAGGACGTCGAGGGAGAAGAATCGTTGCACGCCGCAGAAGCTTTAGGCACAGACCATAAAACGTATCCGTTTGGATCGGTGCGCCGCATGGTACAGGAACTTCCCGTAGTGCTGGCTGAGTATCCATACGGATTGAGTAATCCAACAGGAAGGCCGGCGAGACGAGTTGAATACGAAGAGAACAATGACCAACTAAGAACAGTGCTTGGCCTACTGCTCGGTATTGCAAGGATCTTCTTCGATCTCACACCTTGAGAAACGAGGTCAGCAACTGACAACTCGGCGGGTTGCAGCTGCACTCCAGCCCGCACTCCAGAGAAAGCGATAATCGCATCGGTGCACGAGAGTTCATTGGTGTCGAATTTCCAACGCCCCTGTGCATCACTGGTGAGAACCGCTTTCGCATTCAGGTCGCACTGACCAAAAACTCCAACATTTGGGTAGCGAGCTCCGCCGCTGCCTTCAAAGACAAGCTCAATCTCTACGGCTCTTGCCTCCAGGTTGCTTCCAAGTATCCACACAAGGGCAGCCATGAGCAGAAGGCTCGAGAGCCTGAAGGTGCTCACGTTCATGTCGAAAGGAGTGCTTGATACCACACAGCACCTCTCGGCTGAATCTTCGACAACCTACCTCAAATCACTCCAAATAAAATGTGTGCTGCGAGAATCTTGTATTCCTCTAGGTCGACTAGGAGGATCCTAGAGGCAGCTGACCGTACGATTCGGACGTCTCTAATAATCATGCGGATGCGTCAGACTTTAACCCTTCTACTGACTCAAGTAGCCGAGAGAGGGTTTTAAGTGCCTGTCTGGTCTCAATGCTCCTATGACCCGGCGTTAGACTTCCGTCATGCTCAACAAATGTCCCGTCATCGTTGAGGAACATCGGCATAACAGGAAAAACCTCACGCAAGCAGGCTATTACCGAGAAAAGTGGTTTATCGTTGTGGCTTAGCTGCTCTATTACTTCGACAGGAACTCGGTTAGCTTTTCGACGCAGCGAGACAAGCTCAGTTACACCGTAACGATACAGCTTAACGAGCCCAAGTTTTTCATATAACTCTCGCACCGAAAGCGCTGTCTCTTCTGAGAGTCGCTCGAGCGCAATGTTGATAGCTCCCTTAACCTGCTCTGCCAACTCAAGAACGCGGTCCTGCGATGAAAAATCGACGGCGAAGCGCACCACCGCCCCATTCATGATGTAGGTAAACTCCATCTCGATGGCATCGTGATCGGCCACCTTACGCATCAGCTCAGCGAAGAATCGAGTTGCTCGGCCCTCATAGACAAGCGGCTCAATGCTGCGAATATCCTCAATTGGCTTAGTGTGCGCGTTCTCGACGATCTCTCTGCGTGCTTCAACGTATGAAAACGGGGCATGAATCTCAGCTGCAACCTCAGGCTCTGGAATCCCCTCTGCGGCAAGGCGCTTTAACCGTTCACCGTAAGACTCCTCTTCCAGCATCGATACGGTTGCAACTGAAGAGGTCGACATGAGCTGATAGAACAGCTCAGCGCTTGACTCAAACACAAGTGCCAACAGCCTTGCTAATAAGAAATGGTGGTCAGCATCCTCCGTAGTGATACCAATCCAGGTAGAACCCTTGTCCGGAGTGTGGAAGCCAGGTCCGGGCTGCTGATCGGTCGGCTCTTCAAAGATCTTCACTTCGACATATCGACCAATAAGAATAGCAAGCAACTTGAGGTCGATGAACTTTATGATCTTCTGTAGAATCTCAAGAGAGTCACTTTCGTCTGTTAACGCAAGCCACTCCCAGAGTGCAGCTTCGTTTAGCTTATCCCCTTCCCACAGGTCAAAGTCCATCAGCAACCGACACTGCTCTAGGGATGCCATAGAAATAAGGTCAGCACACGAGACAAGGCCTCGCTGCTTGATGACCATAAATAGGCTCTGTGTCGGCAACTGCCGAACCATCTGCTCGGGGGCATCAGCTTCAAATATCGCTTTATATAGCTCACGGCAGGTATGGCCCCTAAAAGGAGCTACAACCGGAGCGTTCTCAGAACTGCCCATGGGGTCTACTCAGCGTAAAGTTACTTGCTAGGCGCAAACGTAATATGAATCTGACGGCCAAAAGCTGGCGAACGATCGTCAACAGATGCAACGTCAGCAAGCCGCGACACGATCTCGTCAAATTTCTGTTTGCCGAGCTCGATATACATCGCTTCGCGACCTTTAAACCGCATCACGAACTTCACCTTATCACCTTCGGCTAAAAATTCGCGCGCATGCTTCAGTTTCGTTTCTAGATCCCCCACATCAGTGCGGTATCGAAGGCGAATCTCTTTGATCGTTGTCTCGCTTCGGTTCTTCTTAGCCTCTGCCTCTTTCTTCTGTTCTTTGTATTTGAACTTACCGTAGTCAAGGATCTTGCAGACAGGGGGCTTTGCCGTAGGAGCTACCTCTACAAGGTCAAGTTCAAACTCCTGTGCGCGAGTAAGGGCATCTCGAATCGCAAGAACCCCTAGCTGCTCTCCATCCGGAGCAATTACGCGAACCTCGCGCGCCGTTATAAATTCATTTATCCGATGTGCGTCTGGCTGAGACTGGAGGCGATTGGGGCGGTTACCGCGGAAACTTGGCTTAGGAAAGGGCTTCAAATAATTTCTCCTGATGAGAGCTTGCTATACAACACAAGCTCATACGTAACTATACGGTCTTCTAGGTTATCCATTGCAGACGATTCAATCAAGATCTCTGTGCATAGAGGCACCTAATCGGCAGAAACGCTACTTCTTCTTTGCATCACCCTTCTTGCCATCACCCTTCTTGGCATCCCCTGCCCCTGATGCTGGAACAGCTGCCGCGACTATCTCCTTGCAGCTAGGGTCACTCGACTCAACGGCTACACATGCCCCTTGCTGCTCTCGGCACTCGTCTAGAATGGCTTTCTCAACCTCATTTCGAACCGAAAAACTCAATGAATTCAACACTGAAGACTGCACTGAGAGCTTTGTAGAAACACAGGCACCGAAACCTTCATGATCACGTTTACACGATTCAGAGGCCCGCACCTTCTGACGGTTTATCTCTATTTGCAGGGCTGCTTTGGCAGCGACCTCATCAGCTCCGGTGCGCTCAACGGTCGAAAAGCGCACGACGGATGGGGGCGCCCCCCCAGCTGCGGCCGTTGCGGTAGCGCCAGCTCGCCCCCCAGAAGCCCCGCCAGCTGCTCCAGAAGCCCCGCCAGCTGACTGCACAGCGACCTTCCCCTTAGTCCACTTATAAGAGACCTCAGCACTGCAAGCGAACTCAGCACTTCCCATACTTGGAAGCACAGCGACACTGGCGGCAATAAAATAACTCAATCGGCAAAAAAAGCGTGTTTTTGAAACCACTAAGTGAATACCCCTGCCCACAGCGCGTCCAGAGAAAACGGTTAAGAAGTTCATTCGACAGATTAACGAGCTCTTGGGGTGGGGTGCAAGGCACTACCACTAAAAGCAAGACCGAGAGCTGCACAAAGAATAGTCGTCAGAATGCACAAATAGATAAAGCAATTCCGCATTTACAGAGATTTACATGCAGAACAGCAAAACAAACGGTTTTTCCGGTGTAGACACAGACTTTTACCAGGTGTTTGGAGCGCCCAATCAAACTGGCTCGCCAGAGCGGCGACTCCTCTTGGCTATCCTTGAGCGTGCCATCCTCGACTATGTAGGCAACGACCCCCGAGAAGTCGAAGAAGCGCACAATTGGCTCTTCGAGGAAACTGTAACTCCTCAACGCTCATTCTTTTCGTTTGGGTGGGTGTGCGAGCAGCTTGACCTCGATGCCAGACAGATTGCTGAAAAAATCAGGGCGATGCCGAGACGCGGAACTCGTAAAGTTGCGCCGTGGTACTTTTCGCGCTCTACGGAACTAGCCCAGTAGCGCCACTCGCTTTCCGAAGCCCTGCTCGCCCTGCCAGTGACGCAAAGCCGTTGCAACAATTTGCCCAACGAAGGTGTGGTGGGCGCTCAAACGGGGATAATCGAGACGGGTTTTTAAAACGAGCGCTAACTGCTGCTGCCAACTAGCTCCGCTTATTTCGGCAGCCTTAATCTGGGCATGAAGCCAATGAGCAAATTGCGCAGGTATATAATCAGACGACAACACACGAAGGCTCGGCACACACACACCAAACGGATCGGTTACATCATCAATAAAAATCGGGATTGCCCCCGAGTAGACCACCTCCCAACGGCGAATGCTTGAGGGTCCATGTCCACGCGGGCAAAAAACAAACTTTGAATCAGCAAGAACATCACAGTATTGTCTTCGCAGATCGCCTCGCTGGCTCTCACTATTAGGATCAGCCAAGAGCTCCCACCACGACCTACTCTGAATAAGGTATCCCTCCGCCTCCGAAAAGCAGGGCTGAAATATCACCTCTCTACACGGCGCAGTGCCGCGCGATCCGGCAAACGAAGCGAGGTAGCGCCTCTCGGCGAAGGGCTTCCATGAGTCAATCAGATGCGGACCAAACGTAGTCGCATCCCAGAAATACCCGGTGAGCAACTGCTCCAACGCGGTCGTTTGAAACGCCAACACATCCGCTTCGAACACAGGTGGAACAAAGAAATCATCGGTCCAAACGAATATAACAGACTCCCCCTTCTTTGAAAGGAACTGAAAAAGTGCGTAGAGCTCTAAAGGGTCAGCTCCCCCGAAAGCTTCACATACATAAACTCGCGGAGCATCCGGGGCTGACGGAAAAAGGGCTGGCCACTCGGTTCTAAGGATCGATTTCCTCGTAGACTCAGTGAGCGCCATGTATTCAAAGGCATCAGAGAGCGGCAAAAGTCTGAATGGATAAGAAGCTTCAATCATTTCTTATTATTTGTTAGCAATCGCTCTTCTTTGGCACTATAGTTTACGCAAATGGGCGCTGCAACCGACATTGATGAGATGTCGATTCGACTAACTGCATTCCGCGCCACTTTCTCACTCAACCCGCAAACGCTTTCTCACTCAACCCGCAAAGCTGTGCGACCACAGAGATAGAATTGCCCTCACACACATCGATACAGCACCTTCATGATTTATGCGCTGCCCGCTTGCGGCTCTGAGATGCTTGATCGCCACGCTCTGATCGGAGGCTATCTGTTCTCGCGCGCAGCAGCTGCTGCCTGTGAACGGACAGGCACATGACTCGACGGTGTCCTGCTCGTTGAAACTCTCAGTTTGCTGCCTGCAATCTCCATGATTTTTGCCCGCACCGTCGGATTGGTGAGGTCAAAAACAGTAATTGAAACCTCAAATGAATAATCCGTGGCGGCCGAGGCAAGGCCGACTACCTCACCTTCTTGATTGAAAACAGCACCTCCAAAGCCTCGTGAGGCACTGCCGCCAACATCACGATGTGGGTCGCGATTAAAGCTGGCATTAAAATAGAGATCTGGCTGCTCACCAAATCGAGCTGCCCCCGTAACAACAGATCGCCTCCACAGACTATGCCAATCAAAAGGCACACCAGCCCTACTCGATGTCTGGAGCCTGCTATCATCTGCGATAAACACAAAACTTCTAACGGCGGGGCGACCTGCTGCGATCTGAATCGGAGTACAATCAGCAACAGGTGCATCTAGCTTCAAAATTGCAACCCCAGCCGTTGGTACTCGCGGCTTACAATCTGAGCAGCCTGAAAATATTGTAATAGCAGGCACGGCAACGTTGTGCCTTACGGCGCGCGCCGCATTAAAATCTCCTCCGGTGCTGATAGTTATTGTTGGATCCTTTAAAAGAACACCTTCACCAAAGAGATGCGCATCAGTAATCGCTGTAGTCTCGTTTATAAAAGTGACAGAACCGCTTCGAATTTCGCGTTGGCCAGCACAGTTGGTGCTTGTAAAGCCGATAGAAATGCGGCCTAGGCGGCCTGAATGGCCCACAAACAGGGGACCAGACGGCACCCGCCGCACGCTATCTTCATAGTTGTTGCTGCTATCGCGCACGATAATGTTTGAAGCGACCTCTGCTGTGTTAGCGCCAGCAGCCTGCCCTGTGTCTGCACAAACTAGCGCACAAGCAGTAGCTATCAACGGAGCGGTTGGGCAGGCGAGCCGGTCAAACCATGAATCCTGTTGCCTGTGTAAGCTACTAACGGCAGTGGAAGCAGAAGATTGTGTGTTCATGCCAAGCAAGCCCTAAAAATATAATCAGCGATTACCCCCAACTGCGTTAACCGGCTATTACCTTACCACCCACGCCCACTGCTGTGGAGAACATTCCCCGAAACAGCAGCAGGCGGCAACGGCGATGCGCGCTAGCTCTGTCATCCAACGACATGACCATACTAGTAACCATGAGGAAAGTCCTGGTAGAATTGGATGGACAGAGATAGTCCTACTAATTAAGTTATTGAAGCCCCGACCGCCTGCACCACGGGCGGTCGCCACACAGGCATCAAACCTTAGAGCTTCAGATCATCAAAGATTCAAATACAATAGCGGGCCGCATGACCGCAGCTTTATGACTAAGCTGGCTGCTTTCTTAACGCCAGCGCCTAGCATACAGTTGTGTCAATATGCCGTGCAGATGCCAACCGGATTGGCGAAGATAAAAAGTAGATACAACGGAGAGACTATGGTTCGTGGTGGCTTTTTACTTGCTAGCTTAGCAGTCATTTTACTAAACATTTCAACCGCTGTTGTACACGCTCAGCAGGCCCAATTTCTGGGCTGCTTTGTACAAGAGAACAATCAGTGTGCAGACGTTGAGCTGCAGTGCTCAAACAACTCCAGCGATAACTATACAGCATTCGATGTTGCCGTAGGACGGCTTTGCGATGAGGTCTTACTTCGAAACGTCTCGATAGCAGACCTACAAGAGCTGGTCACTGAAACAACTCAGGCGATCTCACGGCTTGAGCGCTCTTATAGCGTCGTGTCGCGTCGGGCCGCTTCTTTGCAACGACAAAAGACTCGCGCCGATACACGAATTACCCGACTACTTCGCGCCTGCGGAGCACCGTGTCGAGGAATGTAGGCTTAAAGCCAATCTCTATACTGCCACCCCTGATTAGCCGAAGAACTAATCGCATCAACATAGAGAGATTGGTGGGAAGTTTGGTCTGCTCCTCTTCTCAGCGCAGAATACGTTCTGTTCCTGGTGAATGCACCAACAACAGCACTAGTGGCCCTCTACGGCACCAACTCTAGCATGCTGAGCAGGAAGGCTGCTTGCTTGCGTTACCGGCTTAACGCGCCAGATCTCGCGCCTCAAAAGCCTGGTGGCAAAATCGCCCATACTTGTCCGATCGTGACCACGCCGCCGGGCGATCTCTCTTGATATAACAGTTGCAAAACTAAAGCGCCGCAGCACTTTGGTGCGGGGCAAAAAGTAAAGCGCGCTGCCGATCCCCGCACAGAACGTAACAACGATCAGCAGCGGAAGAGCAGCACTAGCAGCGCCAGTTACTGTTGCAAAAACAAGATAGCTCAAGGTCGCACAGCAGAGCCCTAAGAGAAAAAGCGCTCTCTTTGCAGGCTGAGATTTTCGAATGAACAGGCTATCATCGTGCACCGCCAAATCCAGCAGATCATCGAGGTAAGATTCCAAGGCTTCTACCGGTACAAACGCCACGGCATGGCCGAAATCTCGTACATGCCGGTTTGCTGGAATCGGAGAGCCACACACGACACGCTCATAGGCAATTAGAGCTGAGCCAGTTTGTCGATAATGAGACAGCAGCTTGGTGCAGCCACCAAAAGGGTTTATCTCGTCATGGTTAGAGCTTTCTACTGAACTCATACATGGATCTCAACACAGGGCACCCTGTTAAACAACCCATGCACTTACCCCCATACCACACCTTTAAGAGCGCAGTGACGAGCTACAGGCTAACGCCTATTACGACGCCTAACGGGAACAGGCACTGGCTTTAAACCGAGGAGGGCCGCAACCAAAAGGTCGAATAGATTAAAAAATGACACGTGAACTCCGCTACACCCTAGAACTTTCCAATCTGAGAACGCTGCCCCATGTACCGCTGGGACGCACTCTTCTGGGCTCTTGTTACAACACACACACTCTCTTTAGATGATCGTCGGACTAAATTTATTCTTAAGTTTTTACGCCTAATTATAAAATTAGGTCGTAGAAGCCCCCCCCCACATAACCGCACTGCAGCCGGGCCCAAAATCTTTAGCTATTTAGCCCTGTTACACATGCGGGCAATTAACCTTAAGCCGCCGTACAAAAGGGACGATATCTATGCCAAAGGGCTCGGGAAGGCCCTCTTAGCCCACGCACTTGTGGCGGAATGACCAGCGCTAACTCGCAACGGCGGTTTGTCATGCGCCAAACGGACTATTATTGAAATTACGCAGGCGACACTAGGCTCATGAGCACGACCTTTCAACCACCGCCACCAAATCAGAAAGCTGATGCAACTGAAGCGTCAGCAACAAACCCGTCGACACCGCCAAAAGTTAGGTCTCCCTTTGAACGCTCGTTTCCGCCCCACGCTCTTGTTTGGAGCGAGGCTTCACGACTGGCTCTGCGTAAAGATATCAAAGTCACTGATGTCGCCCTATGCGCTCTACAAGATCCAGCCCTTGTGCTTGAGCTTTTAAAGCGGGCAAACGCGCTTTATTTCTCTGCTGGGCGCCCACCGATCACCAACGTTGCAACAGCAATCACCAGACTGGGTTCAGATGTTGTTGCTGAACTACTTAATGAGCTCTTTCAGCGAGAACCGATTGAAGATTTAGAGATACGCAGGATCTTTGAGGTTCATCGAAACCGCTGCAAACGAGCCGGAATAATCGCCCACATGCTGGCTGAGATAATCTCAAAACCGCTCGCTGAAGAGTGTCACACAGCAGGGCTCTTCCTCTTTGTAGGAGATATGCTCGCAGCCCAGCATCTCGGCAAAACCTACGCCCACCTGTACAACTCCCAAAGCCTAGTATCTGTGCAGTGTAAGCTAGCTCAAGATCATAAGTTTGACTCAGAGAAGATGGGTCTCAACTATCTTCAGAAAAATGGCGTTCCAGACCTTGTTCTGACCGCAATAACTAGAAATGGATCCAACAGAAATCCAGAACGCGCCGTGATGAAGCCGATCTGCTTTGCTGCAGCAGAGATGGTAGATCACTTCGACAATGATAAATGGGAGAAGCTCTCTCCTGGCAAACAGCTTTCGCCAAAAAGTGCGCTACGCTTCCTGCAAATTCAGGGCGCCACCTACCTGCGGCTGTTTGAAAGAGCAACAGAATACCTCTACCTCGACAAGGCACAGCAAGAACGGACCTCGATTGAAGATCTCGGACGACCCAAGCCGGTCGAAATTGAGGAACCCGCGATTGAACTCTCAGCCGAACCGGCTGCGAGTCAGGATTCTGACGCAACATGTGACGACTCCCTCGCCAGCGATATCGAGGCAGACCTACAAGCTCTGCTAGATGCGCCACTTCCGCCACTTCCCCCTTCACGGAGCGGACCTACCGGACGCATAGCCCCGCCGCCGCGGAGAGGCCCACCTCCTCCGCGACCAGGAGGCCCTCGAGACTCGTCACCAGCCGAACCGCAACTCGATCGCAAGCAAATTATTCAGAAGAGCTACGATCTCGGCCCGAAAGATCCTAACGATCTTACCCCACGCCGCAAACAAACGGGCCCAATTTCGCCGCCAAATCCGCTCCGGACATCAACAGCTAATGCCTTCGTATCGAATATCACCGAGCAAATTGAGCACGCCAAGCGTTCAGAGGACCTTTTACGTGATATTTTAGGCATCCTGATCGAGGATGGCCCATTTGAGAAAACAGCCCTGATGGTGGTTTCAAAAGACCGCAAGACATCTATCGTCATCGCGGCTCGGGGTCCCCAAATAGCAACAGGACAGCAGCTACTGCTCGATGATCCCCTCTCGCCACTTGCACAGTGCTTTTCAAAGGTGCAGTCGTTTGGAAATCGAGCCAGCCCAGAGTCACCGTGGGGCTCTAAGGCATTCGCTCTGGCTCCAATTGATGCAAACCACGACACACCAGTGGCGCTCTATGCTGACTGTGGCATTAGTGGCTCAATAACATTTGAAGCCCGTCGTATTTTCCGCGTAGTGGTAGAGATCCTCAACCAAAAACTGCCAACCATTCCCGGCGGCCTACCGGTAGAGCTCTAACGAGCAGAAGCCGGTGCCCTAGTTACGAAATCAGTCGGCGGAGGTAGTCAGCCGACAACGTTGCCTGCGGAGGCAAAGCCGTCTATCATTCACCAGGTCTACGTAGAAGGACCTTATGAGATTACTTTTTTTTGCCCCCCTCCTTACTGTGCTCGTTGCTGCTACACCCGTATACGCTGAAACCCGCATCGCAACCGTAGATATGGCCAAGCTCATCAATGAGTCGCCTGATGCCGCAGCCAAGAAGAAGGAGCTAGACGCTGCATCCGAAGAGGCAAAGAAAAAAGTTGAGGCTCGGGCAAATGAACTCAAGGCGCTGCAAGCAAAGCTTGAGGCCGCTAAGGTCAGCCCTGATTCAAAAGAGGCGGAATCTTTCCGCAATCAGGCGCGTGATTTTGACCGCATGCGTACAGACGCTAAAGCCGACCTTGAGAAGAAGTATATGAAGATCAATCAAGAGCTAACTGGCAAGGTCTTCGCTCGCATTGAAGAGTATGCGAAGGCGAACAAATACGATCTCGTTATTGATAAGAACTCCAAGGCGCGCGGCCCAGTGCTGTTTGGTAATGACTCAGCGGATATAACCGATGAAGTGCTAAAGACAATTAAATAAGCTACCAACAACAATAGATAAAAAGCTCACCATTTCAGCTAGTTATGGCGCAAGCCGCAACATGTGCGCCTTTTTAGCCCCCAAGCATAAAACGATCAAAGCTACCGTCCGACTTCCCCTGAATGCCGATAAGGGTGGTATGGTTATTAATCTTCTTTGGGGCACTCATAGTAGCGCCGCCTTGCTTTGCATCCCAGGAGTCCGAGAAATCGCCATCGACTGAGATACTCGGGAGCGTTCAACAATACCAGCTACAACAACCAGCCGATGGTGTTTCTTCGCTCGCGTCAGAATACCCTAACCAGACACCTGCAAGCACCATCGCAGAGCAGCTTTTAAGCGCAACGGAGATTGACCGTTCGGAGGAACAAACGGTAAGGCTGTCGCCTTGGTTTGGAGGTCGCGGATCAGTTGGTGTAGCAGTTGACGTTACGTGGTAAGCAGCGATCTCAAGAGCACCATCGCCGAAAAACTAGAGCTTGTACACGCCAGACACTCCGGCAACGAGCAGCTCTGATGCGTATCCTATAAACAAGCCGCTCTCAACAACCCCAACAAGACTCTTGATTTCACGCTCAAGCGTCGCTGAAAAAACAGCAAACTCCACATCCAAGAGAACATTACCCTTCTCGGTGATAACCGGCCCATGCTTACCACTGCCGCCGCGCAAAGTAATCGAGGTTGCCCCGAGCTTCTGCAACCCCTGCTCTGCCAAAGTTATAGCTTCAGGAATAACCTCTATCGGAACCGGGCATCCGACTCCGAGTACAGGCACCACCTTTGATTCATCAACGATGATTACAAACTCCTTGCAGCAAGCAGCAAGGATCTTTTCTTGC
>JBIKWG010000038.1:0-16158 GCA_044356425.1 Bdellovibrionota bacterium | reverse complement strand
AAGATCGTCTCCAACGAGCTGCACCATGCCACCAATCTTCTCGGTCATAAGGCGCCATCCGTCCCAGTCGTTCTCATCCAGGCCGTCTTCGATGCTGACGAGAGGATAGTTAGCCGCCCACGATGCATAAAGGTCAACGAGATCTGCTGATGAGTACTCTTCTTTCGTGCTCTTTTTGAAAACGTACTTACCCTTCTCTTCGTTGTAAAACTCGCTCGCAGCGACATCGAGTGCGATCGACACATGGTTGCCCGGCTCGTATCCAGCATCGGTGATCGATTCTACCAGAGCCTCCAGAGCTTCAGTAGGGCTCTTCAGGTCTGGGGCAAAACCACCTTCATCACCGATACCTGTTGAAAGCCCCTTCTTCTTGAGGTTCTTTTTGAGCGCATGAAATACCTCGGAAGCGCAGCGGATATTCTCAAAGAACGTTGAGGACACGTGCGGCACGATCATGAATTCTTGGAAGTCTAGCAGGTTGGTCGCGTGGGCACCGCCATTGATGATGTTCACCAGTGGAACGGGAAGCCTGCGAGCATTAGCTCCGCCAATATACCGAAATAGGGGGATGCGGAGGTGGTTAGCGGCAGCATGCGCTGCAGCTAGGCTCACACCAAGGATAGCATTAGCCCCGAGGCGACTTTTGGTCTCAGTGCCATCAAGGTCAATAAGCTTTCGGTCGAGGGCAGTCTGCTCAAGTGCATCGTGTCCGGCAACTACTGGCGCAATCTTCTCTTTAATGTGCTCAACTGCCTTGAGAACTCCCTTGCCGAGGTAGCGAGCCTCATCGCCGTCACGAAGCTCAAGAGCTTCGTATTCGCCGGTAGACGCCCCAGACGGTACCATTGCTGAACCTTGGCTTCCGTCTTGAAGGGTCACAGTTGCAGCTACAGTTGGAAAACCGCGCGAGTCGAGACATTCATAAGCAGTTACAGATGCTATGGCACTGGAGTTCATAATCTTCCCTGTTGAAATCATTGCAAAAAAATCGGCAGGTTGCCTGGGGCGGGAGTTTACTCCTCAAGGCTAGGGGAAGTAAATGGCAGCAACGGCTTAAATGGGTTCTATAGAGTAATGCTCTCTAGTCAGCTGCCGCGCGGCACGCTAACGTCTTGAGTATGAGATATTCAGCCTCAATGATTTTGCTTCTTTTTGCCCTCGTTGCTGCTACTATCCTGTTTATTTCAGACGATGGCTTTGCGCGTCTAGCCTCACTTGAGAAGAGCCTTGAGCATCAGCGGCGCACAAACGCTCGGCTTGACGAGGGAGTGCAGTCGCTTAGGCGCGAAGTGCGCGGATTGCAGAGCGACCCCCGTGTTATAGAAAAAGCGGCTCGTGGAGAGCTTGGAATGGCTCGTCCAGATGAGCTAGTGGTTGTATTTGAGAAGAAAGATGCAGAACGTTCGCAAGCCAGGTGAGGCCAGCAGCTACAATACTGATTCTTCAGGTGAGGCCTCGGCCCGGGCGAACGAGTCGCACAGCTCTGCTGGCGGGGCACACTATACAGGACGCTACGATTCGCGGATGCGGTATGGCGTTCGGTCAGATCTTACGCTGATTAAGGGCATTTTATCTAAGGCGCTTCGTCACAAGGGGCTAGACGAAAAAGTTGAGCGGTATGCCTTTATTTTGCACTGGTCTGAGATCGTAGGAGAAGCGCTAGCCAAGATATCTAAGCCCGACCACATCTCACGACGCGTTTTGCTGGTGACCGTAGCTCATTCAGCATGGGCACAGGAGTTGACGTTTATGAAGCCAGCGCTGCTGCAGAAGCTGAAGCCTTACCTTCGAAAAGGGGATGTCATCGACGACATCGTTTTTCGGGTAGGGTCGATATAATAGCTTTATAAAGAAGATTTTTTGCTGTTTTTTAGTGCGCTGTTGTTGGCGTTAAACACCGTATGTGCTGGCTCTGGTTGGGCACAAGCGGCCCAGAGCTACGAGCTGCCGGCGCAGCCGGTTGATGTTGCTATTTCTAATAACGGAGTCGTTGTAAGTACGCTGAAAGATACCGCAGCCGTTTGGATCAGAGCCGCTGATGGTTCGCAGCGAACCGCAACTTATGGGGGCGATGCAGCCGATGTGGTGATTACTGAGGATGGGTCAAAGGCCTACGAAATATGTCGTACGTCACCCTCTTTTTACGTGCTTGAAGTCCCGACTAACCAAGCTTCAGTACGCTCGTATGATGGAAATCTGGCGGCCCTGGCATTGTCACGGAGTGAGCAGTGGGTAGTGGTCGGCTTGGGCGATGGGAAAGTGATTGTTACCAAACCGCCGCTTCTTGAAGACTTTGCCTCTCCAACCTTAAATGGAGTCGCTCGCTCATTGGTTGTTTCTCAAAATGCGAAGCATGTCTTTGTAGCAACGGCAGCCGCGTTAGAGTGTCTGCTGAAGGTCAATCTGGCAACTGGCGCGGTGGTTCGGGGCGCTCACATTACTGGTGGTATAACCAACCTGGCCATATCGCCTTCAGGGCGACTGTTGTATGCAGTTAATTCAAGCCAGCGAACGGATGGTTCGTATCGACACTCGATATGCACTTTTAAGGCCGCTACGTTAGCTCGTAGGTCACGAAGGGTCTTTAGGACTAACAGCGTGCTGCCGCTGTGTTTGATGTGGCTGTAACTAGTCGCTATCTCTATCTTGCTTCGACTCAACCTGTCGTAGTTGGTGCTAGTAAGGCTGGGCTTGTTCGTCTTCAACTGAAAGGTGACGCCCTGGCAGCGCCCCGCGCTTTTCGCGCAGCGAATGGTGGGGTAACGCAGATAGCAATTAACGGGTTAGGTAAACGGCTGGCGTATATTAGCCCCGATAGTCAGATTCTAAATTACGAGCAGAGCTCAAAGTCCTTTAATCGCCAGGGGTGCCCGATCTTGCATCTATTGTTAGCTGCGGTATCGTGGCTTTAAGGGAAAAAAGCAGTGTGCTAGAGCGCAGCTATTGCTGGTCGGATGAGCAGTATGGCTAGTGCTCTTTGAACAAGGTTTAAAATATGAAACTGTCAGAATGGAAGAGGGTTCGCCCTCTTCGGATATTGGCAGAAAACACCCCGCTGGCGATATTCACTCTGGTGACATTTAGCCTTGGGCGGGCTTCGGTTTACCTTTTTGCGTGTTGCCTTGAATGCAAGGTAACACTTAAAGGTATCGCATATGGAGGAGTTGGGCTGGTCGCAAGCCTAGTTTTTTTAACTCTTTTATATGTTTTGGTTGTTGGGCTGTGGGAGATCTGCCGAAAAAAGGTGAGGTAGTCTTACAGTTGCCTTCACGGGTTTAAGCGCAACTGCTTTTACCCCTTTTTATCAGGAGTCTTCTTATTCATCCGGAGTCTTCGCATCCAAGGCCTTGCCACGTAGATCTTGCCACGTAGATAATGTTTAGTAAGCGGCGGCGATAAGTCTAATAACCTACTTGAATGGGCGAACAACATATGTGTCGCTGAGCAGCCTTGTATTCTTGAGTGACTTTACATCGGCAGGGAGCCTAGGTGCGAAAAAGAGCGCCCTTAGCCAAGTTCTTTACGCATAGAAGGTGGGCGTGTAGACGTTTAAGGTAGAGACTCTGAAGAGGCCGCGCGCGCTTTCGCCTCGTTTCTCTTGCCGAGCGGTGGGTTTTGCAGAAAACGGGGGCGTAGCGTAATGGGTCTTACTAGGTGAAATTATTGCGCTCTCGGGGCGGATGTAGTCCAGTCTTGCAACTCGCTAGGGGCTTGCCACGGCCGACTTTTGCTTCTCGACTTTTGTCGTTGGGTGTATTTGTACTCAAGCTCTGGATGTGGTAAGTCACGACCTCTAGCTACAGTGAGGGAAGCAGCATTCAAGTCGCCACGGTATGTGGTAAATCCCGATAGGTAAATGAGTCAGAATGCGCGGGCAGGCCAGCTAGGGCACGGCAGGTAAACAAAGAGAAGGTACTATGGTCGCATTTCGTTTCAAGAATGTTTGTTTGGAGTCGTTTGCGATATCAGTTCCCCCTCAAGAGTTAACCTCAGCCCAGATTGAGGATACGATCTCTAACACCTATCAGCAGCTTGGAATCCCTTTCGGTACACTCGAACGGCTTACTGGTATAGGCTCTCGTCGTCACTGGGATATCAGTGAGCGACCGAGTCTGCTTGGAACGGCGGTTGTGCAAGAGGCTCTCGAACGTGCAGAGCTGCCGCAGGATCAGATCCGCGCTTTGGTAAGCTGCTCGGTAACGCGTGATTACTTTGAGCCCTCCACAGGCTGCCTGATTCACAGAAACCTAGAGCTCTCGGAAGATTCAATCGCACTCGATATCAGCAATGCCTGCCTCGGTTTTATGGACGGCATTTTCTTCGTTTCAAACTTGATAGAGTCAGGGCTGATCAAGGCGGGCGTAGTCGTTTCAGCTGAGCACTCTCGTTGTGTTTTCGATGCTACCTTCAAAAAAGTATTGAATGGTTCTGATTTAAACCGAGATCAGCTTCTGAAGATCCTTCCAACTTTCACCATCGGTTCAGGCGCCGTAGCATACGTGCTTTGTCATGAAAGTATCTCTAAGCACAAACACCGTGTCTTAGGTGGCGCTACACGCTCTGCGACGCAGCACTGTGACCTTTGTGTTGGAAATGTTGATTATCACCTTGTTGACAGTCCACCGATTGAGCCGTTGATGGAGACCGAATCTTCGAAGCTTATCGCAGCGGCGGCAATTCTTGGAGCGCAGACCTGGAAGGATTCATCTGAGGTGCTCGGGTGGACAAAGGATGACGTTGACCACGTCTTCTGTCACCAGGTGGGGCGCCAGGTAAATGAAGCATTCTACAAGACTCTAGGGTTGGATTACGCTAAGGAGTTCACCATATATCAGACTCGTGGCAATCTTATCTCGGCTGCGCTTCCAACAGCCTTCGCCGTTGGAGTCGAAGAGAAGGGTATTAAGAAGGGTGAGAAGATCGTTATGACGGGATTCGGCTCTGGTCTCAACTCGCTCTTCCTTGGCATAGAGTGGTAAGCGCAGGCGGGGCAGTTGTGTTAGACCAGGTGCTTCCATTTCAGTCGCGCTTCGTGACCGTTGCCGGCCACCGAATGCATTACCTCGACGAGGGCTCGGGACCTACTGTGCTGCTGTTGCACGGAAATCCTACCTGGTGCTTCTTCTATCGAAACGTGATTCGTGAATTAAAAGATTCTTTCCGCCTCATCGCGCCCGATTTTCTTGGCTGCGGACTATCTGATCGTACCCCAGGGGTGCAGTTTCGAGCTATCGATCGCATCAATCAGTTAGAAGAGTTTGTAACTGCGCTAGGAATTACAAATTTCTCAATCGTAATGCACGATTGGGGTGGCCCTCTTGGAACAGGATTTATTCAACGCCGTCTTGATTCTGTTAACCGAATTGTCTACCTGAACACAACTTTGACAGAGACTGAGGCATTGCCTGGGTTTATCAAGCTAGCGGCGAGTCCAGTGATCGGGAAATTTATGACCCGTCACACTGATACGTTCGTGCGGATGACGACTTCGGTTGGGGCGCACAAAAAGCTTACTCCCGAAGTAGTAGATGGTTATCGTGCGCCGTACCGTTCTCGTCGTCGGCGAGATGCCATCTGGGATTTCGTTGCGGATATCCCGTTTGGGCCAGAGCATCCTACCTACACTGAGATGGTAAGGATTGCGGCGAACCTTCCGCAGGTAGCCCAGAAGCCGGTCAAAATCATCTGGGGTCTAAAAGATCCTTGTTTTCACCGCGAGATGCTCAGCAAAGTTGCCGCGCACTTTCCACGAGCTGAGTTGCTAGAGATCCCTGATGCATCACACCTTGTTCTTGATGACGCCCCGCAACTTGCTATTCCTGCTATTAAGGAGTTTCTGTCACGGACCAGTGAGCAGCTTGAGGTTCCGTCCAGCGCCACCGAGTGTGAGCGTGAGCAGGGACGAATCCATGTGATGTATGATCAAGTGATGCGGTGGGCGCAAGAGATGCCGACTGCTTCAGCTGTGGTTGTGCCGCGGTGGGTGAGAGATCCAATTAATGGAAGCGCTCTGCACTATTCTCACACTACCTACGGAGACCTCGCTAAGCTCGTAAATCAGTATCAGCGAGGCTTATCAGAGCTCGGGTTAGTGCCAGGCGACCGCGTGCTTATGTTAGTGACGCCGGGGACTGACTTTCTTGCGCTCGGTCTGGCGGTGATGGGGCGTGGCGCAACGCCAGTGTTCGTAGACCCAGGGATCGGAATTGAAAAGCTCTCGCGGTGTATTCAGGATGCTGCTCCGCATGCATTTATCGGCTCGCCTCGCGCGCATTTGCTGCGGCTTCTTAAGCGTTCACTCTTTCATCGCATTAAGTTTCATGTAACCGCATCAGAGTGGGCTTTTACTGGCGGGTATTCGCTCGGATTTTTTAAACGCTTTGCCAACGTACCCCTTAAGCCGGTGCCGCTGCCGGTGCTTGTAAACGGCGTAGGTGCGCCGATGAAGGCTGCGGATGCGGCGTTGATTGCATTTACTTCAGGTGCCACAGGAACTCCTAAGGGTGTAATCTTTACAAATGGGATGCTTGCCCATCAGCTCGGCATTATTCGCGACGTTCTAGGGCAGGAAGCTGGCACCCGCGATCTGACATTGCTGCCGATATTTTCGCTCTACAACGCAGCGCTAGGTGTTGCCAGCGTGTTTCCTGTAATGCCGGCAGGTAAGCCGCTGTCATTGGATGCTGCACAGGTAGTTAAGTTGGTTGGCGACCTGGCGATTCAATCTTCATTTGGCTCGCCCACGCTGTGGCATAAGATAGCTGAGTACACTCTCAGATCCGGCAGCGTTCTTCCCACACTGAAGCGCGTGTTTATGGCGGGCGCAGCAGTTCCTGTCGCGACCCTTGAGCTTGTTAAGAAAGCGATCCCTAACGGTGAGGCATCTACACCTTACGGTGCCACAGAGGCGCTACCGGTGACGTTTATCACAGCAACCGATCTAAGGAGTGGGCAGTGGGAACGAGCAGCAACTGGAGAGCAGGGCACGCCGGTTGGTAAGGTAGTTCCTGGAATCGAGCTTCGAGTTGTAAAGAGCAGAGATGATGCGTTTACAACGATTGAAGAGACAGAGCTGCTATCAGTTGGAGAGATCGGCGAGATTATTGTTCGCGGAGCAACAGTAAGCCCTGAATATCTTCATCGAGTTGATGCAAACAAAGTCGGCAAAATTCGAGACGGGCAGACTTTCTGGCATCGGATGGGCGACCTAGGCTACGTAGATAGTCAAGGCAATCTCTATTATTGTGGACGTAAGGCGCATTCAATCTACACACCAGAGAAGGCGTTTCACAGCGTGCCTATTGAGGAGATCTTCAACCATTTGCCGCAAGTGCGACGCTCTGCTCTGGTTGCTGTGCGCGGCGGACGAGAGCCGGCCATAGTTATCGAGCCGTATCCGCAATTTTTTCCCGAAACTGAAGCAGCGATATCCCAGTTTACCGCAAAGCTTCGTGAGTGTGCTGCTGGAGATTCCCTTTCTGAAGAGATTACCAAGTTCTTTTTTCACAAGTCTTTTCCAGTTGATGCAAGGCACAACGCGAAGATCTACCGGGACCAGCTCGGTGAGTGGGCAGACAAGATGCTAAGCCTGCGCAGAGCTGCTTAGGAGTGGTATGAGCCAGCCTCGACGATACGCAGTGACTGGAGGTGGTGGTTTCGTAGGTAAGGCGCTTTGTAAGGCGCTTAGGGCAGCTGGTCATGAGGTTGTAAGCATCTCGCGCAAGGTATACCCGGAGCTAGTAGCGGCGGGGGTCAAGACGGCTCAGGTTGACATCGGTTCTGCAGTAGAGTCGTGGGGCGGCCTGCTGGTTGGGTGTGATGGTGTTTTTCATACGGCCGCTAAGGTCGATATGTGGGGACGGTACCGCGACTTTTATCAGACAAATGTAATCGGCACACAAAATGTAATTGAGGCGTGTCGGCGCAGTGGGGTCAAGCGACTTGTATTTACCAGCTCCCCGAGTGTGATACATACGGGCAGAGATCTGCATGGAGTCGATGAGAGTGTGGCGTATCCAGCACACTTTCACGCGTATTATCCAGAGACTAAAGCGCAGGCTGAGCGAGATGTGCTTGCAGCAAGTGGTAAAGACGGGCTATGCACCGTGGCCCTGCGGCCGCACCTTATCTGGGGGCCTAACGACACTAATCTAATTCCTACCATCGTGGGACGAGCGCGCGCTGGTAAGCTCACGCGAATCGGCAGCGGGCGCAACAAAGTAGACCTTACCTTTATCGATGACTGTGTTCAGGCGCATCTTGCTGCGATGCGGACCCTTGAGGAAGAGCCCGCTCGTGCGGCCGGAAAGGCATACTTTATCAGTCAGGGCGAGCCCGTTGAGATGTGGCCGTGGATCGATCGGGTGTTGGCTGCTGAGGGGCTGCCTCCAGTGAGCCGTTCAATTCCCGTAAGGTTTGCCAGCTTGTTGGCGCTGCTCTTTGAGGGAGCAGCAAAGCTGCTGCAGCTCGTTGGCGTTCAATCAAAGCCTCTCTTAACGCGCTTTTTAGTCTCTGAGATGGCCACCAGTCACTATTTCAACATCTCTGCTGCCCAGCGAGACCTTGGATATTCTCCCTTGCTGACGATCGAGCAGGCGATGGTAAAAACATTTGGTCAGAGTGCGCCGACTAGTCAACTAAGCCGCCTTGCGTCGAATCCCAGGTAAATTTTCTGCCGCTTCCGCGTGGATGAGACGCGATAGCTTTAAAGCTGTTGTCCGTGGTGGTTACCGCCATCGTAACGCCCGCTGATAGCCGCTGGATGCCGGGTAGCTGCAGGCAGCTGCTATCGGAGCAGGCGAGGTAGCTCTCTCTTTCAAGAAAGTAGGCTTCTTCCGCCATAGCAATCGACCGCAGATCGATCTCGGCGCGGGTGTCGAAGGCATGCGCGCGGTAGCTCGCGTAGCGTGGTAGTGCCACAGCGACAAGAGAGCTTACGATACCCATTACCACGAGCAGTTCAATTAAAGTAAAGCCGCGTTGAGCAGCGGTGTACGTATGCATAGAAAGTAGGTTCCTCCCAACTTAGACAACAGTGTAGAGCGCACGATGTTCCGACCTCGGTCCGGAGACTAGCGCATTGTTTATGAGGATCTAGAGTTCGAAGAGTTACTGAAAGAGTTGCGCTTCGTGCCGTTAAAAAGTCGAGATAACGCTATTTTTTTGCAAACCTGATGCGGGAGTGCCCTGAGCTGCTGATGCCCTGAGCGCTTTGACGGCTCCCCAGTTTTTTAGCGCCGTAATACATGCTGGAGAGTACCAGCCTGTTTTGTGGCAGATCGGTGATGGGAACTCAGGCATGGCTGCCGAGGCATGAGCAATAAAGGTGCCACATGCTGGTAGTACGTATCGGATGCGTCTTAAAGAGGCAGTTGATAATGTTGGAGGTTTTTCGAGGTTTTGCAGGACGCGCAGAATCTCTCGCTGACGAAGCTCTTCTTGAGGGTTGTTTCTTAATGTGCGTAGCTTCTTCTCTATATCAAGAATCATCTTTCCTTGATGATCCTCGCGCACGGAGGGCGGCAGTTCGAGTAGTCGTTTTCGTAGCGCTAGGATTTCGTAATCAGAAGATGGATCGATTGCGTCGTCTTTCTTTACAAGTGACATCGCACTAACGCGACACGCGATAGTAAGGGCTTGGTCGTAGGCCTCAGATGCCTCCATTACAAGTTTATGCTTTTCAGGGGGGGTAGTAGCCGATCGGTAACGTCCGTCAAGCTCCGCAAGTGTTTGTTGCAGAAACTCAAGCCGATCGACTTCAGGTTTAGAAAGTCCAACCTTAAGGGCCGGGTCCGGCAAATCGGCGTCAGCAAGTGAGCTGTCGTAGGCGACTGTTTCTTGGTTGCCGTAAGCGCTGGTGCATGAGGGAGCTTCGATTCCATCTCGTATGCAGATACCTACCGGGTCTTCAGGGTACAGTTGCAGGACCTTCTCCATTAATTCTATGCATTTCGGGTCGGTTGGGGTGCCCTTGTATACAAGGGTGCGCGGCAGATTTTTGAGGCAGGTTGTATTCGAGATCTCTTCGAGCGCCACGACGTATTGCGAGAGCGTTTTGAGGGAAGGGCGCAGCTTGTATGTGGTCTCAGCCATTTTGAGCTTTAGTTCAGCAACTCCGAGGGTCGCTGATAATGAGCTATCTGGTGTTGCTAGTAGTTCGCATGGTGCAGCGCATAGAGCCGTAAACATCCAGAGAAGAGCTGTTGTTAGAGCGCGAGATCGTTGTGTCGGAATCGATAGAAAACTCATACCCCTAGCATACTCTAAGCGATGCGGATGAAATAGTGAGCAACTCTGCAACCGTGGCTCAGTTTTGAGGGCTGTCCCCTGCCTGGCGCGCAGGGATGCCGAGCCCTGTAGCTCGGATGGGGCGGGGCAAGGCTTGGCGGTGGCTCGTACGGCCTGGTAGGGATACGGCTTATTTTGCATAAAAATAGAGGGTTAGGTGAGTCAAGCGCCTCCTCTTGCGTATTGTGTGTGTACAACCTGCATGCCCCCGGGTCTGTGTGGGCCTTGACTTGATTGAGCAGGGGCCGCTCTGGTAGCTTAACGGTCGCTGCGGCTAGAACGGAGCTCTCCATTATTCTTTAACCGGGATTAAGTAGAGTCGGTGTAGTTTGCACTAACTCTCCTTGGCGTTTTCCAAGGGATGATGTTCTTGGGATCGCTATCATGACGTACTCAGTTCTTGTTTCAACATCCAGTTTTATTGATACGCCGGGGGCTCATGTCCGAAAGCTGCAAGAATATGGCTGGGAGGTTGTAAAGGCACGCGGACCCCTTAATGAGGAGCAGCTGCTATCCTACATTGGAGATGGCACTAAGTTCGACGCTTTCCTCTGTGGGGAAGATGATTTTAACGGCAGGGTGTTGCAAGCGGCTAAGCCGCGCATCAAAGTCATTAGCAAATACGGAGTGGGGCTCGACAAGATCGATCTAGTAGAGGCTGAGAAGCTCGGTATCAGAGTCACCAATACCCCTGGCGTTAATCACACCACCGTGACCGAGCTGACTTTCGGTCTTTTATTGAGCCTCACACGCCTGATTCCTGAACACAATGCACTCGTTCATAAGGGTGAATGGCGACGCCAGACAGGCAGAGAACTGGCAGGTAAAACGCTTGGTATCCTTGGGTTTGGGCGAGTAGGCAAAGAGGTGGCAAAGCGCGCCATGGCGTTCGGTATGAATGTTAGGGTGTTCAACACCTCGTGGTCGTCGCATCACTCAGCATATCTCGATCACTTGGGGCGTGTGTTCAGTGATTCTCTTTTTTCGGAATACCCACCGACAGTGCAACGAGCTGTTCGTGATGATGATCTTTTTCCGCATGTTGATTTTCTCTCGGTGCACATGAGCCTTACTCGAGATAATCAGTATTTCATCAATCGCCGCAGGCTCTCGATGTGTCGGCGAGGTGTGTATGTTGTAAACGTCAGTCGTGGTGCTCTGGTTGATCAGCGCGCAATGGCCGATGCGATAAAGAGCGGTGTCGTTGCGGGGTATGGAGCAGATGTGCTTGATCCTGAGCCGGTGCAAATGGACAACCCGCTAGTGGGTTTAGCTAATGTGCACCTTACGCCGCATGTCGGCAGCCGTACCTATGAGAGTGTGGTGCGACAGGGCTCTGCTGCCGTTGATAATTTACGCCAGGCGCTTGGGGCTGTTGCGGGTTCTGCCGCGTAGGCTTGAAAGTTAGCCCTCTTGCATTGTAGCTGTTAAGGCGTTCTTTATTCGCTATACTAGAGGCCTACGTATCCGCCCTTTTAAGAGCAGGGTCATAAGGAGCCTAATGGCCAGAAAAATAAATACCCGTACTTTAAGCGCTCGTGAAAAGAAAAAAAGTCTGCCCGTGGCAAAGTCACCGCAGAGGCGCGCTTCACCGCGGGACGGCTGCGAGTCTAAGTCTGAGGCAGAGAAGCTTTATCGTGCGCTGCTGCTGCCGCGGCTCGTTGAAGAGCGCATGTTGCTGCTGTTGCGCCAAGGGCGCGTGAGTAAATGGTTCAGTGGGATTGGACAAGAGGCGATCGCAGTTGGAGCAACGCTTGCCCTCGATGCTGATGAGTATATCTTGCCGCTTCATCGTAACCTCGGTGTATTTACGACTCGCAATGTTCCGCTCTGGAGGCTCATGGCGCAGTGGCAGGGTAAAGCAACTGGGTTTACCAAAGGCAGAGATAGGTCCTTTCATTTCGGCTCGATAGAGCACCACATCATTGGTATGATCTCGCATCTTGGTCCTCAGCTTGCGGTTGCTGACGGCATAGCATTGGCAAATAAGCTGCGGGCAGATCAGAAGGTAACGCTGGTATTCTCAGGCGAAGGGGGCACCAGTGAGGGAGATTTTCATGAGGCGCTTAACGTTGCAGCTGTCTGGAAGCTACCGGTTATCTTTCTAATAGAGAATAACGGATATGGCCTCTCTACGCCGGTTAGTGAACAGTATGCATGTAACCAGTTAAGTGATCGCGCAAGTGGCTATGGTATCGAAGGTATCACGATTGATGGCAATGACCTTGTGGAAGTCTACCGAACGGTGCAGAGGTATGCGCGTTCAATGCGCAAAGATCCACGACCGGTTCTGATTGAATGTACGACATTTCGGATGCGCGGACATGAAGAGGCCTCAGGGATAAAATATGTTCCGAAAAAACTCCTTGATGCCTGGGCGAAACGAGATCCACTTGCCCGGTTTGAAAAGTTTCTTGATCAAAAAAAGCTTCTTTCTAAGAAGGTGCGGCAGTTAATTCGAGAAGCGCTTCTTGAAGAGATTGAAAGATCGATTGAGCAGGCGTTTGCCGAGCCAGAAGTTGAAGCTTCGATTGAGCAAGAGTTGGCAGACGTATATGCGCCAGCGCCAGGCCCACAGAGTGAGGAATTTGCTGATACTCCTAGTAAAGAGCTGCGCTTTGTTGATGCGATTTCAGAGGGCTTGCGCGAAGGAATGCGACGCGACGCAAAGCTCATTGTGATGGGGCAAGACGTTGCAGAGTATGGGGGGGTCTTTAAAGTTACGCAGGGGTTCGTTGAAGAGTTTGGAAAAGAACGTGTGCGGAACACCCCTATCTGTGAATCGGCAATCTTAGGAGCCGCTTTGGGGTTGAGCATTAAGGGAATCCCGTCAGTCGTAGAGATGCAGTTCGCTGACTTTGTTACCAGCGGGTTCAACCAGGTGATTAACAATCTTGCTAAGGTTCATTATCGTTGGGGCCAGGCTGCACAGGTTGTAGTGCGCATGCCAACCGGGGCAGGAACAAGTGCAGGGCCGTTTCACTCGCAGTCGAATGAAGCATGGTTTACGCATACGCCCGGCCTGCGAGTTGTTTATCCATCTAATCCGTACGATGCTAAGGGGCTTCTGCTATCCTCTCTTGCAGAGCCAAATCCTGTGATGTTTTTCGAGCATAAAGCTCTGTATCGAAGCGTATCATCCGAGGTTCCCTCGGGTTACTACACTATTCCTCTAGGAAAAGCGGCGCTTGTTCGGTCGGGTGAGCAGGCGGTAATTATCACGTACGGTGCTGGGGTGCACTGGGCAACACGGATGCTTGCTCAGCGTCCAGATATTTCAGTCGCCGTTTTAGATCTGCGTACGCTAGCACCGCTTGACTATGAGGCGATTGATGAGCAGGTGCGTCAGACTGGTCGGGTGCTGATTTTGCACGAAGATACGCTCTGCGGTGGTTTTGGTGGTGAGATAGCAGCGTATGTTGCTGAGAACCTCTTCGGGTACCTTGATGCGCCAGTGGTGCGTGTTGGGAGTCTTGATACTGCTGTTCCGTTTGCGCCGGCTCTTGAGCAGCAGTTTCTTGCCGCTTCTCGCCTTGAGCGTGCGCTACACAACCTGCTCGTATATTAATGGATATCAGCTATGAAAGCTTTGCGTTACATCCCTAAGTCCTATCTCAGCTGGTGTCTCGGGTCTTTGGCGCACATACCGTTGCCACAGCCCTTTGCTGGTTTACTTGTTGGCGCTTTTGCGCGGGCATACAATATCGACCCGTCCACAGCTACGCAGCCCTTTCGAAGCTTTCCTTCGATTGGACGTTTTTTTATCAGGGATCTAAAGCCCGAGTTGCGCCCGGTCGGAGAAGGGCTTGTGTGTCCTGTTGATGGAACGCTTCGTCGCGCTGAAGATGTTTCGTCTGACGGTCGACTGGTTCAGATAAAAGATAAAACCTATGATCTTTCAACGTTGGTTGGTGATGAGGCTACAGCAGAGCGGCTGGCCCAGGGTCAGAGCTGGAACTTTTATTTGTCTCCGCAAGATGCGCACCATATCTATGCACCGGTTGATGGAGAAATTAAGAGAACTATTCATATCCCCGGAAAGTTGTGGCCTGTTAATGATTGGGCTCTGGATAACGTAGAGAGTCTATTTGCTGTAAATGAAAGGGTAGTGACCCTGATAGAGAGTGATTACGGACTTATAGCGGTAATCATGGTAGGTGCGACTAACGTCGGCAGGATCTCTCTTGCTTATGTTGATGTAGAGACAAACACTTGCCCGTGGCGTAAAGCACATCCTAAAACGATTGAGCACAGTCCGGCTATTTCCGTTAGTAAGGGCTCAAAGATCGGCACCTTTAAGATGGGTTCCAGCGTTATCTTGCTAACTGAGCGAAGGCTCTTTTCGCTGCAGTCTGTGCAGGGGCTTCAAAAAGTGATTTTTGGCAGAAGTTTAGAAAGCTATCTGTAGCGCAACCATTTGAAGGCTATATCGCCGTTAGGGAAGCGCAACGTGCAATCTGCTTTCACAGCAAGAATAGAGCTCGTCACGCTTCCCCCCTGCTTTACTTGGTTCCAGAGACAGTAGTTTGGTGGAACCAGAAGAGGTTACCGATGAATCCCCAGAACGAATCCCAATCTGCAGGTGTCGAGGTTACGTCGGTAATCGTTGCACCCTTTGGAACCAGTGCGCGAGCCGCAGCTTGGTCATCTGCTGGAATTGGAATACCAATTACACGAAAACACTCTGCGTGAGTGGTGAACTGATTGTTTGTCTGACGAATGCCTGCGCATCCTGAAAAGATTGTTACAGCAATTAAAAGCGTAGCGATTTTCTTCATACTATTCCTCGTTACAAAGGTAGTCAGTTCCAAAGACTACAAATCAGCCTGTTTTGTGACAAGCACGATTCTTAAGGGCAGCTTGTATGCTGAGGTTTGGATGGAGCCTTGCGTGCGTGAAAGAAAACGCCGTTCAAGTTTTCGGTGATGCTGTCAGGTGCCCTGCGCTAATTCTGGCGAAGCATGTCTGGCTGGCTTCGTTCAATTAAGCTAAGCAGGTCTTCGAGGTCGGTGAATTGGCGGCTTGAATCGAACATAACGCATTTCTCGGTTGAGGCCCCCTCTGGTCCTCGCATGAGAGCGAATGTGACTTCTTTTTCTCGTGCGACAAGTATGGCATCACGAACAAAGGTGCCGCCCCCGATAAACACGACAATTCCGTTGTGTTGAGCCACATAGTCGACCAGTTGATGTGGCACCGTAAATAGGCCGCCTCGCAGCGGCAATACGTGTGTAAGGCCAGGCGAGAAAGATTGGGTAGTTTGATCGGCCTGTACGGTTGCGCTGATTAGGGCAAATTGATTCTCCGCCGCATGCTGCGTGTTGTGAGCGATTACCGCGGCAGAGAGGACTTTTGTAATTCCAGCATCCTTTGGCCGTCCGATTAACAGAAATGTTTTGCGCGGGTCTATAGACGCTACTAGCCCTGTAATAACATCGGTAATGAGGTTCTGCTGAAGTTCAGATATCTTCTCCCACCAACGGGCTCCTGATGCTCCCAGGATCAGCAGTGGCTTGCGGCCGTCGGTAACCGCTTTAATGCTGTTTGGCGAGTGTTGAATCCCGAGTTTCTGCAGGTGCGCCTCGAATGCTTGTGCAGATTCATCCCGTTCGCGCCGCGGTTCGATAGTGAGCGGCGGAAGTGCAGCGATATTGCGAGCCGCATCACGGATGTAATCCTCAGGAAGGCGAGATAGCTTGCGGGCAAAGCGCCCGGCCTCTTGTTGCATATGTCTGTTTTCATGCTGCACGATTATATCGATGTGATGCTCTTTGAGCCCTGCAAATGAGGCTGTGTCGTCTAGTTGCCATATGTCAGTTTGAAATAGACCGCCACCGTCAGAGCAGATGACGAACGGTATCTCTCTGTTTA
>JBIKWG010000237.1:0-4650 GCA_044356425.1 Bdellovibrionota bacterium | reverse complement strand
CTCTCATGCGGCGCTTGCAGCAACGCTAGATGCTCAGGTCACTCGCGCCATACCATCTGCTCTTAATGATGAGCTTCTTGCAGCCTTTAAGGAGCCAAAGAAGGATGCAACAAGAAATCTTTCAGGCGTTGCCATTCAGGTAATTGCCAAGCACCTCCCGGGATTCGTTGGGGGGTCGGCTGATCTTGACCCTTCAACAAAGACCTATATCAAGGGGGGGGGCGATGTCGGCCACGAGGGGTTTGCTGGAAAGAATATCCATTTTGGTGTGCGTGAGCATGCGATGGGCTCGATTGCAAACGGTCTGGCTTACACGCAGTCCTGGATTCCATACACAGCAACCTTCCTAGTGTTCTCAGATTATATGCGCCCAGCGATGCGAGTAGGCGCAATATCACACCTGCAGGCGCTCTATCTGTTTACACACGATAGCTTCTGGGTGGGTGAAGATGGACCAACGCATGAGCCAATTGAGCATATCATGAGCCTTCGGCTCATTCCGAACTTGAATGTGTATCGTCCTGCTGATGCGGTGGAAGTTGCTATGAGCTACTACTCTGCGCTTCAGCGCAAGAACGGTCCGAGCGTGCTGCTGTTTAGCCGCCAGAACTTGCCTGTTATCACTCGCAATTCATCCTTTAAGCCAGAGGATGTATTAAACGGAGCCTATACGGTTAAGGAGGCTGCGCAACCGCAGCTGGTGCTAGTAGCAACCGGATCTGAGCTTGGGGCTTCTGTTGAAGCAGCAGCACAGTTAGAGGCGCAGGGTGTGGCTGTGCGTGTGGTTTCTATGCCGTGTGCCGAGCTCTTTAGCGCGCTTTCAGAGGATGCTCAGCGAGCATTAATACCGTCAGGTGTTCCAACAGTTGTGGTCGAGGCTGGCACAACTCAGGGGTGGGCAGATATCCTTCGGGTGCAGAACCTGCTTTCAATCGGAATTGATCGCTACGGCGCCTCGGCGCCAGGAGAGCTTCTTGCCGAGAAGTTTGGTTTTACAGCGGACGCTATTAGACAGAAGGTTGTTGGCTGGCTAGGCATGTAGCTGCGCGGTGCTGAGTAACAAAAGTGCAGCCTGAATAGGCTACAAGATGTTTCTTTCGCCAACTGCTGCACTTAGAGATGCGGGCGGATACATGCCAGCAGTAGGGGGCCTTTGATAATGGGCGTTTGCTAATCCTCGTTACATAAATCATGTAGGGAAGGCAGCGTTTTTGAGTTGAAACGATCTCTTAGGGGCCAAAAACTAGAGAGTTAAGGGCTAGTACTGCCGGTGCCTGCAGCCCGTTCGTTGAGGAACCAAAAATTCAAAGACCACTAAGGGATTGCTCTCTTAGTGGTCTTAGTTTTGATGGATAAGGCGTTAGCCGCTCTACAGCTCGAAAAGCTATTACGCTCCTTGATAGAGCTGTTTAGTAATCTTTGTCTATTTCGTCTTCAGACACGGTCTCGCCATTGATTGCGCGTCGCAGAAGCTGACTTGGCTTGAACTTGACAACCCTACGAGCACGCAGAATGATCGTCTCTCGTGTTTGTGGGTTCCTTCCACGACGAGCCGGCTTGGACTTTACCTCATAGCAACCGAAGCCAGACAGCATGACCTTCGCGTCTTTGTCTAAGGCTTCCTTGATTATCTCGATGTAGTCCTCAACAATTTGTGCTGCCTTCTGCTTATCAACATCAATAGCAGCATAGATTGCATCTGCGAGATCAGCTTTTGTTAAACAGTATCGTGTGTTGGCCATATTGGAGTAGTCTCCTACGCTTCGATCGAAATTGAATTATCCCACAAACTAAGCCGTGACAAGTGGTTACGTCTAGCGCAACCAGCATCGGGCCTTACAGACACAATAAAATCACGGATTTTGCCTCGTTTTGAGGAAAACAGCGCCCCGTGTATTGCCTAGAGAAACGCCGTTGCGAATCTCGCTCTGTGTCGCGATTACAAGAATCCAACGCCTTGCGGTGGTCTTGAACTTCCTAAGTAAGACGCTCGAAGGACTAGAGAAAGATTCAACTGCTTGCCTATTCCAACTGAAAAATATCGAGCACTCATCGAGACGTTGCTTCTAGAACATGAGTTTTGAGAACCTTCGTGGGCTTCAAGCTAGTCTTACCTCATGGTGAGAAGCTGAGCGCGCAGTGCCTTGAGTTCCATATCCAAAGAGTAAAAAGCGATGAACAAAGAAGAGAATACCCAATCCTCTGGCGCTGAGGCATCACAGCCTCTCGGAGAGTTTGAAGCGCAGATTGATTACGAGCTTAAAGAGCGACAGCGAGAAGTTCTTTCGTTAGGACGATTTCCGGCAGAACAGCATGATCGGAATGAAGATTCACTCAGTAAGGCCCGTGAAATTGTTGCTCGCCTACGGCCTGCACCTCAATTTATCTGGCGGCTCTGTATGTATGCGATCGGAAACCCTGGGCGGATTAACCAACTAGGCGAGGGCAGTCTCTTCGGGTTGAAACCGTTCGCGCTTCAGGTTGCACATGATCGACTTCTCGGCACTGGTAAGCCGTGCACAACGGCGCGGGATGTTATTCAACAGGTAGCTAGTGATGTAATTGCCGCAGCTACCGTCATCCATGCAGTATCGCGACGCTTGCACGCGCAGGAGTTCCATCCGGTATGGAAACCGATTCTCGATGATGCACTGCTACGGGCACAGTTGGGTTACTATGTTGGGGCAGGGCAAGAAGGCTTTGGCCCTGGACGGGCGATGTTGGCTGGATTTTCGGGTCGCGCGGGGTTGGCTGTTTTGCTTGCAACTGGAAAGCAGGAACAGGTCGCAGAAGCCACTCGCCAAATGGCAACGGGGCAGGGCATTGAGGGGTTCTCTCAAGAGCTTTTTGGCACCCTACCGCTCCACGTTGCGGCGATGGTGCTATCGGCTGTGGGGTGTGGTCGCGAAGCTGTGCTTGGTTTGGGAGCTTATGGAATGTCCCAATCTCAGCAGCAGTCTCTCTCTGTAGAGGCCCGCAAATGGCTGTCGACTTTTCAGCTTGTAGAGAGCTTAAGGATTGGAAAATTCGAAGAAATTGCTGAGGAGACCTGGTTAGCGCTTGATTTCAAGGACGAGCTAGCGCGAGACAAGCTTAAACAGACCACAGATGTGCTGCTAAAGACCGGCCATATGTGGGGGTGGATGATATAAGAGAACGTCTCTGTAATACGGGCATGTCCCCCTGACGCTCCTGTTATTTAAAAACGTTTGAAGCTAACGCACCAGTCCGCTACAGCTATCTGAGCTCACTATCCAGGCCTGACATCTGGGCGGACTACCTAAGTGCGGCCAACACGTTGTCTTATGACATCTCTACATCGAGGCTAAACAGGCTCTCTAGGTCACCCTTCGAAAGGTTTATAGTTGATAGGCCATTTTCGTTAATCAGGGCGTCTACCAACTTCGATTTCTTGGATTTGAGCGCCATTATTTTCTGCTCAACAGACTCTTCTGTTACCAGTCGGTATACCGACACGGTCTTGTTCTGTCCAATTCGATGCGCGCGGTCGACAGCTTGGCTTTCTACTGCAGGGTTCCACCATGGATCGTATATGATCACGGTATCTGCTGCCATGAGGTTGAGTCCCGCACCGCCAGCTTTTAGGCTGATAAGGAATAGTCGAACTGAGTCGTCCTGAGAGAACTGATCAATCAGATCCTGTCGATTGCGGGTGGTACCATCGAGGTAGAGGTGATTGACCCCAACCTCATCAAGCCACGACCTAATAATCGAAAGCATCCCTCTAAACTGACTAAAGAGCAGGATCTTGCGCCCTGATTCTAGTGCCTCAGTTACAAGGTCTCTGAGAAGATTGAATTTTCCAGAGTCGTATCCCGGAAGCTCGCTCAGAGCATCGATTGAGTTCGGATGATTGCATACCTGCCGCAGACGAAGCAGTGCCGCTAATATCGAAACGCTTGCCCCTTGGATGCCCTTTTTCTTTACGGCATCGAACACTTTTGGGCGCACCTCGTTGAGAATCTGAGCATAGAGCTGCTTCTGGCTTGGGGTCATATCGACATGCAGCACTGACTCAATTTTCGGTGGGAGCTCTTTTTCTACATCAGCTTTTAAGCGTCGTAGGATAAACGGACGTGTCTTTGCGTTTAGCATCTGAGCAACGTTGGTTGCCGTTCCACCCTCGAGTATTGGGCGCTCGATGTTGTTGCGAAAAAACTCTTGCGATCCAAGATACCCTGGCAGCAAAAAGTCCATGATAGACCACAGCTCCATCGGGCGATTTTCGGTTGGAGTTCCCGTTAGGGCGAGTCGATTTTGACAGCGAAGCGCCTTTGCGGCCTTGGTGGTTGTAGCGGCCGGATTTTTGATATTCTGGGCCTCATCGAGGACTACGTACGAGAACTCGTAACGCTCAAGCTCATGGCGGTCTAGGCGCAGAAGGGCATAGGAGGTTAGTACAAAGTCTGATTCAGGGATCTTCGAAAAGAGAGCCTTGCGCCCTGGGCCATGAAGCATCAGAGATGACATCTCTGGCAGAAATCTCTTAATCTCGTAGCTCCAATTTGTAATCACCGAAGTCGGCGCAACAATCAATACTGGTTTGAGCGAGCTCTTTTTGGCGCGCTTGCTCCGCAGGTGGTGAAAAAATGCTAGCGCTTGGACTGTCTTTCCAAGACCCATTTCATC
>JBIKWG010000037.1:0-16250 GCA_044356425.1 Bdellovibrionota bacterium | reverse complement strand
AGTTGACGTGCGTTTCCTGCGTAACCCCCACTTTGTTGAAGAGCTGCGAGAGCTTGACGGACGAGACCAGCAAGTCGTGGAGTATGTCTTTGCCTCGCCCGAGGCGGAAGATTTTGTAGCGCGGTATTCAGAGCTACTTACCTTTCTCATCCCGAAGTATCAAGCAGAGGGCAAAGCCTACCTAAACGTGGGTGTCGGCTGCACGGGGGGCAAACATCGTTCAGTGGCAATTGCAGAGGCCCTGAGTCGCGCAATCGATGGGTCGCAGCATCTCGTGAGCGTGAAGCATCGAGACGTCAGCTCCTAGGCCCCCAAAACAACTTAACCCCGCAAACACTTTGGGCTTGTTGAACTGATAAATAATAGCCTACTCTTGGCTTAATATCGTCATCTTAATTTGAGAAGGTGACTCTTTTTCAGGAGGGCTTGCTCATGACACTCAAGGATTTTCTCTTCACCTCAGAATCAGTCGGCGAAGGTCATCCAGACAAAGTTGCCGATCAGATTAGCGACGCGGTGCTCGATGCTTTTCTCGCCCAAGACCCGGCAGCTCGCGTAGCATGCGAAACTCTCGTAAAAAATGATGTGGTTATTCTTGCAGGAGAGATTACCTCAAAGAGTGTTGTCAACTACGAACAGCTCGCTCGCTCTGTTGTCAAAGATATCGGATACACCGATCCAGCTCTTGGATTCGATCACCAAGGCTGTTCAATCATGACTTTCATCAGCCAGCAATCGCCCGACATCAGCATGGGGGTTAGTGAAGATGAGGGGCTCTACAAAGAGCAAGGCGCCGGCGATCAGGGGTTAATGTTCGGATTTGCATGCGACGAAACGCCAGAGCTAATGCCACTTCCGATCTCTCTCTCTCATCAGATAATGAGAGCTCTTTCACGGTCGCGCCGCTCGGATGTCGGCTCTTTTCTAAAGCCGGATGCAAAAAGTCAGGTTACGGTTGAGTATAAAGATGGCAGGCCACACGCAATTGACACGGTAGTTGTCTCAACTCAACACGCAGACAGCGCCTCGCTGGGTGACGTAGAAGAGTTCGTAATCGAAAATATCGTAAAGAAAGTCATCCCTGCATCTCTCTTAAACAACAGAACTAAATACCTGATTAATCCTACAGGCCGTTTTGTGATCGGAGGGCCGGTTGGTGATTGCGGACTCACTGGAAGAAAGATCATCGTCGATACCTACGGTGGATACAGTAGGCATGGTGGCGGAGCCTTCTCAGGCAAAGACCCATCAAAAGTTGACCGCTCAGCAGCATACGCAGCACGCTATATTGCGAAGAACGTTGTTGCCGCAGGGCTTGCAAAGAAGTGCGAAGTCCAGGTTGCTTACGCAATCGGCGTTGCAAAACCAGTTTCAGTGTATGTAAATACCTTTGATACCGGCATCGTTGCGGAGCAAAAGATATCCGCGGCTGTTCAAGAGCTGTTTGACCTGACACCACGTGGAATCATCCGTGAGCTTAGCCTTCTAAAACCGATTTATCGACTCACTGCTGCCTACGGACACTTTGGACGTGACGCTGGAAGCGATGGCAGCTTCTCTTGGGAACGGACAGATAAAGCAGAAGCACTGAAAGCCGCTGTTAAGTAATTTTACCTGAATTACTTAATCGTTTAGTTACCTCAAAGTCGGTGCCTGGCATGCGGGGACCGACTTTTTTACTTCCCATAGGCAACCCCTACAACCCTCGGGTAAAATAGCTCTCGAAGGAGACACACCCCATGCCAGCTAACGAGCAGCACGAACAACACCGCGTTGTTGTATCAAAGAAAGCCATGCGAGGCGCGCTTGCCGGAATCGCGGTAAACCTTCTGCTCGCCGCAACCAAGGGCACTGCGGGGTTTGTAGGTAATTCATACGCTCTTATCGCTGATGCGGTCGAATCACTTTCCGATACCTTAAGCTCCACAATCGTTCTTTTAGGCTGCCGAATGGCTGGCAGGCCTGCTGATGCAAACCATCCCTATGGGCACGGAAAGTTTGAGCCATTAGCCACGGCTGCCGTTGCGCTGATTCTTTTCATTGCAGCGGCAGGAATTGCGATAAGCAGCATTCGTGAAATCTCAACGCCACACCACGCACCTGCCCCCTTTACACTCGTTGTGCTGGTAGGTGTAATTGTAGTGAAAGAGCTTCTATGTAGGTTTGTACTTACCGTTGGCCTTGAGACTGGCAGCTCTGCAGTCATCAGCGATGCCTGGCACCATAGGGCTGACGCACTGACGAGTGGCGCTGCATTTATCGGCATAGGCATCGCGCTAGTCGGCGGCCCTGGTTATGAGGCAGCCGACGACTATGCTGCCCTCATTGCAGCGAGCATCATAGCGGTCAACGCAAGCGCATTACTGAAACCAGCTATTTTTGAGCTGATCGACACCGCCCCCGACCCCCAAATAGCAGAGCGTGTCCGCGCCATCGCTCACGGTGTTGCTGGTGTGCTAGGCACACACAAGTGCAACATCAGAAAAGTCGGCTTTGATCACTTTGTCGACCTTGATGTGCTGTGTGACCCTGAGATGACAATTCGCCAGGGGCACAACCTAGCTCACGACGTTGGTGAGGCGATTCACGCAGAGCTCCCTTACATCACCAAAGTGCTGGTACACGTTGAGCCGTCCGATGATTACGGGCGACGATCGCGCAGCTAGCACCCGCCTTAAAATCGCACTCGCACGCCCGCCATGGCTGATACGCCGGGCAGTGGCGCTACATCTTTGATGAACGACACATGATTACGTGCCTTCTCATTTAGTAAGTTACTGGTTCTAACAAAAAGCTCGACAGGCTGTGCCTGTATCTCAACCTCACGACTGAGGTAAGCATTCAGCATCGTGTAGCTGTCTGTTGATGTCTCAAAATCTGCCGTGTTGCGCTGAGCAAAGACCTGCTGAGCTTCCAAGCGCGCTCGAAAGAGCTCATGTCGATAGTAATTCGCCCCAATTTTTATTCGCATCGGCGTAATTCGCGGCAGATACTCATCGTTATCTCGATCTCGTGCCCACACGTAATCTGGCTGTAAATCAAATGAGAGCTCCTCTACTCCTTGATCAATCAGATAATACGAAAGCTGCGACTCAAATCCAAAGAAATCAGCGTTAACCTGCTCAAAGAGGTACACAGGCAAATCATCCTGCGTCTCTCCGTTGGGATTAAGCGAGATGTAGTTCCAGAACCGATTATAAAACCCTCCCAGTGAACCTCTCCACTTTCCATGCTGTTTACGTAGGGTCAGGTCTGTTCCAAGTGATCGCTCAATCGTAAGGTCTGCATCTCCTACCTCAAAGGCACCCGTTGCAACGTGTGGTCCATCGGCATAGAGCTCCTGCCCATTCGGGGCCCGTTCAGTGTGCGCCACAGAGAGCGCCAGCGCATAGTCGGGCTTGAGATCCCACACGAGACCCGTTGATTGGCTCAATGTGTTGAAATCCCTCGAGAGGTCATCAGTTGAGTCATCTGTAAACCCATCACTCTCAATCACACTAACATCATAACGAGTACCGAGTTGAAACGTGATATCTTCGGATAGGTCTACCGATTCAAAGAGAAATGCCGACCCTATCGTAGAATCAGTTGGTGGCTGAAAAGCTTCTTCTCCAAGAGCCTTAAAGCGGCTATCTTGCAGCTGCACTCCCCACGCTCCCTTGAACGCGCCGATCTTTCTGTGCGTAAAATCCATGCGACCATCGAAGCCATTCTGCATAAACTCTGTACCCGCCTCAGCGCCCTCATATTCCGTATGGTCATAATCAACGGCACCGATACGAGTGGTTACTGAATCCACAAAGCTATCGGTATTTCGCAGTGCTCCTCGCACATCAAGTCGACGACGCCGTGCATCCACACTAATATCCGGCTCACCATTTGGAACCCCATACACTGAGCTCCATTCACTCACAGCTGCGCCGAAGTAACCTGAATCAAAGACATACGAGCCTCCAAGCGTCGAGTTATTGGCGTCAACAGCGCTGTATGGCAGCGTTCCGCGCGGCTCTCGATATTCAAGTGTGGATGAGTCACGCTGTGCGCCAGTTCGTGCATATCCAGGAATATCAAGATCATCACTGCGCCGTGTAAAACCATCCGCATGCAGCGCAAAAGAACCCACCGGCGCCGTAATGCTTACAAGTCCCGCTCTTCCACGATTTACACTTTCACCGCGTAGCTCTGCCGTGCCCGTAATCGGCGTATCCGGAAGCTTCTCAGGAATTCTATTATCAAAAACGTTAACGATTCCACCAACCGCGCTCGTGCCGTACAAGAGTGATGCCGGCCCGCGAACTACTTCGATCTTGTCGACCAACGAGGACTCTAACGTTACAGCGTGATCTGGACTTGAATTCGAGATATCAAGGGTCCCTACTCCGTTCTCAAGCACCCGAATCCGATCACCACCCAAGCCACGAATTACCGGTCGACCAGCGCCAGGACCAAACGAAGAGGAGGCAACTCCAGCTTCGCTGGCAAGCGTATCTCCCAGAGAGCTCTGTGCCTTAGATAACAGCTCACTGCCCGAGAGAACCGTAACAGACTGAGAAGAAACAAAGAGCGTTGCCGGAAGAGGAGCCGACTCGATCACCACCTGCTCTAATTGATACTCCTTACCTCGAGGCGCGGGGGTAGCAGTCTGAGCAACAGCCTGAGCTGTTAGAAGCACTGGCATAGCCACGACTAGCACGCCCATGCACATCAAACGAATTGGAATGCGATAGGCGCTAAACAGGTCAACCTTAACACTTTTCATTTCCCGCCCCCTGCACACTCCTTACAACTTCCATACAAAACAACTTCATGACGCTTCAGCGAGAAGCCCGCCGGAATTGGGGAATCAACACGCAACCCACATCCGGGCACATCAAACAGCCTGCCACAATCATCACAATGAAAATGGTGGTGATGATGGGAAGCACAGGCGTCTGTCTCGTATCGATCTGGCGCCCCGGGCAGCGAAACGGCAACGATAGCCCCATCGTCAACCAGACTGCGAACGACTCGATACACAGTAGCTAAGCTAAGCGACGCAGACTCTGCTTTGGCCCCATCTAATATCTCCGCCGGACTTAATGGACGACGGGCCCGCTCAAGGATGGCCACGATCGCTGTCTTCTGTCTGGTTTGTCTGGAGAACCCCTTATCCATATACGCTCAGTAACGTAAAGATACGGCCTATACATTTCGCCGTAACGACACTATTGCTAATGCATTATCATTAGCAATACAAGCCCTACTGGATAATTTAGTTTGTTCAGGCGAAGGCAAGGCCTACCCCAACCCATTCAGGGCAGCTTGCAGAGTGAGCTGAACTACAACGGAAGATTCAAACCCAGCGTGTAGGTTGTTCCTTCAAACCGATCACGCACTGAAAGCTCTCGCGTTAGTCGCCCCATAGCCCCGAGCTCTCCAGGAATAAACCAGTAAGAGATCTCAAGAGCGGCATTAAGCATCCGATCCCGCCCATCTTCTGTGGCATTGGCCCCGGAGGCATCAGCGACCTCCCAAATTGCGCCCATCATTCCTCCAACAATTAAACGGTCAGAGAGCGCCATTGAAGCCCCAAGCTCCATCGAGGTATGCGGAGCAGGGCGCAGATCGTAACCTTCCTTGCGTCCGTTCACTTCGTAAAGAAGCGAGGCAGAAAGAAGCAATCCAGGATTACCGAGCGGCAAGTACGACACCGTACCCCGTACATCGTGGCTCCAATACCCGAGTCCCACATTATCTGAACGGTTGGGAGCATACTCTCCGATTGGCGCCCAAAAAGAATACTGCGTTGACAGCACCCACATAGAGCTCACAGCCCACGAGGCGTTGAACGGGATTGCATAGGGGTCCCCCATTCCTGTGTTGTTGTTGTCAAAGAGGGGGATATCCTGCTCAAAAGCCGTTAGCTCCCGTTTCTCCAAAAGCGGGAACGACAACGACCATCCAATCAGCTCCGAGAAAGTTCACAGGCGGTGCATAAACGAACACAGGAGTAAACATCCATGAGTTCGCTCCAACATCTACACCGGTGCTCGAATCAACCTTATCACCCTGCCCGGTGCGCGCACTTCAAGCGTCATAGAAAGAAACATACGGAGCAACCGCGACCATACCAGCGGGTGCCGATATAAGGTCGCGCGGCGACCAACTACCAGGAACATAGTGACCTTGCTCACCAGCAAACGCTGCGTTAGCAGCCGCCAGGAGGCCCGCCACAATTGTACCGATTAGCCGATATGCGTTCCTGTTCATCTCTAAATGTCGATCAAGTTACAACTAAAGTCTCGTTTGGCCGTGGCAACTAACAGATTCTGCGCCCGACTCGGCCCTGCACTTGCAATAAACTCGTCGTGCTAGGCAACGATACCGATGAGGCTGCTGAGTGGCAACTCTATGATGAAACAATTCGTCTGGGATTATCAGCTCTCAACATATGACGTGAGCGCTCGGAAGATAGCCCCTTCAAACAAACTGCGGCACGTTCTTAGCGGCAGAAATCATTTGTTTATACACCCCTGATCTATTACCGCTTAGGCTGCGTAAGAACTCAAAAAGAGAGGCACTCCTGACCAAGGTGCAAGAATAACGACATTTTTCGGTAGAGCTGGATAAGGAGCCGGCGAGCGCGAAATTATGTAATACCGAGATCTTTACGAGGGCAACATAGCGGTTTGTGACGAGATGCACACTTTTGTTATCCGCCGCTACTTGCCGCGATGAGCTGCTACACCTCAACATAACATGTCCCAACAGGTGTTAAGGAGAACACATGCGCACCATCTTCCATAAGGCTATCTCTAGACTCGTTGCCAGTTCGGTGATCGTTCTGCTCAGCGCCAACCAAATGGCAACCGCTCAAGACTCTAAACCGAATATCGTTGTAATCATGGTCGATGACCTTGGTTTCTGGAATGTAGGAGCCTATAGCCGTAGAATGATGGGCGTTCCCACCCCCAATATCGACCGCATTGCAGAAGAAGGCTTACTCTTTACAGACCACTACTCTGAACCAACCTGCACCCCGGGGCGCGCCGCGTTCCTCACCGGCCAACTTCCAATCCGATCGGGACTTACAACAGTTGGCATGCCTGGCTCTCCATTCGGCTTGGACAGCAAAGATCCTACGATAGCCGAGATTCTTAAGCAGATGGGGTATGCAACTGGACAATTTGGCAAGAGCCACGTTGGCGACCGCAACGAGCACCTGCCAACCGTACACGGCTTCGACGAGTTTTTCGGGAACCTGTATCACCTCAATACCGAGGAAGAACCAGAGCTTCTCGCCTGGCCAAAAGGATGCTGATTTCGAGAAACGCTATCGTCCCCGGGGCGTGCTCGATTGCCTTGCTTCCAAATCTGATGATTCAACTATTGACGCCCGATTTGGCCGGATGGGTAAACAGAGCTGCAAAGATCCGGGTGCACTAACCGCTCTCAGAATGGAGACTGTGGATGACGAATTTCTCTCACGCACGCTACAGCATATGGAAAGAAACGCGACTTCAAAAAAACCATTCTTTACCTGGTTCAATCCAACGCGCATGCATATCTATACGCACCTTCGTTCTGTGCGCGCCAAGCAAGCTGCGCAGCACTCATCGGAATTCGACGTGTACGGTAGCGGCCTCATGGAACTAGACGTAATGGTGGGTAAGATCCTCGACAAACTCTCTGAGCTTGGTATCGCTGAAAACACCATCATCGCGCTTACAACAGATAACGGCGCCATGGCGGATTGGTATCCTGATGGCGGAGCCACCCCATTTCGAGGAGAGAAAGCAACGACATGGGAGGGAGGTGTACGTGTCCCGATGATGGTACGCTGACCGAAACGGATTCCCGCAAGAAAAGTGTCGAACGGAATCCAAACCCACTATGACTTATTTACAACCCTGATTGCCGCCGCTGGTGACCAATCTATCGTTGATTCGTTGCGCGCATCGCACAAAGTGAACATCGATGGAGTAAACAATCTTGAACACTAGACGGGCAGCTCCCTGTTGCGCCGCAACATTTTGTACTATTATAACGAGTCACAACTCAGTGCGATCCGTATAGGCAACTGGAAGTCACACTTCATGAGCCGCAACGGTTTTTTCGACTTTAACTCTCCTAGCGCTCTCTTGGTCAACCTTCGATCTGATCCTTTTGAGCGGCATACAGACTGGAAATCACGCGAAGTCGCAATGCGTCTTGGAATCGCGTGGGGAGGTCAGGTTCAAGATGCCCTCGCGGTTCATCAAGAGAGCCTCAGCAAGTATCCCCCTCGGCAGGCTGGAGGATAGCTAACACCGGGTGCACGAAAGTAATATTCACTTACGAGCGCTTAAAACACTTTAAAACTGCTTAGACGGCATGGTAGCCATTATTCATATTGCGCGCAGCCCTGAAACCTCCTACCTAAGAATCAGTTATGCCAAACCGCTACTTTCGACTAGAATTTATCCGACAAGACCTATCAGCCGGGTTTGTTGTCTTCCTCGTTGCCCTGCCTCTCTGCCTAGGTATCTCGCTTGCGTGTGAGGCCCCGCTACTCGCTGGACTCATCTCAGGGATCATTGCCGGCATGGTGGTATCGCTCATCTCAGGCAGCGAGCTAAGTGTGAGCGGGCCAGCTGCCGGGCTGACCGCCACTATCCTAGCAGGGCAAGCCGTCATCGGATCATTCGAAGGTCTGATGATCGCCACAATAATATCCGGCTTAGTGCAGCTGCTGCTTGGAGCCGTGAGAGCTGGCCATATTGCAACGTTGTTTCCCATCAGCGTTATCAAGGGCATGCTGGCTGGTATTGGCATCATTATCATTTTCAAACAGCTGCCGCATGCCCTCGGCTGGAGCGGTGGCTTCGACCTGGAAGAGGGCAATCTCTTGGCGACTTTGGCTTACGCCCCACAATCGATCGTTCATCAGTCGCTCCGATCAATCTCAATCGGTGCACTTAGTGTTTCTCTGGCAAGCACTATCGTTATGCTCGGATGGCAAGCAGGCACAACTGCTGGCAACCGCTTCTTCAAGTCCTGCCCCGGAGCACTCGCGGGCGTTGTTGTAGGCTCACTGCTAAATTGGGCATTTTCGCGCTGGATACCGGCTTTTGAGCTTACTCATGCTGCATCACAGTTGGTGCAGCTTCCTACGATATCGACTCCATCAGAGCTATTCTCTCTCGCTCCAACGCTATCGGTTCAATGGCTCGCCAGTAAAGAAGTATGGGGCGTGGGCTTAGCGATTGCGATTATCGGAAGCGTTGAGACATTGCTGTGCCTTGAGGCAACCGACAAACTCGATCCGCTGCGGCGTGTCTCGCGACCTAACAGAGAGCTGCTTGCGCAAGGCACAGGCAATATTCTTTCGGGGCTACTTGGTGGCTTACCGATGACATCGGTGATTGTTAGGAGCAGTGCTAATATATATGCAGGTGCGCGCACAAGACTCTCGGCTTTTACCCACGGAGCCCTACTCCTTCTCAGTATTTTGCTAATACCCAACCTGCTCAACAATATCCCTCTTGCAGCTCTTGCTTCGGTATTGATCCTTGTTGGATACAAACTGTGTGATGCGCCGCTTCTCACGCGCATGTATCGCTCATCATTGGATCAATCATTGCCTTTTATCGTGACCGTGGCGAGCGTGATTTTTTTAGATCTTCTTACCGGTGTGGCTATCGGCACTGGAGTTGGGCTCTTCTTCGTGCTGCGGACTAACTACCATTCCGCCTTCACCGTTGTTAATGACGACCGCATCTACTTCATCCGATTTAACAAGGATGTCACGTTTATTCAAAAAGTCTCTCTCAAGCGCGCCCTAGCTCGAATCCCTGACGATTCTTCAGTAATTATCGATGGTGGCTCTGCTATGTTCATTGATCACGACATACTAGAGCTACTTGAGGATTTCAAAAGCGCTGCGATTGACCGACACATTAAGGTCTCGCTCCGAAGCTTCTCAGCTTCAAAATACCAAACTCTTCAAGATGACAAGTAGGAAACAACTAATGGATTCGTATAAAAGGCTACTACTAGCGAACAAAGCCTGGGTGGAAGAGAAGCTAAACTTTTCCCCTGATTTTTTTCAAGATCTTGCGAAGGAGCAACGTCCTGAATTTCTCTGGATTGGTTGTTCAGACAGTCGAGTCCCTGCAGAGGAAGTTACTGGCACTCAACCTGGCGAAATATTCGTACATCGCAACATTGCTAATCTTGTAAACCACACTGATTTTAATCTGCTCTCTGTGCTTTCGTTTGCCGTTGAATACCTGAAGGTCAAACACGTAATCGTATGCGGACACTATGGCTGTGGTGGTGTAAGAGCGGCATTAACGCGACATAAATACGGACTGCTCGATGAATGGTTGCGTCAGATAAAAGACACCTACTACGTGCACCATGATGAGATAGATGCCGCGGGGGGATTATCTCAGCAGGCAGATAAACTTGTTGAGCTAAACATCCTTGAACAGCTGCGAAACCTCACGAAAACCAAGATCATTCAACAGGCTTGGCATGAAGACCGACGACCAACTCTTCACGGTTGGGTGTACGGTTTAAATGACGGAAGACTCAAGAGCCTTTACAAGCTAGAGCCTGGCGCGCCGATGCACGATATTTACAAGTTTGATTTCTAATCCCCAAGCAAAGAAACCTCGCTGCTGGAATCATTAGTAGGGATACAGTGTACTACGGCGGCGCTTGTGCTGGTTGGCCAGAGAACCAGGATCGGGCGAAGGATCATTTAAGGTTGGACGATTTCTCTGATGCTGACTATTAGAGTTAACGCCATGCAGAACCGCATCAGCATGCTCACGTGCGGTATCTCTCAGCAGCGCTGTTGCCGAAGGCTCGGGCCCCCCTGCTAAAATCAACTTATCAAGACACGCTAACGCACGATGAATGGAACCCTCACCTACAGCTAGTGGAGCACCTTGAGAGGAAACTGCCGTCTGCATCAATACTTCGCGCAGAGGCTGCGCGGGAAGAGCCGGCAGCGTTGCAACGGCCTCTAGCGCTTGGCCCACGATAATCCCGAGTGGCGTTACTGCTGGTAGTGTCATATCAAGCTATCCTTGCTCGCTACATCCCCTACAATATACGATGTCGCAACCCTGCTAACGATGCTTACTAACCCAAGGGATTAGTAACGACCAAGGCTGGCACCGCTGTAGTTGTACTCTCGCAGCTCCTCAGCCGGATTACCAGTTGGCCCATCGTTACGAATCTCTTCACGCAGGGCATCAATCTCACGTTGGCGGCTGAAGATATCCTGTTGATTGGCTTCAATGGTAGCCAACTTGCGCTCCATAACGCTTGGAGTGCTGTAGTAGTCGTATATGGCAGCTATGGCGATTCCTGCTGGAAATCCGATCGCGGTTCCTAGTAAAGCACTAGCACCGATGTCACCGTTGGCAATAACACTTCCGATTATAGCTCCCGTTCCCGCCCCTGCCGCTGCACCACCAACACTGCCAGCAGCGAGCGTTTCTCCGTGCAATCCGCACCCAGTTGTAAGCACTAATGAACTCGCCACTGCCGCCACGAAGAATCTCTTCATGAAACACCTTCTCGTTGTAAATAGATCTCTTACTGATATGGAGAGTTTAGCAGAATGCGTAACTTAATCCAGAAACGGCGTTTTTGCCGTTAAACATCAACATGTTACAACGACGTTGTTTTGCTATTTGGAAGCTGGTTAAAAGTACCGAACTCTCCTATACCTCAAAGGATAGAGTGTTGCGGGTAGCACGGCTTGAGCCATATCCGTATACGCAAAACGATTCTCAACAAATACATGTCCAAAAAACACCTAGCTGCCGAACGCACCAGACTCTTAGAAGACCAAAAGCGCACCAAGAACTGGAAGCGCTGGGGGCCATACTTGTCAGAGCGACAGTGGGGCACCGTGCGCGAGGACTACTCAGAGCACGGTTCAGTATGGCAGTACTTCACGCACGATCAGGCTCGCAGCCGCGCATATCGATGGGGCGAGGATGGATTGCTGGGAATAACCGACCGTCAGTGTCGTATCTGCTTTTCAATCGCATTATGGAACACCAAAGATGAGATCCTAAAGGAGCGCCTCTTTGGATTGACGGGCCATGAGGGGAATCACGGTGAAGATGTCAAAGAGTGTTACTACTACCTCGACTCCACGCCCACCCATTCATACATGCGTGCCCTCTATAAGTATCCGCACACTAAGTTTCCCTATGCTGAACTCGTAGATGAGAACAGGAAGACCGACCGAAATGAGCGTGAGTATGAGCTGATTGACACAGGCATCTTCGACACAAACAGCTATTTTGACGTTTTTATTGAATACGCCAAAGCAGATCAAGACGATCTCCTGATCAAGATTACCGCGCACAACCGCAGCGACAACGAGGCGCCGCTCTTTATCATTCCAACAGCCTGGTTTAGAAACACCTGGTCATGGGGCCGTTCAGGCGAGGGGTATACAACAAAGCCTCATGCGTCTCTCTTAAAAGGGGGAACGATACTGCTGCAGCATCCGCAACTTGATCCTTTTGTGCTGATTCCTGACCCACACGATCCACTCTCAGTCCAAGAGACACTCTTCACCGAAAACGAGTCCAACTTACAGCGGCTCTACGGCGGAACCAACACGACTCGCTATGTTAAGGACGGCTTTCACCGACACATCATTCATCACGAAGCCGACGCCGTTAATCCACAGAACGTGGGAACTAAGGCAGGGCTACTCTTTAAGCGCACCGTTGCTGCTGGCGGATCGACCGAGATTCGCCTTCAATTAAAAGCTAGCAGAACTCCCGAGAGCGAGTGTTTCATCCCAAACTTTGATAAGATATTCGCTGCACGGCAGGAAGAATATCGCGAGTTTTACGGCGAAATATTGCCGACCACAGCTACTCCTGAAGAACGTACAATTCTGATGCAGTCGTACTCTGGGCTGCTGTGGACTAAACAGTTCTATTATTACTCTGTAAAAGAATGGCTAGAGGGAGATCCGTCACAACCTACCCCCTCTGATAACCGCAAGCGCCAGCGCAACGCCGAGTGGGAACACCTCTACAATCGCGATATTATTTCAGTGCCCGACAAGTGGGAGTACCCTTGGTATGCCGCCTGGGATCTGGCTTTTCATATGGTTGCCTTTGCCCGCATCGACGCTGATTTTGCAAAGCAGCAGCTGCTGCTGATGCTACGCGAGTGGTACATGCACCCAAACGGGCAGATTCCTGCTTACGAATTTGAGTTTTCCAACGTAAACCCGCCCGTACACGCCTGGGCGTGCTGGCGAGTCTATCAGATGACTGCGGACCACGGTGAGGGAGATCGAAACTTCCTCAAACGTTCCTTTGCCAAGCTGCTACTTAACTTTACCTGGTGGGTAAATCGTAAAGACACTGATGGAAAGAACCTTTTTTCCGGCGGCTTTCTTGGGCTTGATAACATTGGGGTGTTTGATCGCAGTGCGCCTCTTCCAAAGGGAGGAACTCTGCAGCAAGCCGACGCTACTGCGTGGATGGCCTTCTACTGTGGCACGATGCTTTCCATGGCGCTGGAGCTTGCCGCCCATGATGAAGAATATGAAGACCTGGCGTCAAAGTTTTTTGAGCACTTCATCTCAATCTCTTCTGCTATAAATCACTTTGGTGGCACTGGCCTGTGGGATCAACTTGATGGATTCTACTACGATCAGCTTCAAATTGAGCATGCAAACATCCCACTACGTGTTCGCTCGTTAGTTGGCATCATTCCGCTTCTCGCTGTGGAGATTATTGAGAACGAAACGCTCGCGAAGCTGCCTGGATTTAAGAAGCGGCTAGAGTGGTTCATTGCAAATCAAAGTAGCCTTGCAAAACAGATCGCACACACCGATCAACATAGCAGCCACCAGCCAGTGGCGTATGAAGGCAAAAGGTTGCTTGCTGTGCCGTCAGCAGAACGCCTCACCCGAATGCTCAAGTACGTCCTTGATGAAAAAGAGTTCTTATCGCCGCATGGAATCCGCTCGCTCTCCAAGATTCATCTCGACTTCCCCTATCGTTTAACCCTTGAGGACCGCGATTACGGCATCGATTACTGCCCAGGAGATTCAAATACAGACTTCTTCGGCGGCAATTCGAATTGGCGTGGACCGGTATGGTTTCCGATTAATGCACTTCTGATCGAGGCTCTTGATCACTATCATGAGTTTTATGGCGAGAACTTCACCGTAGAGTGCCCAACTGGCTCTGGGAACTTCATGAACCTCCAGCAGGTAGCAGACGAACTTTCACGCCGACTAAATTCACTGTTCCTCGCCGGCGCAGGTGGACATCGTCCGTGTCACGGCGGAGACCCTCGCTATGCCTCTGACCCATTCTGGCGTGAGCTTATCCTTTTTTATGAACACTTTCACGGTGACTCTGGACGGGGCATCGGAGCCAGTCACCAAACGGGCTGGACATCGCTCGTGTCCCTCTGCCTTGAGCGTGTCATAACCCGTGATGTTCGTCAGGCCCCTAAATCGAGTGGGCGCAAGCGGACCAAAACTGCCCGGAGCAGCGTGAAAGAAAAAACGCGAGAACCAAAGCAACCCACTTCTGTGGTTAAAAAGTAACTGCGCAGCGCTAGAACGCGCTGCGTGCTGGCTTTGCCACGGCTATCAAGCGGCTCCTTGCTGAAGCCGCAAAGTAAAGTCCCGCAAAACATTACTATAGGCGATAAATGCGCGATACGGGCTCTCAAACGGAGTAAATCCACGATGCACAACACCATCGGGCCCCGACTTTGTCGACATATAATAGAAATGATCGGATGTTTGCAAAGTGCGCCACGCATGCTGTAGCTCTTGATGATTACCACCCGTGGCTTCAATTATTCTGCCAGATAGCTCGTACAGTTTTGAGAGCGCGCCGCGCTGCATCTCATTTCCTATCCACGCACTAACATCACGCTCTGTATCCGCCCATGACGTTGGAAGAGGGCACGAAAGCTCAGTAGGTGTCTGCGCGAGCGCAACCAACTCAGACGGCACAGCAAACCTCCATCCCTGACCAGCAAGAATACGTTCTGGCAGCTCTCTGAGGAAGTCAAAGATTCCAGTTGACGCATGGAGGTGCTCTCCAAATGTCTCATAGTCAAGAAAGACCCCAATACATTCCGCACTGTCACTCAACGCATGAATCCACTGCGCATATCTCCTAGCTGTTAACGACCCTCCCTCTTCTGTGGTTTGAGTAAAACGAAATGCGATATCATCAGATAATTTATAGTTCTTTACGAGTAACTTTAGCGGCACTTCAGGCGCCTTATAAACCTGGTTCGGGGATCTCCACCCAAGAACTCGGTCTACGCCTTCTATAACCACACCAGAGAAGCCCAGCTCGTGTACCATGGCAGCAATTTTATTGCTGTAGATTAACTCAGTGTTGCGAAACACTCGCGGCGCCATACCAAACTCTGCTTGGAGCAGATCTGAATGTGCCCGGACCTGTCGCTCAAACTCAGTTCGGTCAAAAAGCGCGGCCAATGAATGATAGTAAGTCTCTGCCAGAAACTCGACAGAGCCAGTAGCAGCTAGCTCTCTAAAGCTCGCCAACGCCTCCGGTGCATAGAGCTTCATCTGCTCAATCGCCACCCCTGTCAACGAAAACGTGACTCGAAAAGCTCCGCCCGTCTCTCTAATGAGCTTGAGCAAAAGTCTATTTGTTGGAAGATAGCAGTGCTGCGCAACTCGCTGCATAACCGATCGATTTAGTGGCTCATCGAAATAATCTAGATCGCTGCCCACATCAAAGAATGAATAGGGCCGAATTCGATACGGCTGGTGCACCTGAAAATAGAGACAAACAGCCGGCATGAATCCTCTCCCTGCACTACCTAGCGAACAACTCGCTAACGCCGCACCTGCTGATACACCTCACTCGTCCTGCGCGCAGCGGCATCCCAGTGCAGCTGCCGAACTTCCGCACGAGCCCCTTCCACAAGATCCCGACGCAATTCATCATGCAGGAGTGCGTTAATTATCATATCTGCCATCGATTCGGTGTTCCAAAAATCAACTTTAAGCGCGTTCTCTATGACCTCTGATACACCTGACTGTTTCGACATAATCACCGGTACATCGAAGCTGATCGCCTCCAAAGCAGAGATACCAAATGGCTCTGAGACCGATGGCATTACATACAGCGTAGCCACCGAGAACATCTCTTCAAGCTCATCTCCTTGAACAAAACCTGGAAAAAGGAAGTATTCGTCAAGCCGCAAGGTGCGCACACGTTCTTTGATGCGTG
>JBIKWG010000236.1:0-4659 GCA_044356425.1 Bdellovibrionota bacterium | reverse complement strand
CGATGCAGAGGTGTTAGTTGGTCAGTCGTCAGAGGGGCGCGATGTGTTTGCGCGCACCCTAGCGGCGCGGGGTTACCGAGTGGCAACCGTTCAGACCTACACCACGAAGCCAATTACTCCGTCTCTTGACGAGATTGGTCACTTTCTCTCTCTTTGCCAGGGTAGCGATCTCTTTCTACTCTTTATGAGCCCCTCAGCAGTGAACGCTACGGTGTCGGCGTTAACAGGAAGTAAAGATGCGCTGCGCAACTCGCGAATCATCTCAGTTGGTCCGATAACCAGCCAAGCCATAAAAAAGCACGGCTTAGAGGTCGCCGCAGAGGCCACTGAACACTCTGAAGCTGGAATTGTGCGGGCGCTGTGTCAGCTCAGTTCTAAGAGCTACCGAGAGTAAGAAACCGCTTGTGGGGGATGAAAAAGCAGGAAATTCTCTATAGAGACCCCCGAAATAGTTTAAGTATGCGGTGTAAGACGGTCTTTTGGGGCACCCATAGGTGCTCTATTCCTTGAAAAATCTTAAGGGGTTAGCTAGTCTGACTGCTGTGCCATTTTTAGTTTGCACGGAGCCTTCATGATTGATTTACATGACCTACGAGAACGCCCAGAAGCGTATCAAGAGGCCTGCGATAAGAAGCGTATTAAGTTTGACGTTAGAGCGTTCCTCGCGCTCGATGCGCAAGTTCGTAAGATGCGTACCGACGTTGAGGCCATGCGTGCCGAGCAGAACGCGGTGAGTAAGGAGATACCCAAACTTAAAGGCGAAGAGAAAGAGAGCAAGCTTGCCCAGATGAAACAGCTCTCTGAGAGGCTTAAGGAGGCGCAGGACAGCTTTAAGACTACTGAATCTGAGTGGGTACGACAGCAGGGGTTCTTGCCAGGTGTTCCACTACCGTGCGTTCCGGTCGGAAAGGATGATTCCGAGAATGTGCCGGTGCGTCACTGGGGCGAAGTTGCACAGCCTGCTTTTGAGCAGCTTGATCACGTTTCACTCGGCAAATCGCTGGACCTATTTGACATTGAACGTGGAGTTAAAGTTGCCGGTGCACGGAGCTATTTCTTGAAAGGAGATGGTATGCGGCTGCAGCATGCAGTGATGAGCCTCTCTCTGGACGTGCTCCACAAGGCTGGCTATGTAGTGATGGATCCTCCCCACATAGTCACCTACGAAGCGATGTTCGGCACGAGCTATTTTCCAGGTGGCGAAGAGATGGCCTACCACCTCGATGAACGAGATGCAGGCTTCTATCTGATTGGAACCTCTGAAGTGCCCGTAGCGTCCTTTCACGCTGATGAGATCCTTTCGGCCGCAGAGCTGCCTAAGCGTTATGCTGGCTACTCGCCATGTTATCGGCGCGAAGCCGGTGCCTACGGTAGAGATACTCATGGCCTCTACCGCGTACATCAATTCTATAAAGTAGAGCAGGTGGTATTTTGCAAGGCAGATGCTGATGAGAGCATGAAGCTGCACCATGAGCTGCTCGGAAATGCTGAAAAGGTTATGCAGCTTCTTGAGATCCCGTACCGCGTTGTAGATGTCTGCACCGGTGATATGGGACAGGGACAGGTCTACAAGCACGATATTGAGGCGTGGATGCCGTCGCGTAAGGCATACGGAGAAACGCACAGCTGCTCGTCATTTTACGATTTTCAAGCGCGCAGACTTAACACGCGTTACAAGGACGATAGCGGTAAAAATGTCTTCTGCTACACACTGAACAATACCTGCATCGCTTCGCCTCGCATCTTGATACCGCTGCTTGAGAACCATCAGCAGGCAGACGGAACAATTGCGATTCCTCGCGCATTGCAACCGTACATGGGCGGCCAAGAAGTAATCGTTCCGCGTGCGACATAACGGTAGTAAAAGGAGATAGAGATAGTGTCAGTTTTCTTAGACGCATTGGCAGGAAAAAAAACCGCAACAACTCCGATATGGCTCATGCGTCAAGCAGGTCGCTATCTGCCTGAATACCGTAAGCTGAGAGAGGTCAACTCGATGCTGCAGCTGGTCATGACACCAGAGCTTGCCTGCGAGGTAACGCTGCAGCCCTTACGCAGGTTTCCACTTGATGCAGGGATTATCTTTGCAGATATTCTGACACCTCTTATACCGATGGGAGCACGCCTGGATTTTAAGAAGGGCGAGGGTCCGGTTATCGAAAATCCGATCCGCACAGCCGCAGATGTAGATACTCTGCATGAGGTTGACCCGTATGAGGGGATCGGGTTTACCCTTAACGCAATTAAGCTCGTTACTAGCGAGCTTGGTGCAAAGACCCCTTTAATAGGATTCTGTGGGGCTCCGTTTACGCTCTCGTGCTACCTGATTGAAGGGCAGAGCCCGGGCGACTTAGAGAATGTTAAGCGCTTCATGATAGCAGAGCCGCAGGCTTGGGATCGCTTACAGAAGAAGCTAGTAAAGCTCTCTGTTGACTACCTAGTGGCACAAGTTGAGTCAGGCTGTAGAGCGCTTCAGATATTTGACTCGTGGTTAGGATACTTAGGCCCGAGAGAGTATGAACGGTTTGTGGCTCCCTATTTAGAAGAGTTAGTAGCGCAGGTGAAGAGTAAGGTTTCGGTGCCAGTTATATTCTTTGCAACCTCAGTCTCAGGGCTGTTCTCAAAGCTCAGTCGACTACCGGCAGATGCATTCGGGGTTGATTGGCGAATTTCGCTTACTCAGGCGGCGCAGCTCATCGGGCGACCGACTCCGCTGCAAGGCAATCTTGATCCGCAGCTCCTTACCTGTTCATGGGAATATGTAGAGGGGTATGCAAGAGATATTTTGACTGAATCACGCGCATTACCGTCGCATATCTTCAACGTAGGGCACGGGATCTTGCCCCATACGCCAGTAGAAAATGTTGCGCGGCTCGTAGATCTAGTAAAATCGTAGTACGAGTGTTTGCACATGACACACCTTCTAGCAACAGCAACGATAATTCTCTACATAGCTTCAACCGCCCTGATAGGGTTGCAGCTGTGGCGCCCGAGTCGCCGCGGATGGAGCATGCGAGGTGTTGCGGCTACGTTGTATGCGGGGGTCGTAAGCCATACTGCAACGCTGCTGATAGTAATCCTTGACCCGCGCTACCTGCTGCTGAGCAACGGAGCCGATTACTTTTTGTGGGCCTCGTGGGCTCTGGCACTGGCATACGTTGCTTTACGCAAGAAGCTTGCATTTCCCCTGGTGGGTGCCTTCATAGTGCCCTTGGTGGTGCTCTTTATGGGGAGCTCTTCATATCTGCTGCATAAAGGGTCAAGTTCGCTTATTCAGGAGAATGGCGATGCCGTTCGTGGGCTGCTATTGCCGCTGCTGCATGCGGTTCCGGCGCTGGTTGCATTTGTGTCGCTCATCCTCGCGCTGGTTGTCAGCGTTGTATTTCTAATCGTATCTAAGCGGCTTAAGGCTAAAAAGCGAGACGTGCTTGATGTTGCGACACCAAATCTCGAGCGACTTGATACCCTCAATAAGCAGCTGCTGCAGACGAGCTTTATAGCTATTTCATTCGTAATCTTAAGCGGCGGGCTGTGGGCCGTGAGTGCACAGAAGGCAGTCTTTTCAGATTTTACGGCGGTGGTCTCTGGTCTTATCACCTGGATCCTGCTTGCGTTTGTGTTGTATGCCCGCATGGTGCGCGGGTGCAGTATGCGGCGCTTCGCGCGCTTGTCGCTTTTTGCTTCGGGTCTTTTTCTGCTCTCAGTGCTGTTGCTGCTGCTCGGTAGTGCGCGCTTGTCTCACGGTGGTGTGTAGTGGTGCAGATGGTAGGCGCAGATGGGCGGCAGTAGGCGTGTGACAGTAGCTCCTAAGAATTATGAAGTTCCAGTAGTCGTTACTGGTGTGAGCTTTCGTACACTCGATGTAGCCGGCAGAGAGTTGCTTGCTCAGAAGGCGGCGCAGCCTGCCGCATTAGGCGCGTTGTTGGTGCACGACGGTGTAGCCCACGAGGCAGCCGTAATCTCTACCTGCAATCGTTTTGAGGTTGTTTCGGCCGGGGGCGATGCAGATATCATCAAAGAGGCGCTGCGTGGCTACTTTGGTGCAGCGCTGTTTATCGACAGCGTTGTTTATCAGCACTGTGACGAAGCTGCCGTGCAACATGTATACCGTGTTGCTGCTAGCCTAGACTCCATGGTGCTCGGTGAGGCGCAGATCCTGGGACAGGTTAAGCAGGCCTATCGAGATGCGGTAGCGGCTAAAAGTGTTGGTCCTCAGCTTCATCATCTCTTTCAGAGTGCATTTCATGTTGCAAAGCGTGTAAGGTCTAACACAGACGTCTCTCAGCACGGAGTATCTGTAAGCTACGTTGCGGTGCGGCTGGCGCAGCAGATCTTCTCAGATCTCTCAGATACTGCTGTGTTGGTGGTGGGAAGTGGTGAGATGGCAGAGCTTGCAGCCTTGCATCTTCGCGCACAAGGATGTGGCAAGATAGTTGTAGCTAATCGAACTCTTGAACGAGCCGCAGAGCTCGCAGCGCGCTTTGGTGGTTCGGCAATTTCACTAAGTGATATTGCGCGAGTAATCGATGAGGTTGATATCGTCATTGGGTCGATAGCAATTGATCGTCCTATCATTGGCCAACAGCTGATTGCTGCTCGAAAGCGCGAGCGGGCACTCTTTCTGATAGATTTGGGAGTGCCGCGCAATTTTGCCGCCGA
>JBIKWG010000235.1:0-4671 GCA_044356425.1 Bdellovibrionota bacterium | reverse complement strand
GTGCTGTTCGCTACTTCCTCGCCGTCTAAGATGAAACCTGTGCAAGTAACCCCTTAAAAAGGGAGATTCCTCGCAATTCCTCACAATTACGCGGTGGGCGCAATCTATGCGTAGCCAAGGTGCGCCACAGAAAAAAACAAACCCTCTGGCTCAATCAAAGCACTTTCTAGCTGCGGCTTAGCTAAATACTTTTAAGGGGGGGGGGTAGGATTCTTACCAAGCGAAGAAGCAATTTATCCGAGCAATTGCTACTTTCGGAATGGGGACCGGCTTTTGCCGCACATCACAAAACGGTAATACCGTTCAAGCGGCGGTCAACAACGGCATGCAGCGAACAACTTATCCGGCAGCACATCGGGCTTTTTGTCATATCCCGACTATGTAGCTTTTGCCACCTGCATCAAACCTGCCCCTATAAGCACAATCCGGCAAGCGGGGGATTAAGCGATTCGTTCGGCTGAGCTGCTATAAGCCGAGCTGGGCCAGCGTAAACCGACCTGGCGACACTTCAACTTTCTCGGTTATATCAGGATTCCATAACCGTCCATCCATAGCGATCCAAACCCCTGGCATACCGCTACGGAGCTCTTGTAGAGCGAATTCCATCTGAGCAGGAGCATCCGAATCTGGCTTCCCAAAAGGTTTCCAAGCACCAACGAATAAAATCGTCTTGTTCGTCTGACCCATCGCAGCCTTCAATACTCTCGCCGATTGGGCAATCGTAAATGTGCCGTGAGTGATTACTACAAATGTAAGGTGACATTCGTTAATCGCTGCAAAGATCCCCGCGCGATCAGCATCAGTGATTTCGCGGGAATCTTTGTTAAAGAGGGGATAAATAAAGGCTTCCACGTTCGGCTGCACGTTCAACCACTTGGCAGCTGCACTCTCTGGTTGCAGGGCCCCCAAGTCAGAATCAGCGCCGTCGATTGTTCCCCCGGTGGTGAATAACGCTACCTGAATATTTTTCATATTAGCCCAGTGAGCAGGTGTTTTTATGTGTGTACGGCCCGCTCATTGGAACAACATGACATAGCGCCTCTAATGCTTTCCCTTTCGCCCGCAGCCCGCAACTCCGCCGAGAATGTTTCATGCACTACGCCTCCCCCCCCAACGGCTGCACTAAACATTTAAATGCCCGATGGGAAAGTGAATTGCTCACGCAAAGATTCGCTGTGTAATCAGAGATGGCACCAAACGACACCTCAGCACCCGGCTGCGCGCTACTTCCGCACGCTTCCGTCACGCTCATTAGGATTGCGTACGCGGATCCATTTATTAACACCCTCTATCAAGATGTTTGGACTTCCAGCTAATTCAGCAAGACGGAACAGCTCATCGGCGTCCTGCCCAGAGCCTCCCGAACGCGAATAGTAGCGCGAACCGTAGGGTTCATCGGTTGCAAACAAGCCCAAGGTAGCTATGACCTCACAGCGCGCGTTACGAATCTCGATTACTTTCTTATTGGTACGCTCGGCCACATTTTGGACCAAGAAAGATGGTCCTCGACCGCCGTGCAAATTAGACGGCTTATACAACACACCGCCGCCAGCTATAGCGTTAATCGGAACAACTTTTCCACGGCAGGCAGCAAACGGATCCTGGGCCAGCGCAGGTTGCACAGCACCAAAGCCCACAGAAAGCGTCAGAAGGATAACGATCATTTTTTTCATGGCACTAACTCTCTTCTAAAAGGCTTTAGTTTACGCAGCTACCCATAGCAGCCACTGACTGTGCTGCCGCACCCGCATAGCACTCGTTATTAAACGTAATGCGCTCGCAGCTACATACAGGCAGAATCTCTTGCGTGCATACAGATGGTATAGTTTCACAGGTACCACTGCCTGTCTGCCCACAGCCGCCATCATCGAAATTGCAATACGTTCCAGCCGCACACTCTGCCGCTGTGCTGCAGGCCGGCCCACTGCCCCCGCCGCCTCCGCACCCCGACACTAAAGCAATCACCGAGACAACAAACAGGATACGTACAAGCATGTGAGCCTCCAAAAAGACATCGCAGGTGTTGCTAACAACAGCCCTAGCAACCCGCGACAACTCGCTGCAACGAGTTAAAGCAGATGCACAGCGAGAAAAATATCTGAAACAACAATCTCGCTTTTGGGGATAACACACTCAGGCAGAATTAGGCGAGGAAAAAAACGGGGCAAATAACAATTCGCGAAGAAACAGCTAGCTCCTTGAGGAGCCATATTTCTCGACTTGCCATTGTTGGAATACCACTGTTGATGGAGCTTGCAGTTCGGCACTAGGGCGTCCTTACCCCCCGCGAGCAGCCGTGCATCTACAGCAGCCCCCAGCAGAATTACCTCTGCAGCAACACCACGGCACTTGCGAGCACACCCTCTTTGCGTCCGATAAACCCCAACCCCTCAGTGGTCGTCGCCTTAACTGTTATGCGCCCTGGGTCGCTCTGTAGAACAGAGCCTAAGCGCACCCGCATCTGCTCGACGTACGGCTTCACCTTTGGCACCTCGGCCAACAACGTCACATCTGCGTTCACCAACGACCACCCCTCCTGGCGCGCCAACTCCCAAACCCTCTGCAGCAGGATACAGCTATCGATGTCCTTAAAAGAATTATCGGTGTCGGGGAATAGTGTGCCGATATCGCGCCCTCCCAAAGCGCCAAGTATTGCGTCCATAAGAGCGTGAACAAGAGCATCAGCGTCTGAGTGACCGGCTAACCCCTGTGGCGCATCTGGTATCTCAACGCCACCAAGCACACACCGTCGCCCATCTGCAAAGGGATGAATATCTATTCCCTGTCCAATTCGAAGCTCCATACACTACCCCACGCTGCTCATATCTGTTCAGTTGTCACACATTAAAAAGAAAGACCCCACATCCTGCTACGACTATGCAGTGCACCGCGCAAACAGCCGCAGCAGCTCTCGATCGTGCGGATGCGTTGCTTTTATATTTAACGGATCCCCCAAGACGGTGTGCACCGCTCGCAGCTGCATCACAAGTGAGGCATCATCAAGTGCGACTGCACTGCTCTGACCTTCGCTGTGCTGAGCTGCCTGTGCGTGAGCGCGTGCGATGTCCTTTAGGTAGAACCCCTGCGGGGTCTGGATCAGAAAAAGCTGGCTTCGATCAACATATTCAGAGATCGCCCCTTCACCAGTTGCTGGGCCAGCCGCTGCTCGACACACAGCGTCAGCAATTGGCAGCGCTGCGGTAACCGCCCCTTTTGCAGCAACCCCATCTACTACCCGACGAAGCAACGCATATGAGAGATTGCAACGCGCAGCATCGTGCACCAGAACAACCTCATCAGCGTCACCGTCTATCAGCGCCACAAGTGCTTCAACGCCCCTGGCAACCGACTGCTGTCGTGTAGCGCCACCTGGCACCAGAAAGATTCGCGAATCAAGCTCTCGGTAACGCTCAAATTCACACTGCCACTCGATCGGAAAACACACGACGATCCGCGCGCACTCTGCATCACTGCAGAAAGTAAGAAGCGTCCGACCCAGAATCGAAGTAGCGGCAGGCGCAACAGACGCGCTATCAATCGAGTCAACGCTGAGCAACACCTTTGGCACACCGGCCTGCATACGGCTGCCGGAGCCGGCAGAGGGAATTATCGCCGAATACTGCATCGGTTGTTCGGTTAGGCAAAGAGAGCGCGCAGCTCACCCACCACCTTATCGGCTGGACGTGCGCGTGCGATCGCGATCTCAGACACCAGTAGCGCCTCGGCCATATCAAGCATCTTCTTCTCTCCGAAAGAGAGCTCTTTATCAGCGCTTAATACCGAGAGGTCACGGAGGACTATCGCTATCTCATATACCGAGCCGGTCTTGATCTTCTGCGAATACTCGCGGAACCTACGATTCCATGTCTGGGTATCGATCTTGAAATCTCTGTCCCGCAGGATATCAAAAACGCGGTCGATCTCTTTCTTATCAACGATGCGACGAAGCCCCACCGAAGTTGCTTGAGACACCGGCACCATGACTTTCATGCCGCTATCAAGGATCTTGATATTGTAAATGTGGTGATCTTGACCACCAAGATTGGTTGTACGAACGCCTTCGATTTCTCCGACGCCGTGGCCTGGATAGACGATCTTGTCACCTACCTTGAACGCCATCTCTCCGGCAACACCCACAACTTTCTCAACCGACTTCTCAAGCGAGGTACGCACAGCTAACACGGGCTTGGTCGGCGCAGGACTCTCAATACCGAAAGCCCCCGATACTACTCTGCTCCCTGGAGAGGTTGGTGCAGAACGGGTTATCTTTGTAGCCGGAATGCTAGCTTCATTACTCTTAACCAGCTTAAGTTTCGACTTGGAATTCTTCGCAACAGCATCACTGTTCTTGGCTAGCTTTGCGCTTGTGATGCGTTGAGCTACCGTCAGAGCTACAGCCTTCTCTGGCTTTGCTTTAGCGACCTTCAGGTGGGGCTGCTTCTTGGCATTGACCGCCTTAAGCGTACTAGCACCACGCGGTGCTGTCTTCTTCCCTGTTTTACTCGCGCTGGTAGCCTTAGAAGAGCTTGGTGACTTCGATGCTACTTTGAGGTTTACAGACTTCGAACCGGTATTCTTCGTTTTCAACGCGATTCCCCTCCCTTGGGATTTTGCGCCAGATGCGGACGAGCTTGACAGAGCAGTGATCACCACCCTGCGACTCTTCCCGAT
>JBIKWG010000050.1:0-14795 GCA_044356425.1 Bdellovibrionota bacterium | reverse complement strand
GAAAAAGTCCTATAGCTCCCCCTGCCGCACAGGGTCGTCCTCGCTCCCCCTCCGAACCAACCCCTACTACAGTAATATCAACTAACCAATCCGGAAATGAACCGTCGGAGACAGGAGACCCCAAAAGCCCTTTTATACATTTCAGCGGGGCCCGAGACAGCCTCTTATCGCTGACAACATCACTAAAGGTGTTGAAATGCTCTATCATCGAACTTGGAGACGAGGCTCCGGCTCTTCAAAACCATCGAGAAGGTTTAGCTAGAACCGTTGCAGAACTCGGACAGCAGTCAGAAGACTGTAGACGATTGCCCCACGATACAAATGCCTTTGAGCTCCTCAGAGTGTCAATTGGAAATGTTAGTAGAACTCTTTGCAAGCTATACAGCACCGACAGTGGCAAATTTGACTCGATAGCTCAAGAGCTTGGCTCAGACATTGATCAGCTCGATCATGCGACCAAGCGCTTCTTAATTTATAATCCGAGACTGGGGGGTTTTTCTTTCGCAAACTCGCATCCAGCCGCCACACAAATACCACTTAATATTCAGTATTCAACCCTTAACTCTCTAGCAAGATCTCCTCAAGCGTTTGTATTCGACCTAGATGACTGCTTAATAATGAGCGAAAAGTCTCACAAGAAAGCCTGGTCTGCTGCGATCAAGGCGTGGGCAGAACATGTCGGCCTGTGCACTGGAAGCCGCAATGATCAGGCAAGCGTAGCAAAGCTTTGCAGAACGGTTGAATACTGCCTAGACAAAGACCAAACACATCAGCTTCTCTCCCTCCTGTGCGCTATTTGTACCAATCGGGGCATCAACGTTGCCCATGCTCCGCACGAAACTAAGGAACGTGCACTAGAGAATGCTTTTTCTTTTTTTCGAGCGGAAGCATTAAGTAGAAGCCTACTTGCGGGAGAAATCAGATTCGCTCCGGGAAGCTTAGAGCTGCTCGAGCACAGCTTTCTTGACGGAAAACGCATAGGCCTTTGCAGCAACTCGCCCAAAATCATCGTAGATCGCCTGTTAAATGAGCTTACGTCACGAGATCCGCACAGGGATCTCAATGAACTACTACCAACCACTGCTCGCGTCTATGGAGATACGACGCTTCATCGAAAGCCATTTCCCTTGGGATGGCTGCAGGTTGCGCAACAGCTTAAGTGCACCCCAAATCAAGTCATGATTTTCGATAACAGCTTTGGAAACTGTGTAGCTGCGAGCGATCTAGCCAGGTATCGTCATCACCCAGAGTTAGTAGCATTAGGTCCGGATTTTCAGACGCAAGAATTTGCGGGAGTAGTTGGAATTACTAATAGAAACCCCTGCCACATGTCGCTCTGGAGAAATTGGAGCACCGCCTCTAGTCTCAAGACCATTAAGGTAACCGTTGAAGGTCTAAATAAGATAGTGGTCAGCTAAAGACCTGCGGGTCTAGTGTCGCGGAGCTGTTTTATTGGATGTGCGATAAGATCAATGCCACCGGGGAAATAATTTAACAGCGCTGCGCTCTTAGCTACGGACTACGTTAGCCGGTGGTTAGTCGGTAAACAGTAACCTACGAGTCGCGCGTCACACTACCAACCCTCGCCTGGTCTCTCTATCAAACAATCCCGGCTAAAACCCTTGCGGCATTACCGTGTCAAAACTCAGAACGCCTTAAAAATCCGACCTCCTACCTCGGCGCTGCAACCGGCGTCGAGATTGCATCCGGCACGTGAACTCTAAACCCCACTGCACTATCAATTATATCGTACACATCCGCGGCGTTTGTTGTTCCGACCCAGAAATCCTTAATTTTGTACGTATCAAGATATTCGAGGGCGGTATAGTTAGCGAATGCAAAGTCCGCAACCTCATGCTCACCTGATGCTACCAGCTTCCGGTACATAAAGGCCTTGTCAACATTTGCTGCGGGCGTAATCTTGCTGATTTTTAATTGACGTAGAGCCTTAGGCTGGGTTGGGTCTGCTACAACAAATCTCCACGGACCGCTCTGAGGATAAATTATCCCGACTAATACTACTGGATGACCAGCCCAACGAATGAGGTAAAGATTCGACGGGTCGTCTGGTAGCCCATTTACATAGTGGCCCAGATTAAGCGAAAGAATGTACCCCCGCCGAAATAGTCCGTGGATTTTGAGGGCCTGTATGGGTGTTCCAACGTTCGTGCCGGAACCAACTATTGGGTCCTCTAGGCTCGAGTAGTAATTGAAAGAAACTCCCGGTACCATGAATTGCGGTGCTATTTTTTTGAAGAACTGAGTGAAGTCCTGTTTAGCGAAGCCCTCATCGAATTGATCAAGGTCGCCATCTTTTGGGTTTGTGCCAATTGCTTTTGCCACTGCCTCGATGAGACGCGCCTGTCCTTTGGGAGTCCGATCACGCCACAGCTGAACAAAGGATTTCATCAAAGGATCTTTTATTGAATCTGTCCCCTTAAAGCCTAGTCTATTTCTTAAGGTCTGCAAGCCCCCTGCTAAAACCATTGCGGCGGCGGGCGCCTGCCATAGGCTAGAGGCCTTGCCTCCATCTGGAAACCAGCCGCGATCTATCTCTGGCATATCTTTATCGAAAATTGACCAAGCCACATGCGGGTTCATACACCAGAGCTCAGTTCCTTTGGTGTAGCATTCGGGCAACACAGCTGACTGCGCGTATGCGGAGGTAGTCAGAGAGCCCCAGGATGACATTGCAACCATAACGATTGCAGTAAAAGCGAACCGCATACAAAATTGACTACCACGTGCTCTGCTCATCAGCTCCCCTTCGTCGCAAACAAAATCCGAACGTGCTAGGCGCGCGATCAGCTCTGTATTCCCAAGCCAGCTAGGCTCGAGGACCACCCGCCTCTATCCAGGGCAGGTCGGAAGATAGGATTTAAAACTTAAATATTGTGGGCTAGAAGCCGAGCTGAGTAAGCGAGAAAAAGCGAGAGCACAACTCTACGATAGGTGACCAACAGAACATCTCCGTCTGGTCAAGCCAATTAAAACAACAGCTTACACCAGAAGAAACCCCGCAGCTCTGCTTGATTCAGATCTACAAACCCAACCAGAGCACTCACTGCTTAGAGCAGCGACTACCTTATCCAACTTCTATGCAGACAACCGTCTGACTGTCCCCTTCATAACAGCTTCTCGACGCGCTTCAGCTAGAACTGCTGATACTGAAGCGCCAACATTAAGGCTCTCCATCTGACCAAGCCGCGGAATGCTTATGTTGGTATCGGCAGCCGCAAGAGCCTCACGCGAGAGTCCGCTTCCTTCTGCACCAAACATTACTACCGCCTTATCGGGCCACTTAACAGAATAGATCGAGCGAGCCTGGTGAGGCGTTGTTGCAAAGAAACTAAAGCCGCTAGCCTTTAACGATCCAAACGCCTTCGCATAATCTTTTGTAATAGAGATCATCATCCGCTCGGCCGCTCCCTCTGCAATACGGCATGCCGACCCCGAAAGCGAGTTCATAAACTGCGACTGAATCACCACACCTACTACTCCAAAGAAGCATGCAGTACGCAAAATAGCTCCGACATTGTGGGGATTCTCTACGCCCTCAAGTAGCAGTACGACCGCGCGATGTGGATCAGCAAGCTTGCGCAGCATTTCACCCATCGGAGTTAGCGGCAGCGGGCATGCCTCTATACAGACTCCCTCGTGATGTTCGCTGCCCGCGAATCTCGAAAGCTCATCAAACGACACCGTTTTTGCGGTGAGCCCCCTTTTGCCACACCACCGCAGAACGCTCTTAAAGCGCTCTACCTGCTCTTCAAGCACCAATATTCGACGCATATCCTGCTTACGCACATCAAACAGGGACAAACACTCTTGAACCCCAAAGAACTTGGTAAGATCCTCTCGCCCTGGTACGTGCTTCGTGCTACTCGATCGAAACGGCTTGTTCACCATGACTGAAAACTCTCTATCCCACCATATCTGCATCACGCGCCCAGGGCAGGAAGGATACCTTATCCAAGAGATGCGTGACTGCAATCCACAGCTGCAGTGTACAGAGATTGGCACAGGCGTGGTAGAGCTTTCGGGCTGTAAGGCAGAAACGATAGCGGCTATGCCCCCATTATTCTCTCAACAGCTACTCCCACATACGCTTGCAGTAAGCTCAGAATCGATCCGATCATGGGCACAGCTGCTCTTCGATGCAGCAGTCGCTCAACTGCAGGAGGCTGATAATACTCCGTGGCGCCTACTCGTCTTTTCAGCAGCCAGTGCGGAGAAAGGTGAGGTCTTCGGTCGAACTCGACTCATTCGAGAAGAGGCGATTAATCTGCTAAAACAGAAACGTCGCTCCCTGCTGAAACGCCTCTCTGAGCAAGGTCAGATGGATGGTTGTATTGTTCAACTCCTACTCATCGATAACACACACGGATACCTCAGCATCACCCGCACAAATGAACGAGCAGCACTCAGAGCAGCATTACAACCAACCGTTGCGGGATTTCAACATGTACCAGATGACAAAGCGCCGCCTTCGCGTGCGTTTAAGAAGCTAGTAGAAGCAATCACTGTATTTGACCTCCACATTCCCCAGGACGCCCACTGCGTTGATCTCGGAGCATCACCTGGAGGCTGGACACATGTACTTGCAGCCCGTGGTTGCTACGTTACTGCGGTTGATAGGAGCCCCTTAACGCCTGAGCTCATGACTCACAAACGGGTGACGTTCGTCAAAGGTGATGCCTTTACGTGGAAACCCAATCGACCGGTGGACCTGATGGTATGCGACGTGATCGCTGCGCCGCACAGGAGCGTTTCGCTCATTGACACCTGGATTTCACAAAAGCTTTGCAAAAGACTGTGCGTTACAATCAAGTTTAAGGGGTCCCCCGATTTTTTAGCTCTGAGACAACTGAGAACTCTGCTCTACGACAAAGCCGCTAGCTATGACGGTAAACAGCTCTGCAACAATAAAAACGAACTTACGATTGTTGCCGAGACACGTTAGCTCGGCTACGATGCCAACCGAAAAGCGAGAACACTAGGCGTTGCGGCGCAAGCACTGCACTCGCCACACAACAGTAAAATTTATTCGAGCAAGCATGCCAACAGTACCAGTTTATAGAGCACACCCATGGCACGGAATTGATATTGGAGACGAGGCGCCGAATATCGTCACCTGCTACATCGAAATTGTACCAACTGACACGGTAAAGTTTGAGGTAGACAAAGCATCGGGCATCTTGCGCCTTGACCGTCCGCAGAAATACTCAAATCACTGCCCATCTCTATACGGATTTATCCCTCAAACCCTGTGCGGCGACGGTGTGGGGGCTATGTGCGGAAAGGCGATCGGCAAGAAATCTGTAAAGGGTGACGGAGACCCAATGGATATCTGCATCCTTACCGACCGCCCAATTCTGCATGGAGATATCCTGGTGCGAGCCCGACCAATCGGCGGACTGCAGCTTATCGATAAGAACGAGGCCGATGACAAGATCGTTGCGGTGCTCGAAGGAGATGACGTCTACGGTCACGTACAGAATCTGTCAGACGTGCCAGCTGGAGTTATCGATCGACTTAAGCACTACTTTCTCACCTACAAAGAGATCCCGGGCTCCCGCACTCCCCCTAAGGTTAAGGTAGCAAACCTTTACGATAAGAAAGCTGCCCACGCGGTGATTCGACAAAGCATGCTAGACTATAGGGACTTTTTGGTTAGTCCTAAGTAGCAGCACTACTGCGGATCGTGAAACACCTCAACATCGGCTGACGACGAAGCCGCTTCGGCTTTCACATAGCTCTCAAACTGCTCAGCTGAAAGCATATTCTTGAGCCGAGCTGCTCGCAGCTCTGACCTCTTTTTGTTTTCGGCTATCATTGCTTTAAATCTATCCTGCGGTGAATGCGCGACATCTTGACCTGCGCGATGGCTATCTTGATCCATCTGCTGCTCAACTTCACGAAATGCAGCGAGCGCTGCCTGCTCTTGCTCGTTAGAGAGCCGCAGCGATCGCGCAAGCCACACAACCTCCTTCTCTGTCTCTTCGTCTTGAACCCTCTGAAAAGCAGCTCGAACCTGCTGACGGTAAAACGTTGCGTTTTCCGCACCAATAATATCTTCGAGCTGCTCTGTTGATGCTTCGCCGCTAGTCTGTGATGCCTCTAGCTCGTACTTTATCCGAAGACGGTCCTTCTGGTCGTCCGTAAGCGGCACAAATTTCTCAATCGCAGATATCTTCCACTTTAGCGCCTCAGCAGCACCCTGCTCACTACCGCGCTGCTCGACGTCCGCCACATCTGCCCGCGTGCCCACTCTTTCGCTTGAGGTTGCATCACCCGTTGCTGCAGTAACCGTTGCGAGTGCGGTGAGCTTTTGCTCAAGGGCAACGGCACTGCGTCTTTCAGCCTCAAGTGCCTGCGTACAGCGGGCTACTGCGCCCCCTTGGTCGCAAGGTACTGGCGACTCTAACCACGGTGCCAGTGCCACCACTGCCGCTACTACCCCCATACCACACCCTAGTAGTGCATAAAGAAAACGAATTACCACTCCACCAAATCTCGACTTTCCTCGGTCCATATAGGTACTATCAACCCGTTGTGGGCGGACCTGCTCAGGCGCCGCCAGTTTTATAGAGCTGATACTATGAAAAGATTCTTCGGAGCGCACGTTTCTTCTGCTGGTGGACTACACAACGCTGCGGCTGCGGCGATTGAGTTGGGAATCAATACAATTCAGGTGCACCCCTCCGCGCCTCAACGATGGAATACGACTCCATTTGCGCCAGGGGCAGAAGATGCCTTCAATGCTGCGCGCGAGGGTTCGTGCATTGAAAGAGTTTTTTTTCATGCAATCTACCTTATCAATATGGCTACACCCGACAGCCAGAAGTTCCATTTTGCGAAGACCTCACTGACCAACTACCTCGATTTTAACGTGCGGGTAGGCGGCGACGGCGTGATTTTTCACGTTGGCAGCATGAAGGACCAAGATGACGAAGCCGCTGGATACGACCGGGTCGTCTCTGGCTTAAACTCCGTGCTTGAAAAAGCGCCCCATAACTCGCGACTTATCCTTGAGGTTGCAGCAGGCTCGGGCAGCGTTATCGGAGATCGCGTTGAAGAACTTGCACTGATCTACTCACAGCTTGAACGAAAAGAGCTGGTCGGCTTCGGGCTTGATACGCAGCATATGTGGGCAAGTGGATACGACCTAGTGGATGACCTTGAAGGCGTAATCAAGAACATCGACGAGGTGCTTTCTTTTGACAAGGTATGGTCGGTGCACCTCAACGATAGCAAGACCGCACTGGCAAGCAGAAAAGATCGCCACGAAAACATCGGTGATGGATTAATCGGAACCAACACTCTGCGACGAGTTTTTACACACCCGAAACTAGCTCAGATTCCTTTTATCCTTGAAACACCAGCTCTGGAGAGCCTTGATGGAGCACGCACAGAGATTGAAAAACTGCGCGCGTTTATCTCACACGCTTGAGCCATTTCTCTCGCATACGCAGCAATGATGGTTCTGTAGAGAACTGCTCTAACTGGTCACTCGGCACCCACTTAAGTGCGTGCGACTCGCTGCTCTGAACCAGTGGCTCCGCATCATCAGCGCGGCAGAGAAATCGCACATCAAAATGAAGATGGCCAGGAACATGTTGATGGTCCGGAATGGCATGAATATCGAGATCAAATATCTGCGCTGCATCGAGCTCGATACTGGATAGCCCCGTTTCCTCGCTTGCCTCCCTAAAAGCTACTGCAGATAGGTCGTACTCGCCATCGGCGTGTCCACCTGGTTGCACCCACATTCCAAGCTTCTTATGGTGCATAAGCAAGAAGCTATCCCCTGCCTGATTTACTATCCAAGCTGAGCCGGTGAGGTGGCCGCCAAGACTTTCTCGGCAGGCCGCCTGCGGCTCGTTCTCTATAAAGTGCACGATGCGCACTGCGTGGTGCCGATCGGCTACGTCACAAGGCTGATAACTTTGCAAAAGGGCCAAAAGGTTGGTCCGTGAGTGGTTAGTCTGGTAGCTCATGTGAGCGAAGATGCCGCAAACGCCTTAGATTGACCAGTGTCGCGGTTAAAATCCCTGAGTACCCTATATGTTGCAGGCTGGCTATAAAATCAGGGGGTTAGCACATCTGGACACCGCCTAAGGATGTGATACTATTACGCGCTGTTCGGACTGTTTGCTCTGTACATAACAAGCGCGCACATGCAAAAGCGCGCGCCAGGAAATAGAGCGCACACGGAGAATTAGTCTCTCGTAAGTTGGTAGCAAGTAAGGTAGTAACAAGTAAGAAAGTAAGATGGCGATGTAATATGGCAAAGAAAAGCTCAGTTCTTCGAAATGAGAAGCGTAAAAAGATGGCAGCTAAGCAGCTTAATCTGCGTATCGAGCTTCGCAAGAAGGCTCTAGATCAAAAGTTATCCGACGAAGAGCGCTACCAAGCACGCATGAAGCTGCAGGGATTGCCCCGCAATGGCGCGAAAGAGAGAATTCGCAACCGATGCCAACTTACTGGTCGTTCACGCGGCGTTTACAGCAAGTTTATGATATCACGTATCACGTTTCGTGAAATGGCACACAAGGGCCTGCTGCCTGGTGTGACGAAGTCAAGCTGGTAGTTTATACCAAGACCTCGTGAGGTAAGAACGCGCCTCTCTTTGACAAAAGAGAGGCGCTTTTTTGTGCCTATGGCAGTAAGGCTAGCGTGTCTCAACAACGACAAGAGCCCGCTTCGGCTCGTCAAAGGCTGACTCAAAGCGACCAAGCTCCTCAGCTTGCGCAGAAAACTTTTCGCGAAAGGCAGAAAGATCGCGCTGCTGAACTATGACCACACTGCCGGGCGCAAGCGCTTGAACAGCTCGCTTAAACGGCTTTTTCAGGTAAAAACTCGTTGCATACGCCTCAGAGCCAAAAGAGTAGAACGGCTCTGGCAATGATCGCCGTGCTGTTGAAACAGGGAAGGCTGCTGAGGCTGTCCACTCTTTTGGGGATTGAGCAAAGATAATCGGCCCGGCCGCAACCCCTGAAACAATCGCCACTACTCCGATGAGCGCAACACTCAAACGCACATCAAGCGGTGTAGTACGAGGATCCGGATATTGCTCCTTGAACAAACGCCACGCACCTACGGCAAAGCCCGCTCCTAGCACCACACTTCCTATGCTCGTACTGCGCCACAAAGCTTTGCTGTAATTCACTACTACTGCCGGAGCAACATCCAGATAGCTCAATCCTATAGCAGCACCGCTACAACCGACTAAAAAGAATCCGACAAACACCACCAGCCGCGTCAACAGCGCAAAGACGCCGGGGTACCGAGACGCGCATCGCTCAAGAGAGAGCACTCCAAGCAGCGCGATAAAAGGATATGCTGGCAAGAGATACACTCCGCGCTTACTTGATGGAACGCAGAAGAAAAGAACGATAAGAAACGAGGCGACGATTGAGAATCGCTGCAACGTAGGCAGATTTTTGTACCATTGCAGCACTCCCCGCAATGCCCCTATACCCTGAGCTCGTAGAACGCCGAGACCGTCAAGAATCCAAATAAAGGACCACGGAAGCATCCCTAGGGCCAAGGTTCCAAAGAGATACAACACTGAGTGCTTATGGGGCTCATCGTGCATAGAACCAGACATTCGATCAAAGTTCTCATACAAAACCTTTCCTAAAAATTCATCGCCGCGCTCAAGGTAAGCAGCGATGTACCATAGCGACGCCACGGCTGCGATCGGCACCGCAACGGCTAAACACTTCGCCAAAATTCGGCCGATAGAAGACGCTGTAAACCCAGCCTCGCTCCAAAGAAAAAAACCAAAAACTGAGAGCGGAAGTACCACACCAACCGGACCCTTTGTAAGCGTGGCAGCACTCAGTAGCAGAATCGCTAGAGCCGGCATCCCTTTTAATCCCCGCTCAAACCAGGCAAAGAGCGCAAGAAGCCCACCTGCAAAGCTTGTAGCCAAAACGGTATCAACCCGACATGTTACTGCAGCCGAGAACCACATTGGAAAACTAAGCAGCAACAACGTCGCTGATAAAGCTATTGCGCTAGAGAGGCGCTGAGCAACGAAAGAAAAAAACAAAGTAGTAAAAGCTATGAAAGCAGCCGCGGACGGGAAGCGAGCACTCGCTTCAGTGACATCTCCTGTTACCTGCGATGCAAGCGCTATCAGCCAGTGAGAAAAAGGCGGCTTCGAGGGAACGGCGCCATCGTAGGCGGGAGGTGAGATCCAATTCCCCGTCGCGAGCATCGCCTGAGCAACGATCGCCTCACGTGGCTCTCCCCTACTGTAGAAAGCTCGCTGCAACCACGGCAAACTTAACAAACCTGCAAAACATAGCACTAAGAGTAACTTCTTTCGCGTCGACACTGCCTGACCTCACACACACTATCTCGCCCTCGGCATTAGACAAGGTCAGCGTACTACACCGTAGCCGCAACCAGCCATCCAGCTTTTTACTGATAAAGATAGACAAAGGAAATCAGGCAAGAACGCAACTACTTAATGCGCGACATACCGATCGCCCAGAGGTCGTGATATCCACAAACAAACCGTTTGAAATGCGGAGCCTGCTCTATGGAAGCTCTTGTGCTCGAAAAGAAGGGATCGCTTGCAACTCGAAATATCGAGATTCCAGAAGAGCTTGGTCCGCTAGACGTTCGAATCGGAGTACACACCGTCGGTATATGCGGCAGCGATGTCCACTACTATACTCACGGAGAGATTGGGCCCTTCGTTGTCCGAGAGCCCTTGGTCCTTGGCCATGAAGCTTCGGGGGTAATTATTGAAGTTGGTCGGGAGGTCACTCACCTCAAAAAGGGCGACCGCGTGTGCATGGAGCCTGGCGTCCCTAATCCCAACAGCAGAGAGACCCGCTTAGGAATGTACAACCTTGATCCACACGTGCGTTTTTGGGCGACGCCTCCTATTCACGGGGTTTTGCGCTCTACGGTGATACACCCGGCGGCTTTTACTTTTAAACTCCCCGATAACCTCTCTTTCGGTGAAGGCGCAATGGTCGAACCCCTTGCAGTGGGGGTACATGCAGTCAATAAAGCACAGATCAATCCCGGTGATGTTGCTGTAGTATCAGGAGCCGGCCCGATCGGAATATTGACTGCTCTCGCGGCACTTGCGGGGGGCTGCAGTAAAGTAGTGATCTCGGATGTAGTTACTGAGAAGCTGGAGCTTGCTGCATCCCTCGGACCAATCACACCCGTAAACATTAAGCATGAGAGCCTGACTGAAGTAGTGTTAACGATCACCAACGGCGTCGGTGCAGACGTCCTTTTTGAAGCAAGCGGCAACCCAAGGGCATTTGAGGGTGTATTTAACCCAGTCCGACCCGGCGGCCGAGTTGTTCTGATCGGGATGCCCGGTAAAGCAGTGCTCCTGAGCATTGAGGCGGCTATGATCAAAGAGATCTCAATCGCTACAATCTTTCGGTATGCGCACGTGTACCCGCGCGCGTTACAGCTGATGGAATCGAGCAAAATCGATGTAAATCCCCTCATCACCGACCGTTATCGATTCGCTCAGTGCAAGGAAGCTTTTGAATATGCAACTCATATGAAGCCAACCAGTGTCAAGATTCAGATTGAGATGTAATCCTCTTATGAGGGCGTGCTACAACGAGATTCTACCGAACCAAGAGCGTCGAGCGGCTCTCTTCTCGAGCTTTGAGGACGGAACCAGGAAATTCGCAAGCCGTTCAACTGCACTACGAACACCGCTGCTACCACGGTCATAGAGCGTATCAAGCTTCCCCCCCCAGGTCCGCCCTGCTTCTGAATAAGGAATAGAAAAAAGTGGGGCCTGTCGCGGAAATATCTCTAATTCGTCTACTGCACCTGAGAGGTCACTGACTGAAAGACGCCGGCCCGTTACCTTATTGAGAGCGACAACCCAACGATTAAGATTAAATTCTTCTGGGTCACCCGACTCTCGCTTGAGTCGAGCTAGTGCATCCAAAGAGCGTCTGACACTCAAACCATCGTCATCAACGACAAACAGAACTCGCTCGCACCATGGGAGCGCTGCGAATGCGGCTACACCCCACGACCGACCGATATCAACGAGAACAATGTCATACTCGTTAGAGAGTAACGACAATACACTCGAAACAAACTCTGCTGAACTAGGTGCACCATCGAGTACGTAAGCTCGAAAATGAAACGCCTCCCCATACTGATTTGGTTGACCGATCGCCACCAAACGCCCGTCAAAACCCTCAACCGGTGAGACGAAATCCCGAAGCTTATCAATACTAACCTCTCCTGTCTTCAGAAGCTCTCCAGTAAGTGTTCGCTGATGTTCCGGCACTCTGGCCCATTCGGTCAATTGCGGACTCACATCGTCGAGATCAAGCAGCGCCACAGTCTTGCCGTGCTGTGCCCAACAGACGCCTAAAGCCGCTGTGAGTGTCGTACATCCAACACCGCCCTTTAATTGGGTGACCCCAACGATGTGACGACTGCGCATACCGGATATGCGACCAGAGGCCTTGCGCTCACAATCCACGATAAAATTAGCCATCTGGGTCAGATCGGTATCAGGAATGACTACCCGGTCGAGAAACTTATGGATAGCAACCGCCTCTGAGGCATACGTATCTGCATCTAATACAAATGCGAACGGAGACTCTTGTGGTAATGCGCGAAATTTATCCAGAATCTCTTTTATGAGTTCAGCGCACCCACTGCCGATAAAGCAACCGATAGTTGCGTCCCAATTTACAGAATCAAAGCTCGCAGGATCAATCTCTAGCACAGTAAGCCGCTGAAGCCCCGCCTGACGGGCTGCCTCTTGCACACGCCCTAAAAGCGTTGCACGCAGAGCCGGTGAGATATCTACGACGAGCAGCTGCATACCTTAATTATTTCCCCATAACTGCGAGCGCCTCTCGCATCACTGAAACTAAATCCTCTACAGCAAAGGGCTTCTGCAGGTATGCATCGGCCCCCTGCATCAACGCCCACTCTGATGATGTATCATCCTCTTTCGCCGACACTACGACGACCGCTACTGAGTTTCTGGTTAGTCGCTTAATCTCGCGACAGATATGAAATCCGTCACCAACTGGCTTTCCGTCTGGGTCAAGCAACGTCAGGTCCAAAAGCACCAAATCTGGGGTCATAGGCTGAAGCATCGCACCTGCCCCTTTGGTAAACTCACGACAAACAAGTGCGTCGTGGCCGGCTTCTTTGACTATCTCAGCGATAATCGCAGCCTGCGCCGGAGAATCCTCGACTATTAACACCCGTGCCATGACCATACCCTCCCTAACAGAACATAAGCGAAAAGCCACTCATAATAAGCCCACCGAAAACACTCGTTGCGATAAGTGTCGCCGTCTTTGCAAAGACGAGCCGTTGATGGTTACGAAGCTCTCTCTCCAGGCTCCGTTCAGCCCCCTGCAATGCTCTACCTAATTGTTCTTTGTAATCAGCGGTGTCTGAACGCATCACAGTGACAAGTTTACCAACAGATTCTGCAACAACCTCACCACCAGCTCCCTCCTGCACCTGAAGGAGTCCCTGCGACCAGCTACCTGCAATACGAGCACACCACTTTGCCCTACTTAGACTCTCGGCAAACGGAGCGCGCCCGTGCTTCCCCTTAAATATATCGGCGTATGTATCAAAAACCCGTACTACTTCCGCACCTGTCTGTATTGCCGCATTTAACAACCCGAAAACAATAGGAATTTCCAGTCGTAGAAGTCTTTGACGAGCCTCCCAGCGCAGATCCAACAAGCCACGTGGAATCCAGACAGCGAGTACAATCGCTGCAACGGTGAAGATCGCCGCAAATACTGGCGGATGTGATACCAAGGCATATGCACAGACTACCAGCGTGATGCCGATCCAAATCTCTCGCAGGATAACATAGCGCACCAGCGCTTGATCTGCCGACACCCCCAAGTCTCTGAGCTTGCGCAGTTCGTCTATCGAAATCAGCAACCTGCCCTCATTGCGTAACGTGCTTGCTGATTGCCGGTTTGCCAATCGATTTATCCAACGAGAGATAAGTCCCAGGCTCCCGCTGCCGCCGGGCTTAAACCGCCCCATCTCATGCATGCGAAAAACCATCCGCCTAACTTTAACAAGGGCACAAATCCCAATAAGAAGAGCAATTGCTATCACAGTAAGAGGGCTATAACTTGCCATGTCGCTCCCATTCAGATAACGAGGTTACCCGCAGCAACGCTACAAGCGACAACCCTAAAGTAATTGCTCCGAACTCCCTGGCATGCGCTGCTGTTGACCCCAGCGGTAACGTGGCAGTTAAAAATCCGCTCGTAACAGCCGAGCACAAGCCAAAAGCTACGACCACAAGACCCACAGTCCGCGCTGCCGCCAACAAGGTGGCATACCTGGCAAGGATCCCCACTTTACGACGCAGCACCTCTGCGAAGTTTACGCACATTGTTCCAGCTTCATGCGATGACTGCAGTGATGCATAATGTAGCGCTGCTAAGAAGCTCGAAAGCAACACGCCGTACCCCCTTTCGCTTACCTCTTCTCGGAGACCTGAAAGACCCCCCGATATAAAAAGTCTTCGTTGAGCATCACTGAGAATCTCACGAAGCTCCAGCGAGTGGACCTTTTGGCAACATCGCGTCAGGGCATGATCCAGCGAAGCGCCCTCTAGCATCTGCTGACCTACTTCCTCGCACGCCACCGGCAGGTCCTCTTGCAGCACCCGTATACGGCGACAAAAAAGCTCAGTTGGAAATAAGGAGAGCGTCACATACAGCATCAAGCAGCCCATAGAGACTGCGGCTAAAGATCCGAGGGGCAACATCTGTGTAAAT
>JBIKWG010000036.1:0-16366 GCA_044356425.1 Bdellovibrionota bacterium | reverse complement strand
ACGTGCTGGCTTAGGCAACGAGTAAGCGCCGGAAGCTCTCGTGATTGATACATTCAAGATCGGCATCAAAAATACGGCGAGTGGTGAGTTGTTCAAGCGTGAGCCACTCGGTGCTCAGCACGTCGTCGTTATTTCCGGTGTGCTGAATCTCTCCACTCAGGCGCTGCACACGGTAGTATATGTGAATCAGTTGTTCATTGGGATAATCGGGGTTTTGATGAAAGTGTTGAGAGCAATATAGGAGCTGACCAACTGAAACCGCCAGGCAGGTCTCTTCTGCAAACTCCCTGGTTAAAGCTGCTACTGGAGACTCACCAAGCTCTAGTCCACCACCTGGAAAGTTTGTTGCCACACCTGAGGGAACTCGCGTGTTTGTGATGAGTACCTTGCTGTTCTCGATTAGGATCCCGTAGATAGCGACCCTAAACTTTTGTACCTTGCTCATGGTGTCGGTGTTTATATGCTGTTCGTGGATGATACAGTGTAAGCGTTGGTGACGAAAGATCCCGTGTCAGGTACAGTTCAATAGCTGCTAGCGCGCAGAGTTGGCGCTCGTTTAGCTAGCCTTAAGGAGATTTCTGTATGAGCCTTCGTACCGTAATTCGTTCAGTTGCTCATTTTGTTCCGGAACACCGAGTTTCCAATGAGGAGCTATCGAAGTTGATGGATACCAGTGATGCCTGGATTACAGAGCGCACTGGTATAAAAGAGCGGCGATTCGTGGAGTCGGATGGGGTTGTCAGCACTTCTCAGCTAGGAGAACAGGCTGCGCGTGATGCGTTGAGCCGAGCAGGTTGGACCCCTGAGGAGCTGGATCTAATCGTTGTAGCAACGCTGTCCCCTGACTACTACTTTCCCGGTGTGGGGGTAATGTTGCAGCAAAAGCTGGGGTGTCGCACGATTCCGGCACTTGATATCCGTGCGCAGTGCAGTGGCCTTGTATACGGACTGTCGTGCATTGATGGCTATATCAAGAGTAGGCAAGCTAGGAAGGTTTTATTGGTGTGTGCCGAGGTGCAGTCGCCCGTTTTAGACCTCAGCACTCGCGGCCGAGATATGGCTGTTTTGTTCGGTGATGGGGCAGGTGCATTGACGCTTGAGGCCGTTGAAGCTGCTGCGCAAAGTAACCCTTGTTTCGCTGCTGGAATTATCGATTCCTATCTGGGAAGTGATGGAAGTGGCGCTGATGTGCTGTGTATGAAAGTCCCTGGCACGGCAACTCCCGGTTTTATTCGAACGGCTGATATTGAGGCCGGAAGTGTGCATCCTCAGATGGAGGGAAAGGTTGTTTTTAAAAATGCGGTGACCCGACTTCTTGAGACTGCTCATGTTCTTTTAAAGCGTAACAACCTCTCTGCCGCTGATATTGACCTCGTCGTGCCGCATCAGGCGAATCTGCGTATCAATGAGATGGTTCGTGAACAGCTTGGAGTGCCCCCTGAGCGGGTCTTCAATAACATCCAGCGCTACGGTAATACGACCGCCGCAACCATTCCGATCTGCATGTCTGAAGCTGTTGCTCAGGGGGTGCTGCAGGAGGGGATGCTAGTATTGACCCTTGCGTTCGGTGCAGGTTTTACCTGGGGCGGGAATCTGATTCGGTGGTAGGCTCTTTCTTAACACCAGCCGCTTGATTGGCCGGCTTCTTATTGGCGTCGGCTCCTGTTAGTTGACCGATCGGAAGACCAGCGCCGCCTTTGTCCTGAACCATAGTTACCCTAACAGCGCCTTCTGCTTGACTGCGGTTTTCGTTTAAGAACACCTTAATTCTATCGGCAGTGAGCAAGCTTTCGCCCTGTTGGAGCTGCGGGTTATCTGTCAGGGTGATAGTTGCATCGGTCGCATCATAGAAGGCTTGCTGGCTAGTTGCTTGAATGTCTTGTTTCGTAATCGCCACGTTGCCACGAGCCACTAACTTCTGAATTTGGTTCTTATCAGTATAGTTGCCTTCTAAAGTTTTGCTGACAAGCGTAAGGTCGCCCTGAGTGACCGTTACATTTCCCTTGTATGTAAACACACGAGACTTTGCATTGAGTGTGAGCGTATCGGCAGAGATGGTGGTTGGTAATTTGCTAAAGCTTGTATCGAAAGCAGCAGGATCCAAGAAGGAGCTGCCGGGCTGAGCTGCTTCTTCGGCAAGAATCTTGCTGCCGCTTACTAATGTCACCAGGCACAAGATGATGACAGAGCGAGGTATGGAAAGGACGGTGTTTTTGATCATATTACGGCTTTCTCCCTGCTTTCGGTTTAAGGGTTGTTTGCACGCCATTGGTAATTAGTATCACTTGAGTAGTGATATCAGCATGCAAGCGAGAGCCCAAGAGCGTAAATGCCGGATGCTCTAATTCAAAGGGTGAGGGGATATCAACAGTATTTGCGGCCCTATTGTATGTGGCACGGTTGGTCTTGATGGTTGTGTCCGCTTTGTGGGTGATGACAACTTTGTCGGTTAGATCGGCTTGTGAGAGCTCTGAAATACTTAACATCAGATCGGCGCGTAGCGCTTGAATCTGCACATCTCCGTTTTTCTCGTCGTACAGTTTGAGCTGCGGTTCCTGCACCGTGGCAACGTGTGATGTTGGGTTGTATTCACCGCGTTTGCCAAACACCTCCCATACAACTTTGCCATCTTTCACGAGGCTGCGATGAAATTCATTAAGAACAAATCCTGATGTGGGTGCTGAAGCACCTGCTGGAGCGGCTAGAGGAGATAAAGCGGCTTGAACCTTAGGTGCTGGCACGGGCGTGCTTCTGCCCTCAATCAACTCTTTAGAGAGGGTTGATGTTGGTATTCGCGACTTATTCCGTGAATACACTATTCCACCGCTTATCATGAAAAAGGTGCCTAGAAGCCCTATGCCGAGTAGGAAGCTTTGACGGCGCGTGATGAAAAAAGCCACACGGATCCTTTATGACAGAGCTTCGCGTATCTTACAGAGCTGCGATACGAGCGGGACCACTTGATCTAACTGGAGCATACATGGTCCATCGGATGGCGAATTGTCAGGGTCGTTGTGGCATTCGACGAATACTCCATCAACTCCAGTAGCAACGGCTGCTCGCGCGAGGGCCTGCACGTAGTGCCGAGCTCCGCCAGAAGACCCAGCTGCTCCCCCAAGTTGCTGCACGCTGTGCGTAGCATCGAAAACCACGGGATATCCAGTAGATCGCATGATGATAAAGTTTCGTGGGTCGACCACAAGGTCTCGGTATCCGAAGCAGGTGCCACGTTCACATAATAAGACTTTCGAGTTCCCGGTGCTCGCTATCTTCTCCGCAACGAACTGCATATCGGATGGGTGCAGAAATTGACCTTTCTTGACGTGGATAGTCTTTCCCGTTTCTCCTGCAGCGAGAAGGAGGTCTGTTTGACGGCATAGAAAAGCAGGGATCTGCAATACGTCGCAAACAGCCCCAACGGTCTTCGCTTGCTCTTCTTTGTGGATGTCCGTTAGTACCGGTACGTTGTAGCTCTGGCGGATCTCTTCAAGGATCTTGAGCCCCTCATCCATTCCTATTCCACGCTTGCCTTTAACGCTGGTTCGGTTCGCCTTGTCGAACGAGCTTTTAAAAACCAGTGATACGGCTAGGGAGCTTAGTTTAGTCGTCAGAAACTCAGCGATTGAAAGCGCGTGATCTCTCGATTCGATTTGGCACGGTCCGGCTATGATGAGAAGCTTCTGCTCATCTCCAACTGACACGGAGGGGGTTATCTGAACCTTCACGCAGCGCTCCCTTCAAGTGAGTCAACCATCGCATCCTGCGCTTTGCGAATAGCTGTCCCGTTAGCTGCCCCACTCTCTTGAATCGCCTCTTTAGCGACCTTTGTCGCCAAACTTGAATTCTGAGCTTTGTGCACCTTTGCAGCGGCTACAAAAGATCGAAAGAGAGGGTGGGGGGTCTTCGGATTAGATTGGAACTCTGGGTGGAACTGCACACCGATAAACCATGGGTGGTCTCTGAGTTCGATGATTTCTACGAGCACTGAATCGGGCGAGAGCCCCGAGAAGGTTAGCCCGGCTTGCTCAAGTCGCTCACGGAACGCATTGTTAACCTCATAGCGATGGCGGTGGCGCTCGCTGATGCTTGCCTTGCCGTAAATCTCACGAGCACGGCTGCCCTCTTTAAGGACGCATGGATATGCACCGAGCCGCATTGAGCCGCCCTTTAGGCTAACGGTTTTCTGCTCATCCATGAAGTCAATCACAGCGCAGGTCGCAGTTGAGTCAAATTCAGTGCTGGTTGCGGCACTTATTCCGGCTTTGTTTCGAGCATATTCAATCGTGGCGATCTGGAGTCCTAGGCAGATTCCAAAGAAAGGGATCTTATGTTCGCGAGCGTAGCGCGTCGCTGCAATCTTTCCTTCGCTGCCGCGAACTCCAAATCCGCCCGGGATAAGGATTGCATCGATTGCTTCGCCGTTGTTGGCTGATCTCATTGCTTCGTCTATATCTCTCTGCTCAAGATCTTCGCTGTCGACATATACGATCTTAATCTTGCAATCGTTTGCTACACCACTGTGAATCAGCGCTTCACTTAGGCTCTTGTAGCTTTCGGTTAGGTCGACATACTTTCCGACCATAGCTATTGTAATTGTTTCGCGCTTTGGATCGGTAAGGGAGGTAGCGATCTTTCTCCAAGGCTCAAGTTTCGGCGCGCCGGTCCAGATGTTGAGCAGCTCAGCAATTCGCTGGTCAAGCCCTTCGTTGTGCAGGGCAACTGGAAGCTCGTAGATGGTGTTTACATCTGGGGCATTGATAACACAGTTTTCGCTTACGTTGCAGAATAGGCTGATTTTGCTCTTGAGCTTATCATCAAGCTTCTGCTGGCAGCGGCATATGATAATGCTTGGAATAATGCCGTAGCCGGTGATCTCTTTTATTGAATGCTGAGTAGGCTTGGTTTTGAATTCGTGTGCTGTAGAGATGTAGGGCACCAGCGTAACGTGCACATACAGCGTATTTTGAGCTCCCACATCAGCACGCATCTGACGAATCGCTTCTAGAAACGGCAGGCTCTCTATGTCGCCAACAGTTCCTCCAACCTCAACTAGGCAGATATCAAAACCTTGAGCTGCCAGTTTAATGCGACGTTTAATTTCATCTGTGATGTGAGGGATCACCTGAACAGTTCCCCCCAGATAGTCACCGCGACGTTCATTGGCAATTACGGTTTCGTACACTTTCCCAGATGTAAAGTTGTTGAGTTTAGACATGCGAGTGCCCATGAAGCGCTCGTAATGTCCAAGATCAAGGTCTGTTTCAGCTCCGTCGTCTGTAACGAACACTTCACCGTGTTGAAAAGGGCTCATCGTGCCCGGATCAACATTTATATATGGGTCTAGTTTGACTGCTGTAACTTTGAGCCCACGAGCTTCGAGTAGGGCTCCTATACAGGCAGTTGTCAGACCTTTTCCGATCGATGAGACAACTCCGCCAGTAACAAAGATGTATTTAGTTGGGCGCGATTCCATAAGTGCGGCAAACTCTTCAAATGGGGCAATAGACGAGTAAAGAATATGACGTGCAGGAGTATCGCGCGTCCCTGCTCAGATGACAATTATAGAGTGATACCAGACACGCTCTTTTTGAAATTTTCCGCTTCCAAAGACACCTTGTCTGGGTTCAGAAAGGGCCATAAATCATGAAAAATTACTTGACAGTTCATTGTGCCTTAAGACCGTCGTATCGCGCGGCTGTTGGCTCAGGAGGTTCGGTAGCTGTCGCAGATTATAGTGTCGCAGTAATTGCTGGTTTATACCGCTGCAGTAGTTAACGTGAGCGTTTAAGGATGTAATGTACGTAACAGTTTAGTTAGTGGGGTTATCGTGATAGCGACGTTTCGAGCTCTTGTTGGCGCAGGTGCGCTTCTAGTTGTGGCTATGGCAGCATCGTATGCCGAAGTTGTTGGGGTTGTTCAAAGCGCAACTCAGCGCGAGTCCGAAGCAAGCGTTATCGAAAGAGCTTTACGTGACCGCGTTACTGATGGCTGGTATCGTGTTCGTATACTATCGGCGCCTGATGAGGTGGTCCTGCAAGGGCAGGTTGATAATCAACGCACTCGAGAGTCGGTAATTGCGGCAGCTCGTGCGGCCGCTTCTAGACCAATTCGTGATGATTTAACGGTAAAGTCGCCCGTCTCGGACCAAGAGGTATCAGCCGCTGTTAAACGGACTCTAGAGCAGGAATACCCCCGTCTTGCTGCTAAGGTTCAGGTCTCAGTAAACAATGGAGTCGTACACCTGCGTGGAAACCTACAGAACCACCGCGAGGTCGATAGAGTTTTGGCGGCCGCGATGGGCCAAAAGGGCGTACAAGATATTCAGAGTGATATCACCGTGAGGGGGTATGCATATCCTCTATCGCGCAGATAACAGCTTAGCGCTGCTGCAACGCGTGGGGCAGAGGGATGCTAAACCGTTTAGCGAAAATGACCTGTAGGCCCGCATCCATAGCGGTGTCTTGGGGGCCGCTTGTATTGACCTCGTGCAGGCAACGAGCAAGTGCTTGTAGGTCCTCTCGGGTGTGTGAACGGAAAAATTGCGTAATCAACGCAAGCTCTCGGGTGGTTTTTGACATATTTGGGTCTTTTATTACCGCGATTGCCAGTGTTGCTGAAGGAAGCAATTCAGGGCGCATTTCTAATCTTGCCGTGAATGGACATAGGGCCCGGTAGGCCGCAAGAGACGCAAGTAGCGCCCCTTCAAGTTTGGCCGGCTGCTGTTTAAGCTCATCCCAGAGCTTGTCTCGGCGAGCAGCCTGCGCTAGTGGGCTATCTAGGTAAGCAGCGTCGCGAGGCTCAACCATCGCTTTGGCTTGGGCAAAAGCGGAGGGAGTAATATCGGGCACGTAGTTACAGTGTGCGAGCAGAGGCGCAAGCCGATTGTTGTATGCAGAATAATCATCGCGGTTGCGCTCAGGTTGCTCACCACGTCCGCGCGGGGCGCCCTGGCTTCGGGTGACAGTCTGATTGTTGGCTATTCCGCTTGCTACCACTACTGTATTTCCTCTATGCGCTGTTACAGATAACTAAAAACCGCAACTGGAGTGCCATCCATGCCCCCGTTGAGGCTTAAAACCCGTGGCATTGGCGCCGCAGCTAGGTTAGGCTCTCTCTTCCTGCTACGAGAGGGTTATGCTGATAGAGCAATCCTGCGTGATATAGTTAGCGATAAAAGCATCTACTTCGCTTAGGGCTTTTGTTGTTGTCTACAGCTGTTTGAGATCGATACGCTCATGAACGAAAAAAATCTTCGCCCTCGGGTGGTCTTGCGACAGGGTCGAGACTTTTCTGTAAGACGCCGACATCCTTGGATTTTTTCGGGTGCCATCGCTGAGCGTGAGGGCACTCTGGCGCGCGGCTGCCTGGTTGATGTGTTCTCGAAGGACGGTGCGCTGCTCGGCGCCGGTCATTGGGGAACACGAAGCATAGCCGTGCGCATGCTGGCATTTGAGGGGGTTCCTGAAGAGGCCATCTTGCTGCAAGAGCGCATCGCCTCAGCACTGCGCTTACGTGCAACTCTCGGGTTGTTAGGAAACCCATCGACCACAGGGTTTCGCCTAGTTCACGGCGAAGGTGACAGTTTGCCGGGGCTGGTGATTGATGTTTACGGCGAGATCGCCGTGGTTCAATGTCACTCTGCGGGTATGTGGCGCTTAAGGGAAGAGATCAGTGGAATCTTGCGACAAGAGCCACTACTTGGTCTCGCTGATGTGATATTTCGGCGAGTTGAAGAGCAGATTGAAGAGGAGGAGGGCAGTAAGGCAGCAGCAGCTACTACCCTAGTTCCCGATCCTCCCAAGCTGGTCTCTTTTTCAGAGAATGGGTTGCGTTTCTTGGCCGATGTTAGTGGCGGGCAGAAAACAGGATTCTTCCTTGATCAACGGGATAATCGAGCCCGAGTTGGTGAGTTGGCCAAGGGGCGGCGGGTCTTAAATGCGTTCTGTTATACAGGCGCATTCTCGGTGTACGCCTTTAAGGGTGGCGCAGAATCGGTGGTTTCAATCGACGCCTCTAAGCCAGCAATCGATCTGTGCCGACAGAATGTGGTGGCAAACTTTGCCAGTGCTCACCATCATCCTGAGGTTGCAGATTGCTTTACCTACCTTACGCAGATTCCAGATACCTTCGATCTGATAGTGCTAGATCCTCCAGCGTTTGCAAAACATCAACGGGCAGTGCAGCGTGGTTTGAGAGGGTATGAAACTATAAATGCCTTGGCGTTGAAAAAGATTCAGCCTGGCGGAATCCTTCTTACCTTCTCATGCTCGCAGCTTATCTCTCGTGAACTTTTTCGCGATGCCGTTATGAAGGCAGCCGCGGCTGCTGGGCGATTTGTTCGTATTATTGAAACGCTCCACCAGGCACCGTGCCACCCAACGAGCATTTTCCATCCCGAGGGCGACTACCTGAAGGGCTTGGCGCTCGTGGTAGAGTAATCGCTTCATTTTGGTAGTTGCGTAATAACTGATTCGCCCTCACGATTACTAGACAATTTATGCACTGCTTGTAGGAGTGCGTGAAGGATCGGTCGCCTATAGCAAGTAAAAAAACCTCTGTTTAGCAGAGCAGTTTTTCATGCGCTACAGATTTGAATTGGGTTGCTTGTCTCTCCTATAGAGACAAGACCCTCGTTGAAAAAGGAGGTGATCCATGTCGGCTCTAGGAAGTAATTCTGTCGCATTGGTGAAGAGGTGCCTCACTCTGTGAGGGTATCTACGCTCTTCTCTGCGATAGGGTTTTAGTGAGGGTTTGATCTGCAGTAACAGCTGTAGATTAGTACTATCCGGTTTCTTGTATTGCGGCGGGGTTTAGGTGTCTTTCTAAACCCCGCCTCTGTTTGCGCGCTATTCTGCAATTGCAATCATCTCAATTTCAACAATCGCTCCTAGTGGTAGTGCCGCAACTTGAATCGTCGAACGGGCTGGCTTATGACCCTGCAGCGCTTCAGCATAGAGACGATTAACGGTCTGAAAATGCCCCAAGTCGGTCAGAAAAATAGTGGTTTTTGCCACGTTGCTAAACGATAGTGCAAGCTCGGCAAGCACGGCCTTGAGGTTGCTAAGAACCTGCGATGTTTGCTCTTCAATGCCTGGCCCAACTAATTGTCCGCTCTCTGGATTCAATCCCACCTGACCTGAAAGAAAGACCATCGAGCCACAGCGTGTTGCCGGCGAATATGGGCCAACGGCCTGCGGTGCGCCGGGGATAACGTCGTAGCATGTAATATTTGAACTCATGGTAGTCCTTTGCAAAAAGTAGGCAGAGACACAAAAAAGAGGTAGCCACACTTAACTGATTCCGGTCGCTACGCATATCGCCGCTGCAGCACTTTAATGGGTGTGTAGGCGGGTGAGAAAGCCCCTTTTTCGGGGCAAATGCGTATTCACAGAAGGTACGTCGCTAGGCGTAGCTGCTCTAACTCTCGCGTGGCTCAAGTTTTGTTGGCATGTTAGTTTTCCGTGAGACCAGGTATAGGTGCTTACTTACCAGTTAAAACGCGATAGTTATTGGCCATGGGCGAAAAAGTCTTAGTTATTGAAGATGAAGAGGATATCCGTGAGCTTATCCGCTACAATCTAGCCAAAGAGGGCTACGATCTGCAGTGTGTTGGCACCGGAGAGGAAGGCTTGCAGATAGCTCTAACATTCAACCCTGCCGCGGTGGTGTTAGACCTTATGTTGCCAGGAATCGATGGGCTCGAGGTGTGTAGGCGGCTTAAAGCAGAGCCTACGCTTGCTAAGACTCCTATCATCATTGTCAGTGCACGTGGCGATGAGTCTGACGTGGTTGTAGGGCTTGAGCTTGGCGCAGATGATTACGTTCCAAAGCCCTTTAGTCCTAAGGTTCTATGTGCCCGGGTGAAGAGTGTTTTGCGGCGCGGAAAAGTAGCTTCGGCTGACCCGGATGCTATTCTTGAGCTAGAGGGTGTAAAAGTTAATCCGCAGCGTCGAGAAGTTGCGGTGGCAGGGGTCGTGATTGAGCTTACAAACACTGAGTTTAAGCTCCTGCACTTTCTCATGCGAAAGCCAGGCATTGTTTTCACTCGGGATCAGATAGTTGATGGAGTTCACGGGGATGACTATCCGGTGACTGACCGTTCAGTGGATGTACAGGTGGTTGGTCTGCGAAAGAAGCTTGGTCCAGAAGGCGCCGCGATCGAAACCGTTCGTGGCGTAGGCTATCGCTTTAAGGGGTAGCTATTAGGTTTTATATGGCGAGGCGCCGAGCGACTTCTTCAACTATCACGTTACGGCTCGCCGCACTCATATTCCTGTGTGCTGCGCCTCTTGCAGTAACCGCACTAACGTTCTGCTCTGGTGCTAAGGGTGGTTTGTTTCTTGTCGTGGGTTCTATCGTGTTTGCAATAACGGCAAGTTTGCTCGTAAGCGAGGCTATGGCGAGCTCGTTGGATCGCTTCGCTCGTTTTGCTGAGCGACTTACAGCAGGTCAATTGGGCACGCGAGTGGAGCCCTCACGGTTGCTCCAGTTTAATCGGCTTGCGCAGGCGTTAAATGAAATGGCACGAAATCTTGCGGGTCGAGTGGAGGCACTCGATAACCTCTCACGCGAGCAAGATACCATTCTGCGCAGTATGGTTGAGGGTGTAATTAGCGTGGATAATCAGGGGCGCATTCAGCGCCTTAACAAAACGGCCTCGGCCCTACTGGATGCCAGTGAACTGCTCTCAAAGGATCGACACTTTCACGACGTTATTGAGCATCCTGAGCTGCGGCAGTTTATCGAAAATGCTCTTCGCTCCAGCGAGCCACTTTCATCCATGGTAAGTGTAAAAAAAGAAAGTGCTCTCATATTTGAAGTGTATTCTTCAATCTTGCGCTCAGAGAGTGCTGACTCGAATGGACGCCTGATCGTGTTGCACGATATGACACGCATCCAGAGGCTCGAAAACATTCGCCGAGATTTCGTTGCAAATGTATCTCATGAGTTGCGAACTCCGATTACTTCAATCAAAGGCTTCGTTGAGACACTTCTTGATGGGGCGATGCATGAGCCAGAGTCATTACAAAGATTCCTAGGCATTATTGGGAAGCACTCAGAGCGGCTGCACTCAATTTTGAGTGATTTGTTAACGCTGGCGCGGTTAGAGGCAGGAGATGAAATGAGCCTCGACGTGGCGCCAGCTAAAGTTGCCGGAATTGTAGCACTTGTTGTTGAGTCGTGTAGCCGCGAGGCGGCTCAAAAGCAGATCGCAATCTCTAATGAGGTTTCGCCCCAGGATCAAGCGGCCGTGAATGCTGGTCTTCTTGAGCAGGCCCTTGTAAATTTAGTAAGCAACGCCGTGAAATACTCCCAGGTGGGGGCGCGGGTAGCTGTGCGCAGCGAAGTGGTTGGGGAGATGACGCGAATCGATGTGGTTGATACGGGTCCTGGTATAGATAGAGCCCATCTGCCGCGCCTCTTTGAGCGTTTCTATCGGGTAGACCAGGGGCGCAGTCGCGAGATGGGGGGCACCGGCCTTGGGTTAGCAATCGTTAAGCACATTGCTCAGCTGCATGGCGGGCGAGTCGAGGTTTATAGTGAGCTCGGCAAAGGAACAACTTTTTCGTTGTATCTTAAAAACGTTTCCTAGCCCGGATTGTGCGTAATCAGAGCATAGAGTTCTTACCTGCCATAGCGAATAGTAAAGGGCTCTGTTTCGTAATGAATGTTAGACATTCGCCCCAGCTGCTCTATACTTGCAGCCTTCTTGGACTTCGCACTTTGTGGTATGCTTGTGGACGTATGTCACAAAAAGTAATCCCATGGTTGTGCAGTAAGGAGCTACAAGATGAGGAATAAAGACCGTCTCTTCGGAAATTTCTTGACCCGTTTGAAAGCGCCTGCGGCATTGCTCTGTGTGGCGCTGTTCGTCTTATTACTGGGGAGATCTCTGGTTGCTTTGGCTGAAAAGGCAAAGCCACCTTTGCAGCTTGGATATCGCACGGGTGAGGTGTTCACAGCCTGGGGTGCCCCAACAGAGAAGACTGAGCGTGCGCTCAAGAATGAGGTTGTGTGGGATTATCCTGGCGGGGCATTCGTTACATTCAAGGATGGTAAGGTAGTGGCCTACCGTATCGCCGGTGGAAGCATCGTCGATGTAAAATCAGAGACAGCGGCTGTAGCAGCCCAACAGACGATTGCAGCCGCGCCAACGGCCGTGGTTGCCGGTGCCACAAGAGATCTCGTTCGCGATATTGCGCGCGAGCTGCCATCCAGTCCGGATGCGCCCTATGTTGATTCAGGCCCTGATTCTTCCTCATCTAGTCGTGAGGGTGGTCGTGGTATGCGCAATCCGCCCGCGCCTCCGCCACCTCCGGCTCCTGCTATAATTCCCGGTGATCTAACAGATGAGGTGGATGAAGCTGAGTAATCAGCGCGGGAACAGTCTTACTCAGCAAGTAATTAGGCCCCCCGTTGTTTAGCGGCTCGCAGTTGCTGGTGGTGCAAAATACCTGTATGCCGTTAACAGGAGCACCGCTCCGAGCACTGACATCAGTAGCCCAGCAGCTTCTCCTTCACCGTACAGGCCAAAAGCGCGACCAATAATAGACCCAACGAGCGCCCCCGCGATGCCGAGCACTGTAGTGGTAATGAATCCGGCTGAATCTCGACCAGGCATGATGGCACGAGCAATCAACCCAATTACGAAGCCAATAAGTATAGTCCAAATAATTGTCATGATGGGTATGTTCCTTTTCTGCAGTGAATGACAAAAGTTCGTTCCAGCTCAGCTAGCGCTTCAAGCGAGCGGGGGCAGTTTGGCTTTTAGGGCCTACTGCTTGATTTGCCTTACGTAGCTCTTTCTCAGTTGCACTTTTTGAGTTGAATGTACCCTGTTTGTGGGGTGCTTCTTTGTTGGTGCGGCCCTCGGTACCTTGAGCTGTCCGTTGCTTCTTTTTGGGTGTGTCTTTTGTTTGATTGTGTCGCGGCATATCCTCTCCTGTTGTTTCGAATTGTTTTAAACCGGCCAAGATCAGCACTATTAGGAGAAAAAAGGAGTGATGTAGGTCACCTTCTGTGGGGCAGGTGCTCTAGATCCATGCGCAACGTGGCGGAGTATCCTTGCGCTCTCTCTAGGAGTATTCACGGGCGCACCATAGTGCCCAATCTTGGCAGTTCCGAACTATAAGGGGGTGATGTCAACACCGAGATCTCTTTGACTCAGAATTAACAAGGTTTTATTATTCCGCAGTTGATGTCTATACGTGTGTGGAAAATAACCTATGGAACCTGCTTCAAGTCGAGAGGGCGTTAGGCTCCAGCCGTCTGCTGCTATCAAACCTGATCAAAATGCAACAGGAGCGTGCCTCGGAAGCGACGTGAAAAGCATATGGCTGCAGAGCCCCGATGAAGCGCTTAACGCCCTCGCTGCAGAAAGTGCTTTTAAGCAGTATGCCGGAAAAGACAGCAACTCAGTTCGATACATGCGCTCTGTTATGGATCGCAGTGGGGGAATCGCAATTGATCCGGCAAATCCGTTGGAGCGCGTCATCAAAGTATTAATGGACACTCCTCTGATGCAGCGGAGTGACAAGATTGGTCAGCTAGCTTCTGCGAGCTTTGTATTTCGAGATGGCAACCATTCGCGTTTTGGTCACAGCGTCGGATCGGCGCTGCTTACGGCAAAGCTTTTACAGAGTATATCAGGCCGGTCATCGCCACAGGTGCGCACCCAAATTAAAGAGTGGGGGCCAACCGTTGTAGCTTTCGCAATGCTTCATGATGGTGGGCATATTGCACCAGGTTCTCATGTGGCTCACCGTGTCTGGTTTCCGAAACAGCCGGATGCGCACGAAGAGCTATCTCATAGGATAATTGAGGAAGATCAGGGATTGCGGGTTCACATCTCGCGCGCGATCGAACCGAGCGGTTATCTTAAGCTGTGTAAGATTATCCATGAGCCTCAAAACGACCCGCAGGTTCCGCGTTGGACGTGGCAGATTATCACAGCCGGTGGATTTAATACCGATCGCGGAGATTGGGTGCAGCGTGATTCAGAGCACTGCGGTGTGCAGTACGGCTGCTACGATCTTCCCCCGATTGAAAAAGGACTCGTTATTACAGAGGCAGGTGATCTCGCTCTTAAAGAGAGTGCTGTTCCAGCGCTTAATTCTTTCTTCATCAAGAGGGCGGAGATGTATATAAATGTCTACAACCACGATACCTGTCGGGTAGGCGAAGGGATGATGGCGCTTATCGGACAGCGCGCCAGAGAGCTATTTCAGGAAGGTAGACTCTCATTCGCCGATGATACAATGAAGTGTGTGTTGTCTGCCCAAACTGGTTTTCAGCTTGCGCTTCCAGTCGTGCTCAATATGACAGAGCAGTGGTGGTCAAAGCATCTAGATGCTTGGGCAGAAGAACCTAATGACCGCACGTTACCTGCGCTTTGTTTTAAACTAAGTACGAGAAGATTGTTCAAAATTGTTGGTAAGGATGCCTCTGACCAGAAGCAGCTGTTAGCATCGCTCAAAGCAACAGTACAAACTAGGGGGTTGGATCCGCGATATTCCTTGATGGAGGTTCCGCCAGCCGAGGTTGACTTAGCGAAAGATCTTAGTAAGGCAATTAAGGTTGTCACCGTCAACGGTGGGCAACGGAATCTGTCCGAGTGCCATCAGGTTCTTCAGTCTTTGACTATGCTTGGAAAGTTGAAAAAGCCTGGGTTCTTTGCCGTCGACCCGGATGTCTTTGTTCCGCCGCCTGCTCGGGCAAAATAACAGCTATGAAGTTAGGAAAACGAGGGGGAAGCATCTTTGTGCTGCGCCGGCCACGGATGCTCCGGCATTCAGAGATCGATGGGAGTGGCAGCCTCACACGCACGTAGCCGCGGGTTCCGAACAAGGCTGCCTTGCTATGATATCAGTGCCCGATTACACTAACGAGCGTTATTCTGTGGCGACATGAATTATGTTGTCATTCGCTCTGTTAATTTAAGCCTGTTATTCGAGCATTAATTGCTCTGCTGAGGTCGTCTTTATGCTTACATCGCGCGAGGTACGAGAGAGATTTTTAAAGTTCTGGACCGAGTCGCCCCGTTCTTGTGGCGTAGTGCCTAATATGTCCCTTGTTCCCAATATTGATTCGACCCTTCTTTTCGTGAATTCAGGGATGTTTCCTTTGGTTCCTTACCTCGGTGGTCAGCCACATCCACTCGGTAAGCGCCTCTGTAACATTCAGCGCTGCTTGCGCACGAATTATGATGACATGCTTGAGGTTGGCGACAATCGGCACACCCTGATGTTTGAGATGATCGGCGACTGGTCGTTGGGAGATTTCACCAAAGAGCAGCAAATCCCCTGGATTATGGAGCTGTGGGTTGAGGTTTTGGGTATGGACCCTTCGCGGCTTTACGTCTCAGTGTTTGCAGGTGATGAAACGGCACCACGAGACGATCTGGCGATTGAAACGTGGAAGAGGGTTTTTAGGCAGTATGGTGTCGAAGCAGAGTTCTCTCCCGATATTCACGCAGTTCCGGCTACGCTCGAAGAGGGCAAAGGCTGGAAGTACCATATCTTTCCTTACAACAAGGCCAAGAACTGGTGGCAGCGGGCCGAGGCACCGGGCGAGTTGGGTGGCCCAACATCAGAGATGTTCTATGACATGGGCGTTGTTGAGCGTACCCAAGAGCGGTACCACATCAATGATGACTCAGGACGATTTATTGAGATCGGCAACAACGTATTCATGGAGTATCGGCTTTCGAATGAGCTAACGTGGGAGCCGCTCGCGCAGAAAAATATCGACTTTGGCGGTGGCTTTGAGCGCGTCTGCATGATCGTTCAAAATAAGCTCGATATCTTTGAAAGTGACATCTACTCTCCGATTATTGACCGCGTAGCGGCGATCTCGGGGCGTGAATACAAGACGAAAGGCGTCGAAAACAGCGATACAGCTGCTTTTCGAGTTATCGCTGATCATGGCCGAGCAGCTACTTTTATTTTAGCTGATGGAGTTTCTCCTTCAAACAAAGATCAAGGGTACATTCTTCGGCGTTTTATTCGCCGTCTTGTTCGTTTTGGACGTAAACTCGGATTGGAGCGTGAGTTTACGGCAGAGGTTGCTACAGCCGTGATTGACACCCTGTCGCATGCGTATCCGCACCTTGAAGAGAACCGGCAGGTTGTCTTACAGAAAATTCACGATGAGGAGCTTGCATTCAATCAGACCTTGACCAAGGGGCTGCGCGAACTATCAAAGATTCAGGTGCAGCTTGCGCCGGGGAGTCACATTACTGGTGACCAAGCGTTCTTTATCTATGAGACCTACGGCTTTCCGCTGGAGCTGACTCTTGATGAGCTTAAGATAGCTGATGATGCAGCGAAGGTCGTAACTCGCGAATTTAACGAAGCTGAAAAGAAGC
>JBIKWG010000035.1:0-16406 GCA_044356425.1 Bdellovibrionota bacterium | reverse complement strand
ACTACCTGCCCCGATGACGGCACCTTTCGTTTGACCACCCTCCCACCGGGGAGCTACACGGTTAGAGCTACGCCTGCTGCTACTGTATTGTCTCCGAGTTATCAATCATTTACGCCGCCCTCGCAGGTAGTAACGATCACCAACTCCCATCTATCCGGTGTTCAGTTTACCTTAAATCAGCTATATCCCGTAATTGTAGAGCGATCCGGTGATGGTGGTCCCGAAGGAGAGCCCCTCTCTCTAACGGTAAAAGCTGTGGGTGAGGCGCTATCCTATCAGTGGTATAAAGGGTGTAGTTGGGGCACCGCTATTCCAGGAGCGACCGCTGCGACCTATTCGGTAAGATCTGCTTCGGTAGCTGATGCCGGTGACTACTCTGTTGGTGTTGCAAACTCGCGTGGCACCGCTGTCGCATGCTTCCGCGTTACGGTGCTACCAGTAATCGTAACAGACTTAAGGGATGCTACTGTTAATCAGGGTGGTGTAGCTGAATTTGCCATCTCAACTAAGTCGCCACCCACTTCGGTGTTCTGGTCACTTGATGGAGTGAGATATGGGGGGTGCGCAAACGCTTTGGTATGCAGGGTTCCTACGGATGCCCAATCGGCATCAACCCGATCAATCTCGGTAGTCGTTGGAAACGGCTCAGGCACTGCCTCAAGTCGAACAGCAAAGCTAACGGTTCTTCCGCCTTTACCAACGATAAGCAAATTCTGGGTAGGAAATTACTACGTACATGGAGAGGTTGCTGAGGGAGAGCCCCTGTTCCTCAGTGTTACTGCCGGTGGAGCTAGCTTAAGCTACCAGTGGTTTAACAATGGCACACCGATCGTCGGTGCAACCGGCCCTGACTTTACTGTAAATAGCGCACCCTTTACTGATTCCGGAAGCACCTACCGCGTAGTAGTAACCGGGCCAGGTGGAAGTGTGCAACGGGAGGCTAAGCTGAAGGTGATTCGTCAGCGACCCAACATCAGTAGGCTTACGCCGTGGTCGTTTACGGGTAAGGTCGGGTCGCCACTTGCGGTCTCAGTGGCAGCGTCGGGTCTTAATCTTAGCTACCAATGGTTCTTGAAGGGGCAAGCGATAGCTGGTGCCACGGCCGCCACCTACACCTTCCCACAACTCTCATTAGCCGACTCGGGAAGTGAGGTCGCTGTTACGGTTAGTAACGAAGGCGGGTCTGTCAGACAGGTTGAGACGTTGACGGTATTACCACTAACACCTCCATCGATCACTGCTCAGCCGACCAACACGGACGCCGTTGATGGACAGTCTGTGCTTGTATGGATTGGCGCGCAAGGCGCCGAGTCCTACCAGTGGTACCGTAATGGCGTTGCAATCCCAGGAGCGACCTCTTTCACGCTTTCGTTTGGGAATGTATCGCGGGCGGATTCAGGTGCTACCTTCTTTGTAGAGGTCCGCAATTCAGACGGCACAGTTCGCAGCAATACAGTTTCACTCACGGTATCGAAGAGGCCTTTGATACTGTACCAGCAGCTCTCGGATGCAAGTTGCGTTGAAGGTATAGTTAAGACCCTTGAAGTTACAGCTGATGACAATTCAGCAACCTTCACCTGGTATAAAAATGACAGGCAGATTGTAGGTGTCTCGGGGGCTACATACTCGTTTACCCCGACTGCTGCTGATAACGGCTCAAGGGTTCGGGTAGTTGTCTCTAGCCCTAATCGTTTAGCGGTTGAATCACAGGCGGTGCTCTCTGTTACTCCACCTCCGGCGCCGCAGTTCTCTTATTTCTCTGGACCTTCCAGGGTTGTTGCTGGTGAGGTGCTTTCAATCAGCGCAGCACTTCTTCCTTATTCGCCTCCTGCAGGTCGGGTTCGTCTCTTCAAAGACGGAACCGATGTGGCAGATTTTAGCGCCTACTCATTCAGCAAAGTAGCCGAGGTAGGAGATACAGGCAGCTACTTTGTGCGCGCCTGGAACGGAGCTACATCTGTTGATAGCAGTCCTATTTCAGTTACCGTTGAGTCAGTAACTCTTACGGTGGCCCGCCTGGCGAGCAAAGTGAGCGCCAAGGTTGGCAAGCAAGTTACCCTGACGGCCCGTGCAACGAGTAATCTCTCGTCCCCCACTTTCTCGTATCAGTGGTTGCGCAATGGTGTGCCAATTCGGGGAGCCACAAAAAGCTCGCTGAGATACACCGTGTCTGCGGCAGATAGAAACGCCTCTATCAGTGTAGTGGTACAAGCTGCAGGTAAGAGGGTCACAAGTTCTCGAGCCAAGATAGCTATAGCAAGATAGGTGCGAGAGTTTCCCAAGACGGTGACTCAGTCGAGATACGAAGCGACCGTCAGCCGACGGGTTCGTGGCGTTAGAAGACACAGCCTTAGAGGCGCAGAGCGCTGAACAGCTCAGTCATTACCTGGGTTGATTGTTGCCCCTACCCCCTTACCTGCCCAAATCTGGATTGGTTAAGATTCGAGGGCTAAGGTAGTGGGGCCTCTCTACTGAGCAACTCGTCTGTAAACCTCTCACTCACCGAATAATTCGATAGCCAGATGCCGAAATAAGCGCGCGCGAACGTAGGATCGGCAATCGTTCCTAGTAGACGCTCGTTGAAAAAGAGGCTCAGCGTTCCCTGGGCCGGATTGTAGGTGATGGAGTACGAGTCTCCTTCCTCCACCGGTACATACATAGCGCGTATACGAGAGAGAAAAGGGCGCAGATAATCGACCGACAGCTGCGGATGCTCTCTGAGGTTTTCCTCCGATTTTTCGACGATCTGATCAACAGATACGCTGCGATGGTATCGGAGCACCAACTTCTTAGAGATCTCGCCTAAAACAGCATCGGTCGATGTTTCGGATGCGGGCATGTACAGGGCGCCCGTGTACACTCGAAACCCCCAATATCGAAAGGTGCTCACGCCGCGAAGAGAGAGCAACACACTATCAGCCCTCTCCTGTGCTGAAAAACAAAAACCCTCCTGGCACGTCGGCGGCAACGGATCTGCCCGCCCGTCCATAGTCGGCCCAAGAACCACACATAGTAAGATAACTATCCGCCACAGGCGCATCGCCGCTCCCCCTTTGTACCTTGCGTTCCCAAAAAAGCCTGCAACCTGAGTCGCATGAAAAGCGCCTCTTGGCTTTTAAATACCCCCCTACAACCTCTTCTTTCCGCGCAGTCCTCACAAGAGAAAAACAGCGCAGACGGTCAAAAGTAGCTGTTTAGGGCGGCCAAAGAACCTGCTGCTACACCTTCTGTTTGCAAGCTGGCTAGCAGCTTGTGTGCATGGCCACACGCATGCAGCAGCAGCGCTCTTTTTGCACTTCGCGGTTCTCTGCAGTGAGCAACAACAAGAGAGAGAGAGAGAGAGAGAGAGAGAGAGAAGGAAAACCAGAGAGGATCACCCGCTACGCGTGCTCTAGCTTGTCAAATGATACCACCACGCGAATATACATGCGGCGCTGACTGAGGTAGCTGGGCCTCAAAGCGACTTAGTCATAAAGTTCCCGTAGGTGTGTGGGGCTATCCGCAAAGCCGTGTCGGTCTACACCGTGCGCGGATGCCTCTGAAGGAGTGTTGCTAAATGCGAGAACTGCAGCGCTTTTGAAGTCAAAATAAAAATACCGCGACGATCCTGCGCCTGCACATCTTAAGAACCAGACAGGGACGATGCAGTTGCCGTGCTACTTACCGCTTAGCTTCGTTGCACAGCTCAGTAAGCAGCGCTACCACCTCGCTATTGAAGTCGCGTTGGTGCTTAATCGTTCTGCCGAGTAGTCCCTCTAGAAGGCGAAAGAGCGCCTTCTTGGCGGCTACGATCACTGGTCCGACCACTTTGCGGTGCGACGTGATCTCTTCGGGCCGAAGGTTAACAGAGTATATCTGACAGAGCCGCCGCAGCCGTTCGAGCTTCTCTGGGCTTGTTACGAACGCCGCGCGTGAAGTAGCGATCTGAATATCACTAATCTGCTGCACATCACGTTCAGTATAAAGCCCCGCCCGTTGAGCCTCGGCAACGCGCGTCTCAAGTAGGCTGGTAAGAGAAGCGTCTGGCGCTGCAGCGAGCATGACCCAAGGGGGGGGTGAGGCAGTTGATGTTTGCGAGCTCTCTGAAGTTCTCATACCAAGCGAGTAATATCACAGAAAGCGGTGTCGATGAAGCTCTAGGAAGCGGAGCCGAAAAAACTCATCTTTCTTAGTTATATATCCGCTCTCTAGCCCGGCGATGCCTGAGAAGAGTATGGCCGCTCCCTGCAGAAATTTTGGGCCTGGGGCGTACAGGCAACTGCCATCTGAGAAAATGACCTCTCCGCGTTTGACAGCCGGTATGTGCTGCCACTCTGGCACCTTCTCAAGAGCTGTAAGGGTTCTAACGCTCTCTTCAAGTGTTAATCCGCGCGGAGCCACAAGGATTACATCGGGGCGGAAGTCAGCGATCGCTCTCCACGTTGTTGCTTTGTCAGGCTCGCCTGCTACTACGAATTGGGGCTCTGCCGAAGCTAGCTCAACAAGGGTCGGAATCCAATCGCCTGCGAGCGAGAGTGGTTGAAGCCTTGATACTACCGATACCCGCTTGTTGCGCATGCGCTCATAGAAATTATCTACCCAATCCATGAGCTGGGCTTGCATGCGCTGTGCTAACTCGCGCCCTTCGCGTGCGCGTCCTGCGGCTTTGCCGATCTCTTCAAACGAGTCGTACATACCCTGCATCGTGCGCACACTTGTGCAGAGCACTTTAATCTTACGACCGATCACCCGTTGCAATGCTTCTTCAGCAAAAGCGGTGAAGGCCGCTGGGTCTGCGGCTCTGGTTGCCGTGATTATGAGGTCTGGTTTAGATCCATACAGCAGATCGAGATCCACCTCATAGCTTGATAAACCCTGCGCTAGCCGCTGCTCTTCAGGCGCAGGCTTTGCGGCCGCTGGTGTTACTGCCGGTGGGCGTGTTACCACCTGGGGCGCTGTTGACGGGGAGAGATCAGAGAGCGAGCAGTGGTGGGTGCACCCCACTATACTAGAAGCTAGCCCTAGCCTTGAGACCGCATCAGTTAAGTGTGGCTGGAGCGTTACGATTCGCATCTCTTATACGGCTACAAAAAAAATTAGACGCTCACGGAAGCTTTGTGACGATAACTCTTAGTGTACCCCCTTCCGTGTCTTTTCGGACTACCCTTTTTTAAGGATAGAGTCGCAAAACGTGGGGTGGCTTACGTCAGAGAGATTGATTTTGGCACCTAAGTGCTTAAATTCTATTGACGAAACGTAGTTACCCTAGAAGACTAGAGCGAGGTATCTCCGTGTTGCGGGGCAGATGCTGAGGCGATGCTGTTTTCCTGCGCTCCTAATAGGTGGGTAGGCATCATAGCAATACTGTTTTTAAGGCCGTAACAACGCGAGCTTTACGAGATTTTCGACCATGAAGACCAACCTTCCAAACTGCTTTACCCACGCATCCACCCACATGGCCCTGCGTGTCGCTGCTGCATCAGCTGTTGTGGTTGCAGTTGCGTTTGTTGGCTGTCACTCGCAGTCGACCTTTAGCAGTCTACGAAACGAGGGGGTTGTTCCCGTCAGCTCTGACAACCCGTTTGTCGGGTCGAACCTCTTTCTTGCTAAAGAGATGGAGCGCAGCACCTACCTATACAATTTTGTAAAGCAGCGTGGCGCCCCGCAGGCGATCGAGCTGATGGGCGAGGATGAGAGCGCGCTCGAGGTAAAGATGCTCTACGCAGCGACACGCGAGGTTTACTTTGGGCGGCTTCATCAAGACCAAGCGGCGAAGACGCGAGAGTGGATTATTCGCGGGCCCTATGCAGTTGACCGCAGCGACTTTCGCACCGTAGCTGCGCTTGCAACTGAGGAGCGAGCGGTGTTTGAGATGTTTGGAAGACGCGAAGTTTTCGGGCGAGACGCCAAAGGATCTGAAAGGCAGGTCATCCTTCCCGCTTTTGTGCCGACTCCTCTGCCCACACCGAAACCGAAGCCTCGCAAGCCAAAGCCAAGCGGTGCGGTTTCGGTTGACGGCGTTGCCGCTACACCGACGCCGAACACAGCGGCTCCAATGAACTTTGATCAAAAAGCACTGATTGAGGCGCGCGAGCTCGCTCAGCGCAACCCGAACGGCGATCTCATTCACAACGTAAAAAACGCTGCTGAGACCTTTGTTACCCTGTCTAATTGGTATGCTGGTTCTCCGGATAAAGCAAAGGCGATTGCAGATAAGAACGGCCTTACTGAAGACGCCAAGCTTACGCCGGGGACCAAGCTCTTTGTCCCTGGAGATTTAGTAAAAAATCCTAAAGAGATGAAGTAGGCTTGGCTGGTGGCGTGCGCGCAGCTCTGCACGGGTAGCGCTTGCGAGTTGGGCTTGGCAGAGCCGCCTCTGTAGACGCTTTAACCCCATTAGTGCTGTTGTTGGCGTATTAGACAGACTCTTCGTTCTTAACACGTGCGCGCGCGGCTTTGTTTGTGCCAGCCGGAGGCCTACAAAACTGACAGTAATACAGTCTGTACAACAAAACTGTGCGAGGGTTTCAGCGAGGATTACAGCCAGCGTCGACGTGCTTCCTAGCTAATGCGATTCAGTATCGCATAGACAAATATTTGACGAGAAGAAATGGTGCCCAAGAGAGGACTTGAACCTCCACGACATTTCTGCCACCAGCACCTCAAACTGGCGTGTCTACCATTCCACCACCTGGGCATTTCGAACAATCTCTAGCGCGTTACTGGTATAACACTTGAGATATTAACATTTGCAAGTACCAGCGTCGCGCGAGCATCTACTTCTTAGACCCGGATTTTGCCGGTACGGGAGTATTTGCGACCGCCGTTGCAGCTGAAACAGCTGCCTTCGGAGGCTTTGCGCCCGCAGCATTCCCCGCGCCACTTGTTACTGCGCCTGGTGTTGCCGCTATCGACGAGGGAGTACCCTGAACCACACTTGACGCAGCTTTAACGCTGCTATCCTGAGGTGTGACGGCTTTTAGGTCCATCCCTTCAAGTACATCAGTCGGACCGCTGCGAACACCAGCCCCACTTGCAAACTTAACGAGCAAAACGGAAGTTAGCATGAACAGAATAGCAATTCCAGTAGTTGCGCGTACAAGAACCGAAGAAGCTCCGCCAACACCAAATATGGAGTTCGCTCCCCCACCACCCATTACGGCGCCAACATCAGCCCCTTTGCCCTGTTGAAGGAGCACCAGGCCAACGAGAGCGATCGCGAGAACAACGTGAATAGCTACGACCAGGGTATACATACGAAGTTACCTACACTTTCTCTGCTAACAAAGGACAACGAACATTAACACCGCAGACCAAACAGTTCCAGCCCCCTCTTTCCTTTCAAAACCCCGAACCTAAGAGATTACAGAGCCGTTATCAGTTTACGATGTTGACTGCTGCAGGTTGCTGCTGTTGCTTGCTGTCAAGGAGCTCGACGACCTTATGCGCTAAATCATGAAATATTGAGGCCGTTGGTCCCTCGCCGGCTGCGACTGGTTGGCCTGCGTCCCCCCCCTCGCGAATCTGCACATTAATCGGGATCTGCGCCAACAGTGGCACTCCGAATTCCTTTGCTGTGCGCTCACCACCACCGATTCCAAAGATGGGCATCAACGTGCCATCAGGCATCGGAAGGCCGGCCATGTTTTCGACCAATCCCAGAACATCAACGTTGACCTTCTTGAGCATGTTTATCGATTTGCGCACATCTGCGAGCGCTACCTCTTGGGGGGTTGTTACCACAACAGCACCAGCAAGCTTTACTAGCTGCGACAACGAAAGCTGGGCATCTCCGGTGCCTGGAGGCATGTCCACTATCATGTAATCTATGGCGCCCCAGCTCACGTCTTCGAACATCTGCGTAAGAGCCTTGTTGAACATCGGACCACGCCATATGACGGCGTCGTCCGGATGTCTTAGAAAAAATCCTAGTGAGATGTATTTGATTCCGTACTTAAGGGGGGGTATGAGCCGCTCTTCGTGATCTGGTATGACCTCTCCGCCTCCGAGTAGTGTTGGGATACTTGGACCGTAAAAATCACTGTCAATCAAGCCAACTTTCGCACCCGTGCGTGCCAGAGCAACTGCGAGGTTTACTGCCACAGTTGATTTTCCAACGCCACCCTTTCCTGAGATTACTGGAACAACCTGTCCGATATTTTTCATAAAACTATACCCCTACCGTTTCTACTGCCTGAACGCCCGCTGCAGCTCCGATTTCCATCGAATCATCCTCCTCATCGCGTCCCGTGATACCTTCGACTTTGGGTTGCACCCAATCCTCGCCGTGGTGTGCCCGCATCGCCTCGCGCTCAAGGAGTGAGCGCGGAATTAGAGAGTCCACGACCTCCCAGGGCAGCAGCTCGTCGAAGCTTATCCTACGAGAGACGTAAAAATCCACTGGAGGCACACCCGGCACAAGCACTGCGTTCGTGCGCTTCATCAACCACTTCCACGACTCTCCACGACGCTCTGCTTCAAGTAAAAGCCTACCAACGCGGCGATCTCCGCGCGAGAGCAATCCTTGAAAATAGCTCTCTTTCGGAGGTTCGAAGCGTAGCTCTAGGTTAGGAACCTTCATAGCGAGTTTGCGCACCCGTTCAATCTTGCGCTCTAACACCTTCGGATCGAGCATCGGCTCCCACTGAAACGGCGTCGAAGATTTCGGAATAAAGGGGTTAATTGAGAGTGCTACCCAGGCAAGCTTTCCAGTTGGCTTTGAGATTTCAACGACCGCATCGCGCACCGCTATTGCAAGGCTTGCGATAGCATCCACGTCTTCGTCTGTTTCGGTTGGCAATCCGACGATAAAATAGAGCTTAAACCCTCGAATTCCTGCTTCAGCTAGCTCCTTTGCCGCTGCTACAACCTGCTCATTTACAACCCGCTTGCCAGCTGCTCGTCGCAATCTGTCGCTGCCTGCCTCGGGAGCAAGCGCAACTGTTTTGTACTCGCTCTCTGAGATGCTCGCTGCAAGCGCCCGCGTAACTTTCTGCGACATGATCGAGCTTAACGAAGCTCGTCCGCCCTTATCAGCAACGCTTTGCGCCAGTTTTGCTATCGATTTATGAGATGAAACAGAGGCCCCAACGAATCCCACTGCGTCAGAGTTCTCTAATCCGATCTGCACAGTATCTTCAAGCGACTCTTCGTTGCGCTTGCGGATCGGTCGATAGATGTAGCCAGCTACGCAGAAGCGACACCCCATTTCGCAACCACGCCCGGTTTCGGTCAGAAACATCGACTTAAATTCGGTCTCTGGGGTCAGGATGCGTGAGTGCGTTTTGAATTTCGAGAGATCCTTCACGAACCTACGGCGTGGCCGCGCGGGCACATCCGCGTGCACATCATAGCGCACGACCGTTCCGTCTTCTGCAAAGATGGGCTGATGAAAGCGTGGTACGTATACCCCTTCAACCTGACTAAGCTGTTTAAGAAGCTCCTCTCTTGAACAGCCAGCACTCTTGGCTTTGTTGTAAACGTCCATAAACTCAGGCAGAAGCTCTTCGGCTTCGCCGACTACAATCGCATCGAGGAATTCAGAGACAGGCTCAGGGTTTAACGTTACAGCCGTGCCCCCTGCTATCAGCAGCGGCACTGAGAAGCGTCCGGCAGATGCTGCCTCTTCACGCTGTTGCCAGCTCTCAAAGAGCAGCCCTTGATTGTTGAGGACCTTCAGTAGATTCGGGTAGTCGGTTTCAAACGAGAGGCTGAAACCGATAATGTCGCAATCAGACAGCAGCCGATTAGATTCAAACGATCGCCACTGTGTTCTCTGAGCGTTTGCAAGCTCTTCGTCGTCATGCGGCAAGAATCCGCGCTCGACTATCACGCGTGAATCGCGAGCCAGGATGTCATATACGGCTTGAAAGCCGAGGTTTGACATAGCCACCCAGTACTGATTCGGGTAAAGGAGATGAAAACGTATATCACCCGCACTGTTGCTGTAGGGGATAACGTAGCGCTCAAGAGCCTTAAGCTCTTTGTTAGTCGGTTTCTTTAGCTGTGACCGCTGGCTAGACACGCGCCTCCGTCTCCTCTAACAGGTTAAGCTCGCCTGAAATCTTTATTGCATGCTCGTGATGTGCGTTAGGTTTCAAACTATTCCTGATGATCGCTATGAACTGAACCTGCGCGCTGCTCTCTCTTCGATAGGTTCTTCCAGCTGCGCAGGTTAAGTTCGGCCTCTTTTGAGCCGACACCTGCCGGCACCACACGCTCTGAGGAGCTCTCTGGTTTTAGGGTGAAGGAGAACGAGTCGCGTCGCACTTCGTTGCCTCCTAGGGCGCCGTACCCTCCGTTTCCAGGTCGACCGGCTCGCTGAATGACATCGACTGTTACGGCGTAGCTATCCTTAGAGTTGTTAAAAACCCGCACCACCCACTTGTCAGCACTGACTCGTGATACCGAGCCAGTTATCGGAGAGATCTGGTGTCCTGACGGATCTAGTGCACCAAAAGGGTCTGGAATAGCAGCCGAAGCGGCACCTGAAACAGATGACGTTGCAAGGCTACCACTTCGAGGAAGATCCTTGTCACTTTCAACCTCTGGGGCAACACACAGAGCGGTATGCATCGGGATTATAAGGAACCCAGTAAGGCACAATGAGCGCAATGATTTGCTATCGGTAAGCGACATGCAATTTCCCTTTAAGACCATCGTTGGCGGGTCTCTTGTTTACTGCAACTGGGTTAGTTATTAACTGCGTGCGGATTGTACCAGTTTGACCTGTCTATAACAAACCGTGAGGAGACTTCATGGACCTAGCTATTTGCCTTGTAACATGTCCTTCTAAAGAGCTAGCGCTCGCCCTGGCAAAAACCCTGGTAAATTCAAGGCTTGCAGCATGTGTGCAGGTTACTGCTGGGCTTAATTCAGTTTACCGCTGGAAGGATGATATCTGTATTGAAGAAGAGGCTTTACTAATAATCAAGACCCGCAAGACAGCCGTGTCAGCTCTCAAGCAGGCAGTGCTTACGAACCATCCCTACGAAACCCCCGAATTTGTGGTGCTCAATGCAGCCGACGCCTCTGAGGGGTACCTTACCTGGGTAGCCGCCAATGTTACCTGTGAGGGCGCACATGTGGCGGAGGAGGTGGTGGTGGCGGCAGATGGCCATCAGGGTACCCGCGACCATCAAGAATAACTCCGGGCGCTCCGCCGTTGAACTGCTGCGGTTGCTGGGGCGGATTTATCGGCACAGGACCTGAGCTAGACCAGACCCGCATCTTCCTCCCCCCTTCGGTTACGATCTCTTCGCCAGGCAGGACGGGTGGCAACCGTTTATCATATTGCTTGCCCGTAGGTGTCGGGACATTTGCCTGCAATGTAGACCCGTAGGACGAGTCGGCCTGTGCGCACTGTGCGGCAGCACAGAGCCAAGCGGCTACTAGAACAAGTAGTGACAAGAGGAAGGATCTTTTCATAGTGTGGGCCTGGATAATTTGTAACTCAACGTTGCTCTTATTGTAGTCGCTCTCGGGTTAGGGCGCACTCTTTAAGTTGAGGTCGGCAGTGTGCCTCGTAAGCTGCTGCGAAAAGCAGCGTGGTAAACGCCCTACATTTAGACTTTAGCAGTTCTGTAAACACTTAAGCTACCTGAATCGCAACGACATGTGACCAGGCCTACCGTTGTGAAGGGTAACCGGAAACCCTCAAGGGGGTATAATTAGCTAGTAAAGAGAGAGAGAGACCGTATATGAAAGCTGATCAACCAACTATCACCTTTGCTGGGCACTCTGCATTTTTTATCGAGGGTGCAGGACAGCGGGTTGCGATTGACCCCTGGCTCAAGGGCAATCCAAGCTGCCCAGAGTCGCTTCATAAGCAAGATAAGCTAGATCTTATCGTGCTAACCCACGGCCACTCCGACCACGCCAGCGACGCGGTGCGCGTGGCGCATGAAACAGGCGCTCAGATAGCGGCTACCTACGAGTTAGCGATGATTATGATCGCGGAGGGGGTGCACCACAACCACGTGATTCCGATGAATAAGGGTGGCACCTACGATTTTGGGGCGGTTTCAGTGACGTTAACCCACGCCCTCCACTCAAGCTCTTTCGATACCCGTCATGGCCCTGTGTATGCTGGCGAAGCGTGTGGAGTGGTAGTCTCATCGAGCAGATGGAAAGTGTATCATGCAGGAGATACCGCTCTCTTCTCTGATATGAAGCTTATCGGCGATAACTATAGACCCGACGTTGCGCTGCTTCCTATTGGCGACCGCTTTACCATGGGTCCCAGAGATGCAGCCCGCGCAGCAGCTCTGCTGCAGTGCGGCGTTGCTATCCCGATGCATTACAAGACATTTCCCCTGCTTACTGGCACCTATGAGGCATTCTCAAGGGAGTGTGCGCTGTTAGGAGTTGAGGCTGTGGAGCTTGCACCTGGAGAGAGTCGCAGCTTTTAATGCTGACCGACTTAAGCGCACAGGTTGCTGACCTACGAGAGGCGGCGGCACAACTCCATAATGGTATAGAGCTCAGTTTAGAATGATGACAGACTGCGCTCTGGATGTGCATACTCCGAACATAATTCGAACTGCCTCTAATGTAAGTGGCTCCCTATGATACAGCGCTCTAATCGCTGCTTCCACCAAGCGCTGCATCAAGCGCTCTGGTAAGCTCTTTGTGCTTCTTAATGTCTCGCACCCGCGAGTGAAAGAGCGACCAGAAAAGTGGTTGTGGAAGATGCTCGCGAGCTTTAGCGAGATTAACGACCCTCGAGCGAAGATCTGCGATATCTTCGGCTAGATCTGTGCGCTGTTGTGTTAAGTATTCGTAGTCGGCGTCATCCTCATCGTTCTGCATACATAGAATAATAGCGCACAGTTTCGCAAACGAAAGAGAGAAAATAGTGCGCAGAAGCTGGCTAGGTAACGCTAGCAGGGGCAGGTCAGGTGCGGGATATGCCCAAAGCCCAGAGGGTCTGCTCTTGGCTGTAGACCACTAGCCGCCCACCTGCCAACGACGATAGTCGTTTAGGATGCGTATTGCATACGTGACGACCTCTGGCGGCACACGACGCTTGCCATCTGTTGCAGATTCCACCCGTCCCGGGCCCCAGTTGTATGCGATCAGAGTAAACACCCGATCTCCATCGTACTGTTCTTCGAGCTGTTTGAGATAGCGAATTCCTAGCTCCAGGTTGTGTCCTGTGTCGGTCAGGCTACCGCGTGGCATACTTGCCTCTTGCGCTAGCCACCTACCGGTTGCAGGCATAAGCTGCATGAGTCCCTGTGCACCCTTGTTCGATTTGGCGAGAGCGTTAAATGCGCTTTCAGATTTAATAACCGCCGCAACGAAGAGCGGATCGTAGCTCTGCGAAAGTGCTTCTGTAACGATGGCCTCTGCTAGCCCGCGCGGGTTTTGGTGTCTGGGAGCGTACTTTTTAATTATTCGGTACACCTGCTGAACGGTTGCCCCCCTGGATAGTCCGCTTTCAGTCTGCTGCAATCCAGCTGCGGTCACACTGCCGGCGCCCTTCAGAGACGCGCCAGCCGGCACCCGACGCAGCTGCGCTCGGATCTCTTGCGCCTGTCGCCTGGCCTCATCGCGCACCTCGTTTCCAAAACGTGCGTAGTGCTCTGCGAGCTCTGCTGTTGAGGAATATGGCATAGCTGACTTTCGGTTAAATAACTCTTGCGGGGCCTGGTTGCCCATCTCTATCTGAGGTAGCTCTCGCGCTAGGCCGGCAACATGTGGGTCGCGGGTCAGAAGGTGCGCTGCTACCACAATTACGGCTGCCAAAGAAAGCATCGCCTGGAGTTGGCCCTTTGTAGCACCTAAGCTTATGCGGCTGAAACCTCTGACCTGTTGGCCTGGGCGACCAGGGGCAATCGCTGCTAATAAGGGGGCGTCCTGCTCTCTCTCTTGCGAGTTTTTCTTAGTCTGGGGCAAAACACGCCCACGCGGGCACGCGGGACCCTGCGGGATAGCTGACCTAAGGATGGAGGGCGCTGTTTCTGGTTTCACCTATGAGATAATCTGCACCAATCAGCGAAGTGCTTCAGCTTCTCAGCGGCCCTTATGTTGCATAGAGGGAACTATGTCGTGGCGCGTTCAACTTAAAAAGTCAGCGCCCCAGGTGTGCGTAATGACCTCGCGCACTTGCCCCTCCCCAAATCGATAGATATGACCGACGATTGCCTCTAGCTCAGCGCCTCCGTTGAGGGCCACCTCCATCTCAAAATCCCACACCCCGATCGTTTTAGCAGCCCAGTTAACCCGAGGATGGCCGCGTGCAAAGTCGAATAGCCGCTCGATTGTTCGCCCGCCAAGCCCACGAATAGCTACCTGAATCAGGAACGAAGCACTCCCTAGGAAATCCTCGTACGTGTATGCAAAACCAAGAATGACTCTGTTTTTAACGAGCCGATCGAGTCGGTATGCCACCGTGGACGAAGGTAGGCCAGAGACCTGTGCAAGCTCTCTTACTGGCGCGGCGGCATTCCCTTTAATCGCAGTGAGCAGCTTTAGATCGGTTGCGTCAAGCACCACCAGTTCATCATCGCTGGTGTATTCGAAAACACTCCTTGGTCCGCTTCCTAGGTGGGCGAGTGCCGGTTGATAATAAGCGAAGCGCGCAAGGGTTGAGATGCACTTATTTATAACTAGGTCGCCAAACTTCGCGTCAAAATCCACGAGGATCCTGTTAAGAGCCTGCATGTTCGGCACTCGTAGAGACATTCCGAACTGATAGGTTCCATGCAGGCTGTAGAGCCACCCCATCTCGGGCAGTGAGCGGATATGCTCAAGCATCTGCGTAACCTTCCTCTTATCTGCGGTGTTAGCTGAAAAGTAGATTCGAAAGGTAGTAAGCCCCATACTGAAGGGGTTGGTAAAACAGAATGGCTCCATTTTAAGGGTGGCGTTGAGTTGCTCGATTGCATACCGCACCGTGTGGGTCTTGACCTTTAGCTTCTTCGCTACCTCTCGTACAGAGCAGCGGCAATCCAAGGTGATCTCTGCAAGGACACGTTGTTGAATCGGATTAAGAGAGCGCATATCAGTAAACTAGCACAAAAAAATCCAGTGTGAGGGTAGTTAGAAAGTATCAAAATCAGGTGGCGGCGTCTTCTGGTAAATTACTATGCGTATTAAAAACCTTGGGGCGTACACTTGCCGGATTGCGCCCGAAATCAGCCTGGGGCGGCGCTACTCTACTAGCGCCGCTGGCGCCCCCTTCTCTGCTACGGAATCTGCACAGGCTCCAAAAAGGTCGCCAGCGTGAGCATTGGATCGCAAAAACGTGCCGGGATTAAACCTTCTAAAAACCATTAACTGCTCTCCGTTGGTAACGACCGCCTCAAATACGAACTCGCCTCCTGGAAGATGCGGAGGACCGACATGCGCGACGAATCCGCCTTCGTTAGGGGCGAAATCTTACGCACCTCCACCACGTAATTCACACTGAAGTTGTTAAAATTTCTAACCTGACACTCTCCGAGCTTTAACCGACGGCCGCTCATATAAGTATCTTGAAAGTAGAAGTGGACATTAGGACGAAGCGTTGCTGGATTGTGCCAAAAATCAGCGTGCGGAAGCACTACCCTAGAAGCGCCACAAGCCTGCCCCATCTCTGCTACGTAATCTGCAAAGGCTTCAAAAAGATCACCAGCACGAACGTTCGATAGCAGAAACGTGCGCGGATTAAACCCCCTTATAACCATCACCTTCTCGCCGTTTGCAAGGACGCCCTCGAATACGAAGCTCCCCCCTGAGAAGTGTGGTGGATCGCCCTGAACTACAAACGGCACAAACACCCCTTCAGTGTAGGTCTCTGCAATCTTAGTTAGCTTGCCTACGCAGCTGCCAGAGATTGCGCCTGAGACCTCCATTAGCCAGCCGATGGTGGGTGTAAAGGTTACGTCGATATGCTCGGAGCCGAGTTTAGTTGTAAGTGTGGCATTGTAGGCTCTACGAAGCTCCTCTATCAAAACATTAAGCTCTAACTCCTTGGCGAGCACTTTTGCCAATGGCTTATTACGGCGTGTAAGATCGATATTGTCATGAAAGCCACCGTCTAGGGCGTCTACCAATAGTTCAACGTAGCGCGCAAGTTTTTTGGGCTCGAGAGGCCGCCCTGCAACGCCCCATTCTGAGGCACTGGTAAAATCGGAAAATATGGCACGAAGGCCTCCCTTCTCGAAGGGGCTTCTTAAACACGCCAGGAAAAATTGACATAACGGCGAGTCGATTGCAGTTGCTGAATTCAGGGCGCACTCCTCGTGATGTCGAAAGGTATGCGCCCCCCCATTGGCAAACCTATCTGCGAAATTAAAAAGCAGCTTGTGTCCTTTTAGGATTTGGTGAGCCCTCGAGGCTTCTGGATAGGTAGCTGGCAGCAACTCACTCGTATAGAAAGACTCAGTTTGACACTTCAACTCAAAGGGGTTGAACCAAAAGCAGCCTTTTTTAATTTGCAC
>JBIKWG010000034.1:0-16504 GCA_044356425.1 Bdellovibrionota bacterium | reverse complement strand
ACACGGATTGGTGTTGCTTGTGGCAGTTAGGCTGCTGATAACCCGTTTAAAGCCATTGCCGAAGATCTCTTGATTTGCTCCGAACGATTGAGGGCCATTCGTTTGCTGATTGAGAAATCCGAAGCTAACAGTGGCTGCCATGTTGAAGGGGATGACAGAAATTCGATCTCTAAACGGGTTAAACATCTTATAAAAATGCTCAAGAGCTGAAGACCCATTCATCACAGCCGCTGGCCGCAGGATATCAAGCACTCGAGTTGTGCCAGGGGCACCACAGGTTCCAGTGTTCCTGCATGCGCAGTTGGAGTCTCCCACGTTGCAGTTCATCGAGCCCGATAGATCGAGTAACAGGATGATATTTGCATAATCAAGTTGTGCGCGCTGGGTAGTGGTCACTCGGCACTTAGTGCCCTGTGACTCTCCACAAACCGTATTAAAACCGAGCATCTTCGATGCTCGACCGACCAAGAATGTCGGCACATCGTACTGGTAAGATACTTCAAGTTCATCGGTAACTGGATTGTAGGCGTCGTTTGGGAGACTCTGCAGCACCGTCGCATAATCGGGTGTAGTCGGCTTTAAATCTTCCATGTTGCGCGAGGTGGTGCCTGGAGGAAAAGATGCCTGTAAGTTGTCAATCACAACTTGATTTGTTCCAGTCAGCAATTTTTGCATCTCGCTGCTGAGAGCTGCATTTTTTCTAAGGGGTTCTGAGCCATTAAACTGCGGCTCTCCACCGTAAATTGTTTGCCATCCTTTTAGCGAGCGGTATCCAAGCCCAGACAAAACGCCTGCACGTGCCGCTTTATCGAGCCGGAGCTTCCAAAGATAGATATTTCCCATATCAATCGCCGCTGCGGCAAAAGAGAGGAATAGGCCGAGGGTAATGGCCATAAAGACCATTACGTAGCCTTGATGGTTAGAGCGTCGTGGTTGCACGGTTTTTTCCGCCTGGAATTAATCGAGGAACAAATTTAACTACGCGAGGGACTTCAACAGTTACTTCAGATACTACTATGTTTTTGCGGTGGCAGGCACTCTCTGCACTGACAAGAACCTCTCCCTCGCGCATAATCGCTTGATTGTTAACGGTCAGCACTTGTCTGTAGTACTCTGAGACAGGATCAGAATCTTCGTCGGATGAATCTCGTCTGTCCTTCGAGCGGTACTTCTCGTGCGAGGTGCCCGCTGAGTTGGAAGAGAGGGAAGGGGCAGCGGTGCCTAACGCAGTAAGTCCAGTGCATCCGCTATCGTTAAGATCTAGGGAAGATGAGTTGGTACGAAACGCGGCCACACGCACCTGAGTGCGTAAGCCTGGAAGCAGAGCGGCCAAGTTGGTTTGAGCAGCAGACTGAATTGTCATCAGGCAGGTCTGTACACTGCGCGTTGTTTTGTCCACATCTACAACAATTTGCGTGGATGAATTTGGCGCAGATTGAACCAGTGTAATATCAGCACACTGACGGTACGTAGAGTTTGCTATCTCTTGACTCATTACAGTCGCTATCTGATTGGCACGCATGTAGTTTGAAACTTCAATAGTCCCTCCGGCAATCGTCAGAAGCACGGGAGCAATGAGTAAGAACTCTATCATGCTTTTGCCCTGTACCGCTGCTTGTCTGCGTGTTGCGTTCACAGTGACCCCTAGTTAATCTGCGGAAAATTTTCGACTGCTGTGATTGCCCGCCCATGTAACCGCACTGGCGCGATCTCTACGAAGAGAAACTTCGAGAAGAAAAGCGGAAGATCGTAGGTTGAATCAATCTGAATAAGCGAACCAGGTGATCCCGGATTGCTGCATCCACCTGTGGGGGATTGAAGCTCAGAGATACACACTTTGCTCTCATCATTTGGATCGTTTGGAAGGCGTATACCAAATGGAGTTGCAAGCTCTGCTGCTCGCTTACGTGCGTATTGCAACCTTAAACCTGCATTGCGAGTGCGCCATATCTGTTGACCGCTGCTCGTTGTAAAGAGTAAGCAGCCCTGCGAGCGGGGCTCACAGCGAGAGAGCGCGAGGTCGCGAGTCACCTCTGTGGTTATCCACTGCAGCGAGAGGGATCGAAACGAGATTACCATGAATTGAATGCATACAAACAAGACGACGAGGAAGCACGGGGTGATAATCGCGGCCTCAGCGAACGTGCTACCACGCTGAGGGTGGCTGGAGTAAACTGTTGTGTTAGTAGACAGGGTATCCCGCATTCCTCTATTCCCACGTACATGCAGAGGGTCGTTGCTCCAGACCTTATTGGGGGCTATCGGAAGAACCACTAGCGCCCTTTATAAACTGTGGCAACATATTGGTTATGGGGCTGTTTTTTCAGACAGTTGCATATCGGAGCGGTGAGCGTAAAAGCTTGGGTCGCCTTGCGCTGTGCCACTGTGGGTGATACCACTATCGTTGCTAAGACACTCAACTCATTACTTGATTTACTATGACACGTTCTTCTAGCTACTCCTCTCTCGGCTCTAGGCGGCGCGCCTCTGGCAGACGGGCACTGCAGAGACTTTTTACGTGGGTGCTTGCTATTGCTGCGGTGGTGGCATCCGGTTGGTATGGTGTTTCATCCCTCACCCTAGAGTCTCTGGCAGGCTTCTTTGACCGAACGCCCCCAGTGATACGTGAGCTCTCTTCGTTGGTGGGGCTCGGGCTTTCACCGCGCGAGATGAAGATTGTAGTAACTGATGAGGGCGGTGTTGGGGCAGTCTCAGTGGTGCTTTTGCAGGGAGAGAAGCAACACAGCGTGGTCGATAGTCGCTCATCCGCACTTGCAGCCAGCGCAAGAGAGCGTGAGCTTACCGTTTTACTTGATCCGGCAGCGCTTGCACTTGCGCCGGGAGTTGTAACTATTTCAGTGACAGCAACTGATTCAAGTGTCTGGGGTCATCAGTCGGTACTGGTAAAAGAGCTGCCGATAGATCTCACTAGGCCACGGATTGAGCCAGTTTCGGTTCAGCAGAACGGAACAGTTGGCGGTGCTGAGTTGATAGTATTTCGCTATGTCGGTCGTCCGGCAGAGCGTCTTGGTGTGCAGCTCCGTGGAGAGGTCTTTAGCGCTATTCCTGTGGCCGCTTTTGATCCAGATATTCCAGCGGCAGAATCGCTGTATGTTAGTATCTTTGCTTTGCCATACGATTTCAATCCGCAGCTAGAGCAGCTCAAGCTGGTGGCTCTAGACGATATAGGCAATTCTGTTGAAGCGCCTTTCAACTATCGCATCGCTTCGCGCACCTTCTCTGAAGTTGAGATGAACCTTGGCCCGCAGTTCTTTGCACACAAGGTGCCGCCGCTATTGTTAGACCTGCAACGGCAGGAGTCTTCTGTTAATCTTAGTGGCGATGTAATGAGTGACTTTAAATTTGTGAATGAAGACCTTCGCCGTCGCAACGAGCAGGTAATCCGCGAAGCAATCTCTCAAAAAAGCGGTCTAGAGCGGCTGTGGCGTGGCGTTTTCGTTCGTCCGATGGCTGCTGCGCCGAAGGCGAGCTTTGCGGAAAAACGCCTTTACAAACGAGGTCGCGAAACACTATCGCAATCGCTGCACATGGGGGTAGATCTGGCGGATGTGGAGCAGGCGCCCGTCCGCGCTACTAATGCCGGAAAAGTAATTTATTCAGCAGAGCTGGGAATCTATGGCGGACTAATTATTATCGACCACGGCGCAGGAGTTTCGTCGCTGTATGGGCACCTCTCTGGGCGCGCAGTTGCTGTTGGTGATTTGGTCAAAACTGCGCAAGAGATAGGGCGCACAGGAGCAACCGGCTTAGCGGGCGGCGACCACCTGCACTTTGAAGTTCGTGTTCGCGGTGTTCCGGTTAGTCCTTTAGCCTGGTGGGACCCTTTGTGGATGAAAGAGCACGCTGAAGATAAGGTGCGTTCGGCCGCAGCAGCAGTAACAGCGCCGAAGTCGTAAGTCCTCAGTGCTGAACGGCTGCGTGTGTTTGGTGAGCTGCATTTCAAAGCTTGCGCCGTTGCCTTCAGCGTAACCTCTTTCGAGTGTTTATTTGGCTGCTTCAAGAGCTTTTGTTGCAGATTTAATAGCAATCGGATTAGCAGGAACGAGGCGAGTGCCGACAAGCACTTTGGGCAGTTCCGGATCACCGGTGAGCTTTTGAATTCGGCTAAACAGCTGAGCAGCCCCGGGCACTACATCCATGTTTAGTTCGGTGTGTGGGATGTTCTGTCGAACGAGCGACTCTCGTAGATCGTTGCATCTGCGACAGTTCTTTGATGCAACAATAACAGCTGCTTTTGGACGAAACTCTATTTGATAGTCGGCAAAAAATGCTTCAGCTTCAGACTGCGAGGAGAAAACAGCCATAGATGGCGAGTGCGGAAATATGCGCATCATTCCTATGCCCAGAACTAGTACGAGTACAGGAACGATCGTTGAAGACACTTCAAGGGCATTCGCTATTCGTGACCGCCAAGAGCTATGAGAGTGATCCATGCTTATGAGCCTCCTCTTTTCTTTAAACCTTAAACCTGATGTCAGCGTACAAGATAAACCCTGACCCGAAGAGGTTCGGTTGAGTGGAGGTAAAAGTTTATAAACAGGCGCTTTTTATCAGAAGTTTCTGGCTGGGGGGTGACAAAACGCCACTATATGCGCACGCTCTGCTAACCCCAACTAACAGGGCCAGGTAACAGACGCGCGCTGCGGCACGGTTGTCTATAAGTTGTTGTTTTTAATTGGCTCGCTGGAGTACCAAAGGGTGACCCTGCAGTCTGTAGAGCCAGCTTGAGTGCTATGCCGCAACTGAATGCGTGCAGCTGCCTTCTGCTTTAAAGTGCATCCCTAGTCGTCTCATCAGCTTGTTATCGTGGTCCTCGCCCGGATTTGGTGTAGTTAGAAGCTTCTCGCCTGCAAAGATAGAGTTAGCGCCTGCTGCAAAGCATAGCGCCTGCATCTCATCAGTCATCTGGGTGCGGCCTGCTGACAGACGAACCATTGATTTCGGCATCACGATTCGAGCAGTAGCTATCATGCGCACAAATTCAATGGTGTCTACATCTTTCTGGTCCGCTAGGGGTGTTCCTTCAACCTTAACGAGCATGTTGATAGGAACGCTCTCAGGGTGTGGGTCTTGGCTCGCGAGCTGTGCAAGGAGCCCTAGTCGGTCATTAACAGATTCGCCCATGCCGACAATACCGCCGCAGCATACGGTCATCCCTGACTTGCGTACGTTGTCCAGTGTGCGCAAGCGGTCCTGATATGTGCGTGTAGAGATTATCTCGCCGTAGAATTCCGGTGATGTATCGAGATTGTGGTTGTATGCGTAGCAGCCAGCTTCTTTGAGGCGAGCTGCTTGAGATTCATTCAGCATTCCAAGGGTGCAGCACACCTCAAGGCCAACACCACGCACTTCTCTAACAAGCTCAAGAATTGAGTCAAAATCTTTGCCGTCTTTAACCTCTCGCCATGCAGCTCCCATGCAGAACCGGGTAGAACCTGCCTCCTTGGCTTGCTCAGCTTTGGCGCGTACTACCTCTTTGGGGAGTACGGCGTGACGCTCTACACTGGTGTCGTAGTGAGCTGACTGAGGGCAATAAGAGCAGTTCTCTGGGCAGCCCCCGGTCTTTACAGATAAAAGGGTTGAGCGCTGCACTTCAGTAGGGTCGAAATGTTTTCGGTGAATTAACTGCGCGTTAAACATCAGCTCTGGAAAGGGCTGCGAGTAAACTGCTAACACCGATTCAAGCGACCAGTCGTGACGAACCTCACCGTTTTCGTTCTTCATAGAGCTCCTACACAAAGAAGATAAGGAATAGATAGCGTATTTCAGGAGTAAGGTACAGGCAGGAGCAGCCCCGGCGGCCAATCGGCAAAACATCCTTGCTATATAGACAAGTTACCCCCCCCCTTTTTTTTTTGAGAGAGGCTCGCATGCCTCTTCAAACGTGCATAGAGTAGGCTCACAAAACAGCTTCACAGCGCACTTAAAGAGGGTCGTTTGCTGTTGAAGCACTAGTGGTCTGGCAAACCAGCCTTGAAGCCTATGCAGCCGAGCCGAGCACGGAAATATTTGACCGACATCTCGGCTGTTGCTTTTTTGCTGTAACGTTTGGGGGCTCTCTACTACTAGGCTCTGCCCTCCTTGCGCAGAGTAGCAAATGATTGAGCAAAGTAGGTTATTATCAGGTCTGCCCCGGCACGTTTGATGCTCGTTAACATCTCTAGCATGACACGATTTTCATCCAGCCATCCGGCTTTAGCTGCAGCTTTGACCATCGCATACTCACCACTGACATTGTACGCTGCTGTGGGCATCTTAAAGCGCTCTTTAACGGCGTGTACAACGTCTAGAAACGCAAGAGCTGGTTTGACCATGACGATATCAGCTCCTTCTTCAACATCAAGGGCAACTTCCCTCATGGCTTCATCGAAGTTAGCAGCATCCATCTGGTACTCCTTGCGGTCGCCATACTCGGGCGCAGATTCAACTGCTTCGCGAAACGGGCCATAAAATGCCGAGGCAAATTTGGCGGCATAGCTCATCAGAGGCGTATTGTGAAAGCCTTGCCCATCTAAACCGGCTCTAAGCGTCTTTATCATACCGTCAAGCATGCCACTGGGAGCGATGATATCTGCTCCAGCCTCGGCGTGAATGAGGCCCTGCTTAACGAGGTTTTCCAGCGTTGCATCGTTTTGAAGGTGCCCATCGTGCATGACGCCGCAGTGACCGTGTGAAGTGTATTCACAAAAACAGAGGTCAGTGACGACTACCATCTGCGGGAGCGCTCGCTTAATTGCGGCGACAGCTTGCGGGATGATTCCTGTTGAACACCAGGCAGAAGAGCCTATCTCGTCTTTAAACTCAGGGATGGCGAAGAGCAGCACGGACTTCACGCCCAATTCATACAGATCAGTTGCAGCACATACCGCCTCGTCGATACTCAGCTGAAATTGACCAGGCATCGAACTGATCTCCTTCCGATATTTCTGTCCCGGAACCACAAAGAGCGGTGCAATCAGCTGCGAGGTTTCGACCCGCGTCTCGCGCACCATTTCGCGCAGAAACTCGCTATTACGAAGACGTCTCATTCGGGTTGCTGGAAAGCTCATAGGATCTCCTTTTGATTTGGCACTCGAAAAGCGTATTCGAATCGCTAGGTGCTGTAAAGCTTACGGGAACTAATCGGTCGGTTTTGATGTGGAAGGGTGATTTTTTGACGCAGAGTATTTCAGCATTAGTGTTCCGCGGTGGCGCTCTGAACGACGTTTTTTATTCAAACCACAGAGTTGTTGTGCCAGACTGCGCGCGGCGCAGATTTTTGACGAATTCGTCAGTAGCTAAGCAACTTCTCGCTGGAGAGCGCGAACTATAGCAGGTCACAGAAGAGCACCGATTTGGGGTGCCGATTGCAAGTATGGGTGATGTGCGTCGGTATAGTGGTTTTCTGTGGGTGAGTGCGGCTAGTCATGCCCCGCGGCTGACACATTAGTAGAGGCGACACTCGCAAAAACGGGTTGGCAAGAAACGCAGAGAGGATGTCGATGTCTCAAGACGGAGAGCAGGTAGAACTGAGAGAGCATAGGCTACAGAGTGGAACTAGCTGCGCGCTGGTAAAAGACGGCAATACACAGGCAGATCTAATTACAACATACTACGGGTTTATTGAGACGGTTGTAGTGCGGCTGATGCGTTCGATGAGGCTACCATTTGCCATGAAGGACGATTTTATGTCGGCCGGCGCTCTGGGGTTGGTTGAAGCGGCCGGTCGCTTTAATCCAGAGCGTGGCACTAATTTTAAAATATTTGCATTTCTTCGAATTCGCGGGGCGGTCATTGATTACATTCGCTCATCCTGTGAGCTGTCAGGTAGAGCATATCGAACCGTCCGCTCACTATCAGCTGCTCAAGAGCTACGTGAGGCACAGCTTGATTCGCAAAGCAGGGTCAATCCGCTTGCATCAAAGCTCCAGAGGTCTGGACAGGCAATTGAATTCCTCTCCAAGGCGGCTGTGGCTTTCTCGCTGTATGGAGCCGACACATCTGGATTGAACGATACCGTTGAAACTCCTGAGTATTCCCTCGAAAAAAAACAGGTATCAGAAGAAATACAAGAATTAGTGGCAACTTTACCAGATAAAGAGCGATTGATCATTGAACAGCATTACTTTCACGATCGTTCGTTAGTGGACATCGCTGAAAATAGCGCTGGGCTGTCTAAGTCGTGGGTATCAAGACTTCATGATCGAGCTCTGGGATTATTACGAGAAAAAATTGAGGAGGTTCGTCGCGCGACCGAATCACCGAAGGGTATATCAGCGGTTGGTAGCGGGGGCACTCGCACTGCTGGTAAGCGCTTGCGGGGAAGAAATCGTTCACGACCTCGCCGAGGCAGAGGCAAATCGCGTCCTTAGTCGTTTAAGCCGTGAAGAGATTCAAGCTGAGAAAATTGTTCAGGCTGATGGTCGCTGGGCGATCTCAGTTTCAAAACAAGATGCCTCTCAAGCTCTACGACTGTTGGACACTCGACGTGTTATCGCATCACGTCCTCAAGACGGCGCGCCGTTTGCAAAAAGTGGGATCGTGCCGAGCCGCGATGAGCAGCGGTTCTATTACGAGCGGGCGCTAGCTGCTGTTCTCGAAGAGACGCTGCATGCCATGACGGGAGTTCTGGAGGCGCATGTTCATGTGCACCTCCCTCATTCCGATCCATTTTTTAGAGACAAAGCTACTACTGCAGGGAGTAGCGCGGTTCTTCTGCTAGTTGACGAGCTTTTTACTGCTGCACCAGAAGACGTGGCAGCATTGATAGGCGGAGCTGCTGGAGTTCCTGCCAAGGCGGTGGCGGTGCTAAAAACGGTAGTGGCGCCACGAGCGGTTCAAGCGGCTCAAACTGCTGCAGGCGCTCCAACAACGGTGCCAGAGCCGCCGGTGCAAGCAGGGCAACTCGATGGCAACAGCTCGGCGCAGCCGACTAACAGAGCGCTTGCACTTCAGACGCTCTCATACGATCAGGTGATGTTGCTAGTTGGAACGATCGGATTTGCAGCTGTCCTCTTCAGGATACGGCGCCGACGGCTGGGGCGCGCACGCCATGCAGGGGTACCTTCGATTGAATATGAGGCGTAGTGGCTTATGCTAAGGTTGATTGTACGTTCATTTATACGGCGAATCTCGGGCGCAGGTTCAGGTGACAAGGTCTATCGCTATGACACTGAGACGGCTCTCGATCTCGGTAGCTCTCTTGAGGTTGCTCCAGAGAGTCGAAGTCCTCAGCGTCTATTTACCCATAGCTTATTGGCATCGCAGTGCTTTGTGGCAGGCGCTTCTCCACAGCTCTTGCCACTCGCGCCAGATCGCATAACGCGCCTGACCTCAGAGGTTTTTCATCTAGAGGAAGCGGATACGCTTGAAGCATTTGCGTGGTGTATCGAGCAAATTGTGGCTGAAACGGCTGCTCGTGTAAGGAGAGACGATGAAGCTGCGTAGCCGTGAGCGCCTACTACATACTGCTTTTATTGAAGAGGTGGCCCGTCGAGTTCTAAGCTCGCTTTCGCAACAGGTGGTCGTCGAATCAGTGTATGCGGTTCCCTCTCTTTCTTCTTCTGAAATCGGTTCTACCGCCGCGTGGCTGACTGTAGGAAGTGGCGAGTTGTGGCGCGTTGCGTTGCTGAGCCCTGTTTTTCTTCCAGCTGCGGCGGCGCTAGCGCGTTCACGGGCGGCGCTGTCGGTTGCGGGGACCATTGCTGAAATAATCGGTGATGAGATGTCGGAGAATGTGTGCAGAGATGCAGATACGATAGTTACCTCCTCAAGTGCACCGCCAGTTGGATGGTCTGGAGTAGAGGTACACACCCCTTTCGGCACGCTGCTGTGCGTGGGGGTGTTCGACCCATCATTGCGTGGGCTGGTCGAACTGCCACAAGTAACCTCTCGGGTGCAGAGTGTAACCTCATCAGCCAATGTTCGCGGGCTACGGCTGCCGTTAGTGGGATACGGCAAACTGCCCGGTGCTGCGCTTCGGGTAGGTGGCACGATAAACCTTGCAGATCTGGTGCTGTGCATTCCTGATGCTGAGGCGACGGTAAGAGTATTTATGGAGGATGGTCTTATGATGGAACTAGAAGCAGTAAAACAGCGCGAGTCTGTTGCAGGGGCGGTGCCGGTGCGGGTGGATCTTGGTTCACTCGAGCTTACGCTTGAGGAGATAGCAGCCCTGCGAGCTGGCCATCTGCTTGATCTCGATTCACAGCTGCCAGCGGCCTGCTTTTTGCGCATCGGGAGCACTGTCATAGCTGAGGGGGTGCTTGATTCGGCACCCGCAGGGCTTGTTATTCAATTGAAAAAAATCGTTGATATCGACGCAACCCCCGAGGCGCTTTTTGCGATGTAGTGTGTCAGCGGAAACGTGAGTCACTGAAGGTAGGTTGAAATCGTCGATTGTATCTTTAGTCCGGGCATCCGCATTTTATAGGGAGATTTTTATATGACTTCGTATGTATCACTACAGACAACCTCAGATGGGCTCTGGGGTATTGGAGGCTCAGCGGCGGGGCTGCTGCGTTATCCGCCAGAGCCGCGCAACACAGCAGGCACATGGCTTAAAAATGTCACGGGAGCAGTAACTTCAGCAGCCGGCTCGATTGCTAGTGGTATTGGTGGAGACCTTGGTCTTCAAACGCTTATTCAAGAGCAGATTCGTGTGCAGCAGCAGATGCAGGTGTACTCTGCTCAGTCGAATATTTTACGGTCACAACATGAGACAGAGATGACACCGATTCGTAATATGCGTCTGGGTTAACAAGTGGCAGACGGCAGATCTTCGACACAGCAGGAGCAGGGTTGCTACGGCGGACGGGTTAGTTTGAAGGACATCGTAGTTCCCTTCGGGCTTATACTCGTGGTGGGGTGTATGATCATCCCGCTGCCGGCGGCTGTTCTAGACCTACTTCTGTGCTCGAATCTGCTGTTTGCTCTCTTAATGGTAATAGGGGCTCTGCACGTTAGAGATCCCCTCAAAGTGACAGCGTTGCCATCTCTGCTGTTGATGGCAACGCTGTTTAGACTTTCACTCAATTTGGCTACCACTCGCGCCGTTCTTACTCATGGACATGCAGGTAAGGCAGTTGAAGCTTTTGGAGCGATTGTTATTCAGGGCAGTGTAGTAGTTGGTTTTGTGTTGTTTCTGCTGATTACGCTAATTCAGTTTATCGTGGTGGCAAAGGGTGCAGAGCGTGTAGCCGAGGTAGCGGCGCGTTTTACGCTCGATGCGCTGCCCGGCAAACAGATGGCGATCGATGCAGAGATTCGAAGCGGGTTGCTTGATCCGGAAGAGGCGCGTCGCAAGCGGGGAGATATCCAGACTGAGTCACGTTTTTATGGTGCCCTTGATGGGGCAATGAAGTTCGTTAAGGGGGATGCGGTAGCCGGTATAGTCATAACGGCAGTCAATATCGTAGGTGGGCTCATTGTGGGGCTATGCCTGCAAGAGCTTGAGCTTGCTGCGGCTATCAGGAAATTTACGGTACTCACTATTGGTGACGGGCTGCTTTCGCAGATCCCGTCTCTGCTCAATGCAATTGCCGCCGGACTCATAGTAACCCGCGTTCAAGCGCAAGAGACGACAACTCTTGCAAGCGACCTTCTGATGCAAGTAGCTCAGTTTCGGACAGCCCGGGCCTTTGTAGCGGCCGCTGCTTGTATGCTTGCACTGCTGCCCGGTATGCCGCATGTGGCTCTTGCAGCTGTAGGGCTAGCGGTTGCTATCTCGCTGCTACTGCGGCGCGCAGAGTCGTCAAGTGATGTCGGAGAGCATACATTGCCAGTCTTTGAACCGACACTGGCCCAGAGCATTCATATCGAAGTGGCTCGTGAAGCTGTTAGTGTCTTGCCGGAGCTCGAGAAGATATCTGGGGCCATGACAGATGTGCGATCATATGCGTTTTCGCGGTGGGGGCTGGTCTTGGTGCAACCAAGTATCTCTCTGTGGAGCGCTAGTGAGGCGACCTACCGAGTGCTTATAAAGGGCATGGAAGTTATGCGTTCATCAGCGGAGCCCTCTGAGGGGCTCTTTTCCGAGATACAAAGCAAGGTGCAGGAGGTTGTTGATCTGTATCGGTGTGACCTGATCGATGATGGAGCAACGCGTAGGGCCCTGGATTATGTAGAGAAGCAGGTGCCTGAGCTTGTGACAGGTGTGGTGCCAGCTGCTCTATCGTTGACGAGCCTGACAGCGCTGCTTCGCAATTTACTCCAAGAATTGGTTCCTATTCGGCATATGGATGTTGTACTGCAAGTAATTGCTGAAAGAGCCGGTCGCATCGACGAGCGTGCATTGCTCGCAGAGGTTCGTCAGGCGCTAGGACCAGTGATTAGTGCTCGCGTTGCTCCTGGTGGAGCAGTGGAGGCGGCAGTTATAAGCCCAGTTCTTGATCTGATCTTCGTAAAGGCCGAGGAGGCCAAGACCCTCATCTCGGTAGATATGTTAGAGAGGGTCTATCATCAAGTAGAGCAGCTGCTAGCGAAGCATCCTCAGGTTACCTTTGTGTGTTCAAAGCGCTCAAGGGCTTACGTGCGTGATATATTGAAGGTGCGGTGGGATGATCTGCGCATCGTTGCGCACGAAGAGATCGTTACACGGGTCGTGGTGCGACAGATCGCAGTGGTTGAACTGGATGAACAAAGTCAGCGGGAGGCGCTGCTGCGCTATGCGGCCTAGCTGAACAGCGTACGTGCTGAAGAAGAAGAGCAGTATAAAAAGTTGATGAACGACGAAACTTTGGGTTTGTTTTGATCGATTGTACTGGTGGTATGTTTTTGGTGTCTAAGCTTAAACGACTTCTGTCCCTTCTGTGTTGCGTTGTAACGCTTATTACCTCTCTTTCTGGCTGCAGTGCGGCTAGGGGGGTATCGCAGCGACGGTATCAGCAGGCATTGAGTCTAGTTGATCAAGGAACAACTCTGCTGCGACAGCAGAGATTTGATGAAGCGGCCGCTGCCTTTGCGGCGGCAGTTGATGTGGCGCCCCTGGCAGCCGCGGTTGATGGTTTAGGGTGTGCGATGCTTTATCAGGGTGATCTATTGCGAGCGGAACAGCTTTTTAGGGAGGCTTATAGTATGGACCACACTTACCATGATGCTTTGGCAAATATTGGCTTGGTGCTCGACCTTCAGGGAAAAAAGCAGGCCGCTGTTGATACGTACCGTTCATACCTCGCGATTGTGCCTGAGGCGGCACACGCCAGAAATAATCTGTTTGTTCTTGAGTATGAAGCGCAGCCGGATAGAATGGGGGGTGTTATAGAGCTGCGCAAAGCCGCTATGTTCTCTGAGCACGGGGTAATTGTAGATAATCTCCGTGTAATAGAACGGGCGTTTGAATAGTGCGTAAGGGAAGCTTAAAAAGTATGGCGAAGAAGGCGGTTCGTGAGTTGCAACAAGAGTTAGGCGGTAAGCCCAAAGTGCGAGTTGGCCAAAATGCTCACGTGTCAGCAGAAGGCGCACTCTCAGGTGCTGCAGCAGATAGTTCAGGAGACAATCAGCAGCTATCACCTTTTGCTGCCAAAGTTTTGGCTGCGGTGCCAGCTTCGTTTGAGAGCAAGGAAGCAGCGATTTCTGCGCTAATTACAAGTGTTCTTGACGGCTTAGGCGAGGACGTCGAGCAGCGGTCAGAGATGCATGAGTTCCTGCATACTTTGCTTGAAACCGATCCAGAGTTAAAACAGGAGCTTCTCTCGGCTGTTACGATTAACAGATAGCGTTGCTGAAACCCGCGACTGTGGGGCTATTGTTCGAGTCGTTTTTTAGACGCAGGCAATCTAAATCGGTATGGAGAATTCCGTGCCCGCAACTGCCAAGGATGGTCGTCAGACCGCCAAGCGCATTCTCATTGCTGATGACGACGAAGATACCCGCGTGATTGTAGCAAGTGTGGTCTCTATTCTTGGATATACACCACTTGTTGCGGCCGGCGGGCAGGAGGCGATTGAGATCTTCGAGCGCGAGGTGCCTGATCTTGCCATCCTCGATTACATGATGCCTGACGTAACGGGTGTTGAGGTTTGTCAGCGTATTCGCCAACACGTTGATGGAGAAACTATCCCTGTCTTAATCCTTACAGCGCGCGATACCGTTGCTGATAAGGTCTCAGCCCTCGAAGAAGGGGTAGATGACTACATCACCAAACCGTTTCACTACCAGGAGCTCCAAGCCCGCGTTAAAGCACTGTTACGAATACGGGATCTCTCTCGCCGTTTGCAAGCGAAGAACAACGAGCTTATGGATATGCAGGTGGCTCTTGTTGAGCAGGAGCGACAGCTTGCCGTTCATCAGCTTGCTGGCACGGCGGCCCATCAGCTCGGGCAACCACTCTCAGCCATCCTTCTTAACTGCTACCTTCTTGAGCAGCTTCCAAAGAATGATGCACGCTTTATCGGAGCTCTTGCTGCAATCAAGAGTGATGCGAAGCGGATGGGGGACATGATCGATCTTCTGCGAGAGGTAAAGGCATCACAGCGAGAGGGGTACTACGGGGATACCGAGATCCTTAAGCTTGAAAAAGATCAGAAGCCAAAAGCCGATTAAGAGCTGTACCTAGCTTCGGATTTATTGTGGGTGGATGCTCCGCCGCCGAGGGTATCGGCACGTGGCGGCTTTTTCTGTCATCAGATAGAGAACGGTGAGGTCTGCCGGTCTTCAAGTTCTGACTGCATGTCCCGAAGCTGGCTCCGGAGCGTGGCGAGCATAAAAGCACCCGGGATCCCTATTACAACGTACTGAATAACGTGTTGGGCAAGCACCATGCTCAATGCAAGTTCATGCTCTACACCGAGTGAAAAAAGCACGTTAGTTGCCACAAGCTCAATGACGCCGATGCCCCCAGGGGCAGCCGGGATGAGGCTGCTAAAGTTCACTGCTACAAGGAAGAGTACGCAGCCAGAAAGAGGGAGCTGTGAAGCAAAGGCGTTGGCGATCGCCACGTATACGATGAGCTCTACACCCCAGATCAGCGTTGACCAGAGCGATATCCGTATTGCACGTCGCGGTGAGCACAGGGGGCTCAGTCCATCAACAAACACCTCAAGTTTAGAGAAGGCATACGTCAGAGACTTCTTGTTGAATCGCTCCGCAAGCGCGCGAGTAGATTGAAAGATCGCTTTTCGAAAAAGTAGGGTAAGAACTACCATGAAGCCCACAAGCGCAAACAGGTAGGCAACGTACATCAAGTTGTTGGCATAAGTAGAGTCAAGGTGGCCGCGTCCGAACCATCCGATGATCAAAACAAACATGAGGCTGATGCTCAAACCGTCGGTCAGCCGTTCGCTGGCAATAGTCGCAAGCACAAGGGTGCGCTGCTCTCCTGTAACTTTGCCGCCCAGGTGCGCCCGAACAAGTTCTCCAGCTCGCGCCGGCAAGACGTTGTTCATAAAGAAGCCAAGGATCAGAACTTTAAGAGATGAGAGTAGCGGCAGCTCGGTTCGCGGAAATAAGAGCTTCCACCTTACAGCTCGCAAAAAATAAGAGAGGTTAGTGAGGATAAACGCCGCCAGTAGAAGCACTGGGTTCGCATTCTTGAGGTGAGACCAGAGTAGGGGCCATTCGATTCCGCGGAAGGCAAGAAACAGCGCTAGGATAGTAACTGCCCAGGGAAGAACGATACGGGTAGCGATGCGCTTTAAAGAGCCGTCTTGCAAAACTGCCTCAAAAGTAAGTTTGTTTCTGTTGCACCAGAAACAACGGCTTCGCGGAATGTTTCCGTTCTCGCCGCGAGAGGGGCTCGGTGGTTACAAACTTTCTATTTTTAACAATCTTCTACTTCTAACTCTGTGCAAGAGTTCGTATGGTTTGTACCAGAGCTTGTAGAGGTTTTAGCAAGTCTTGGTGTTTACGCCAAGGGACCGCACGACAAACCTGGAATATATCGCTATGCAGGGTAAAATGACTATGCACGCAGAGCCATCCTACACCTTTGATTGGGTCAAGACCGCTGACGAGCTTGAGCGCGTTGGTGGTCTCTTGTCCGCAGAGCCTGTCATCTCTGTTGATACAGAAACCAGTGGCTGGCAAACGGGAAATGAGCAGCTGTGCTTGATTCAAATTGGAGTTCCTTCGCAAAAGCATGTGTATCTCGTTGATGTCCTGAGCACTGGAGCACCACAGGCTCTGGCGGCTGTTATGGGTTCGGCTACACCGCTGGTAGTTGCCCACAATGCCGCCTTTGAAGAGCGGCAGTTTGCCAGGTATGGGATAAAGGTAAAGGGGGTACGAGACACCCTAACGATGGCGCGTGCCTTGCGCCCGGATCTTCCGAATCACACGCTGCGCACATGCTGTAAACTTCTTCTAGGAGTCGAGCTTAGTAAAGAAGAGCAGGTGAGTGATTGGTCCATCCGCCCACTTACTGACTCTCAGGTTGCCTATGCTCGACTAGACGCCGAAGTTGCGCTGTCTCTCTACAATAATCTGGCTGAACTGGAGGGCCGAGTAGCCCAGGAGCTCGACCTTACGATACCTGAGCTGATGCGCGAGTACTCGCTGATAACCAGAC
>JBIKWG010000234.1:0-4745 GCA_044356425.1 Bdellovibrionota bacterium | reverse complement strand
GCTCAAGCGACTATATTGGGAGCGGTTACGGGCGGTATGGGTCGGTTGGAGCAGCTATCAAAGGCGTAACGAGGGTGTGCCTGACCTATACCGGTAAGTTAGTTAATAAAACATAAACTGCCGGAGAGTTGCAGTAATCGATGAAAGGCTGGCTAGCGAATCGCTCGCTTTTTTTATAAGCGCTTGATTGGCCTCAACCGGAATAATCCTCTGTCGGTTGATGCGAGAAGGATACCAGACACAATTTTGATAAACTTCAAGGAGCGATGTGGTAAGTCGCCTCCGACGCGCAAACAAGTATGCGGTTCGGAGTATTCTCGCAGCACCTGTAGGCTCTGCAAAAGCAGGCCAAACCACGGCAACTTCTAGCGAGCGCTTGTCTAGTGTATCTCTTAGCCACAGCAATCATCTTTTCATGTAAAAGGTACAAAAAAAGCACGCTTCTGCGACGATGGTACTTCAACTTCTATTTTGACCCATGTTCTATAGGGATTCGTTCGGCCGGGCCGGTGGCGCCACGACGCAGAAAAAGCAGCTCCACTAAGCGCTGAGATCGCGGCGAAAAACGGATAGAGAAAAGTGACGGTGGGCTAGACTAGCTGCCTCCATCGTAAGCTGCTACTTTCAGTGCGATGACTACTCTGCCCAATTGTCCCAGCTGCAGTTCCGAACACACCTACGAAGACGGACTGCTTTCCGTTTGCCCCGAATGCGCGCATGAATGGTCGCAAGACATCACGCCACAAGAAGCAAAAGAGGCTGCCGCCGGCATTAAGGATGCCAACGGTAATGTGTTGCAGGATGGTGATACGGTTACGGTGATTAAGGATCTTAAGGTCAAGGGCTCGTCTACCGTAGTAAAGGTAGGCACCAAGGTTCGCAATATTCGATTAGTCGAAGGAGACCACGACATTGACTGCAAGATAGATGGTATCGGGGCCATGAAATTAAAGTCGCAGTTCGTCAAAAAGATATAGTCGAGCCCGTCTCACATTTGACGAGCTGGCTATTCACGATCTGAGCATCACTGCCCCCGCGTGGGGAGAGAGACAAGCCCAGCCTCGGCCAACACTACGGCCGAAGGGCGAGGTTATCACGTATGACTGAGTGACGGCAGCCGCAGAAACCACCGGGCCTACGCTAGGGACGTTTTCAGATGAACCTTAATCGTTGCACGTTGATAGTGGCGTACTTCTCTCTTCTGCTGGTGCGAGCTTGTAGCTGCGCTCGAAGTTTCGGCGTAGCGTTGACCAGTAGCTCTTGTGAGATAGATGTAGTACCCAATTGCCGGTGTGCTTCTGATTACGCGATTTACTGATCTTCTATCGGTTGCCGACGGTGCCAAGACAGCACAAGCCACATCGTGTATACAGGCTAATCGGCTAATCAATGCTTTTATTATTGGTGAGGTGGCTGCGCGTATGATAGGTCAGTTAGAGCAGCTCGACACCGCCAACAGAGCACCCAACCGCACTGTGATTTGCGCGCGCCTTACAGTGCGCTTCAGCTGCCCAAAAAAAGCTTCTCAATTGCCAATCCGACACCGCCTTCATCAACACTTGAGGTGATAAAAGACGCGGCATTCTTGGCTGAAGCAAGCGCGTTACCGGTCGCCACGCCGAAGCGAGCGGCTCGCAGGAAGGCACAATCAGCTTCCGAATCACCGAAGGTAGCTACATGCTCAGCCGAGCTGTGCGTGATTTGTAGAAGCTCTTGAAAAGCGGCTTCGCGAGTTGCTCGTGCGTCAACGATATTTGCAAAAATAACATCAGCGTGCACAGCTCCGTGGCTATAGGTGACAGCAATTCCATCAATTTTCTCAAGGTCAGAACGCAGTGCCGCTTCTGCGGCCCCGGTAGTCGATATCATTACTGCCTTAAGAAACGGGGTGTGGTTGGCGAGATCTTGCAAGGGGGTGATTATAGCGGGGTTAGTGCAGTATTGTTGATGAATGATGAGCTCCTCAGTCATTCGTTCTACAAAAAAATCTGACTCGGTATAAAATTCGAGATGGCAGTTTCTCTGTGCTGAAAGCGCAAGGAGCATTTTAATAGCCTCCTGGCCAAGATCGACTCTGTAGAGCACCTTACCCGATGAGATATCCTGAATTAGCGAGCCAGCAAAAAACATCGAAGGTCCATCGATGCCGACATCGATCCCAACTTGCTGTGCCGCAAAGCTTGCTCTGCCCGTTGCAAAGCCTAGAATTACGCCTCGGGCCTTCAACGACGCGATCGCTCGTTTAGTGCGCGGCGAAATGGCGTGGTTTGCGCCAACGACGGTGCCATCAATATCAAAGAACCCTGCCTTAATTGAGAAAGGCGATCCAGCAAAGAGGCTATCCTCTGTAATCAGATGTCGAGTCGTGGAGCAGGTAGTCATAGGCCTTTAGTTATTCATTAGTTATTTCTCTCGATCGGCATCTATCATGGGTGTTAACCTACACGCCTTCGATATCAGAAAGCGATTGTGGTTGATAAGAGTGTAGAGCCGATCCATCAGCCATCGTATACCTGGTGCTTCGCAAATATAACCGAGCGGCGCGCTCCACCATATATGTTTCATTACATGCCGATACGCAGCTGCTCCACTTATCACCTGATCATTTGCGAGTAGCAACCTAATATCATCAGATAGTCTCTCTTGAGGGATAGCAGTTCTTTCAGTTACCCAGGGCGACTGAAGCGGCGCTGATTCAAAGCCAGCACGCGCAAGGGTGGGCTTTAAGATCGATATCCACCAGCTACAAAAACCACACCGTCCATCATACAGCACCCATCCTCGAGCGGGGATGAAGAGCTTGCGACCCCACTGAACAGCGACGTCCGAGCCAGTTGCTATAAATACTGAATGCGGCTTCTGATGAAGAGCTGCGGTAAAGGGCTCGCCGTAAAATAGGGCGAGGTTCTGAGAAATATGAAAATCAGAAACGTTCCAGTATCGCCACCGTGGATGGATTACCTGGTACTCTGAGAAGCCATACGGCTGCTTGGTATAGCCCCAATAGTGTTCAACGATAAACTCTTCAGCGGACCCAGGCGCGAGGTCTTGAAGGGGCCCGGTGGTTATTGCTGAGACTGAATACCGTTCGCGCTTTCCTGCAAAGTTATACGAGATTGCCCCTCCATTAACAGCGTCAAAGGTTGCATCGCTGCGAGAGGTGCGCCAGCGCTCATAGGGCTCGTTGTAAACTATGCGGGCTGTCCACGCGATAAGGCGTGAGGGGACTACCTCTTTTATGAATACCACGCCTCGCTTAATGCCCTCGTTCTCGCGTCTGATGACGTAAAAGCGCAGATTAATCTCTTCAAAGGCAGAAGCTGGCACAGTTGGGAGCTTTCCGAGGAACTTATTTTTATGAAAATAAAAAGCAACGATGCTTATCAGCGTTTTACCCTGGTAAGTATCCAGCTCAACGCCACGCGGCACATAGGGCTCAAGCAGTGAGGCGTCAATCTCATAGTTAACGAAGATAAGGTTTCGCCAGGTCGCTGAGAGGAATGGAAAGCGCATCAAGCATGCATACCACGAAGTGGTGTGTATGCGCTAACGTGTAACGCTTGGGTTCGGCGTGCCCAAGCACCGCTATCAGGGCTTCTTGAAATAGAATCCGCATGGCTTGGGCACCGCAAAATTTTTGCCTACGCTACAAGCTCTCATTGAGCCACACCTCGAATGAAGCCGGCTTCTGCTGTTTTTGCCTCAATGCTTGTTGGAGCTAGCGGCGTAGCCTTTGTGGGGCAGGGGTTTTCCCACGAGGGTGACTCGGCGAATGGCTACGCTAAATAAAACTACCCCGCACTCCTTCCCAGAACTTGAAGAATCCACTTTGCGCACGTGGCATAAAGCGGGTGTCCCAGGAGGTGCGGTGCCAGATGGTAGTTACACCAAGATTTTCTAGGCTGGTTGAAAGCGAAAAGAGCTCCGACTGCTCGAACCCAATAGGTGGTAGCATGGTATGAATGGTTGCAGAGTTGTACTGCTGGGCGAGAGCTGCCACGTCTTCGGCGGAATGTAGGATATGCGCATTGGTGCGGCTAGCCGCATCTCTGCGCAGCAATGATACGTGCGCACGAACTTTTTCACTTTGCGCGCTTCGGCAAAGCTCCATGATTGCAAAGTGGAGGCCTTGCGCAGCAAACTCTGGTGAGAGATCGGCCGAAAGATACTCATCGTGTAAAAGAGCAAGCGATCCCTGAGGTATGGGAGCATCGCTTACTAGCATAAGCGGATGAATTGGATGTGGGCCGTCGAAGGGAAGAGGTTCAGGATGTAGTGCTAAATCAGAGCTATCTGGAGCCCACCGACCATCAGAGAAAGTTGCGATATTATCGGGACGCGCCACGTAGATCTTCCCCGCAGTATGGAGCCCACCTACCCAGCGCCACGACAGAGTGTTAGATGCCGGGTCTCCGTCAAGAAGGTGGCGGTACATGAATGCAGCACCGAGTTGCCAGGGGAGTCGTAAGGTAAAGATCCATACGCTTGCAAACCACATTCGGGTATGGTTGTGCAGATATCCCGTATCAACAAGCTCTCGCACCCATTCGTTAAAAAAAACAAGGTGAGTGCGCCCTTCGCAGGCAGCATTGTATCCAGCGTTACTGACAAATTTCTCATCGAGAGCCTCAAGAGCCTCCACGTAGCTCTGCCACACGCTTGGCCGCATCTCCAGCCACCCCTTCCAGTAGGTACGCCACAGCACTTCTTGGATAAATTTCTGGGATACTGAAAGCGGATACTTT
>JBIKWG010000063.1:0-13239 GCA_044356425.1 Bdellovibrionota bacterium | reverse complement strand
TTATAGCTGTGGTCCGTCATGAGCGGCGCCCGAGGTTGGTCAATTAGGGGGCGGTCGCTCGCTCTACAGGTGCGGGTCAGATTTTCCTAAGAAATGTACGATGTAGTCAGATACGCCAGCTTCTAGCGAAGTCAGAGGGGGCCGGTAGCCAGCCGCTTTTAGCTTTTGCATAGGAGCTTCGGTAAAATACTGATACTGATTTCGAAGGCTCTCAGGCATCTCGATGTAGTTGATCTTTGGTGGAAGACTTAAGGCAGAGAAAATTGCAGCCAGCAGGTCGTTCCAGGTGCGAGCTGAGCCTGAGCCAACATTAAAAATTCCATTTACTGCCGGATTCTCAAGGAGCCATCGCATGATGTCGGTGCAATCTTTGATGTAAACGAAGTCGCGTTTCTGTTCGCCGTCCTGGTAATCACTGCGGTAGGATTTGAAGAGCGAGAAATTGCCAGTATCTCTTACCGAGTTGAACGCCTTAAAAACGACACTCGCCATGTCGGCTTTGTAGTATTCATTGGGTCCGTAGACATTGAAGAACTTTAAGCCAACTATTTTTGATAGCGCGCCGCTTTGCTTAGCCCACAGATCAAAGAGGTGCTTTGAGTAGCCGTAAGCATTAAGAGGACGCAGCGTTTCAAGATTCGCTTCAGTGTCGTCGTATCCACAAGAACCGTCACCATAGGTAGCCGCACTGCTCGCATAGATGAAGCGAATGTTGTTTGTGAGGCAGTATTGGGCCAGTGTCTTGGTATACTCATAGTTGTTGCGCAAAAGATAATCGACGTCGCGCTCGGTGGTGCTGGAGCATGCACCCATGTGTACAATTGCCGAAGGAACATATGAGAGTGACTGCGACGCAATCTGCGAAAGGAATGTGTCCTTATTAACAAAATCAACGAATGATTTACCGACCAGATTGCGCCATCGATCGCTTCGTCCGATCTCATCCACAACGATAATATTGGAATTTCCCCCTTTATTAAGGGCTGAAATAAATGCGCTGCCGATGAAGCCGGCGCCACCAGTAACTATAATCATGGGTCTCATAGTACACGGGGTGGGCTAACGGTGTCTACGTGGGCCGTGGTGTAAACAAGTGGGTGGTTTGAGGGCGTTAACAAGCCCTCAAACCACCCACGGAGCTCTAAAAAAGAGCTATAAAAGTTACCGTGTTGATATGATACGGTCTTTAGAGAATCGCACTTTCTTTAATGCAGCCGCGGCGTCATCAGCAGCGCGATAACCCAGTGCGCATGCAACTTTGACAGAGAGTCCCTGCTCCGAAAGTCCGAGAATTTCATTGTATTTCTGGGGGTTGATGCCCTCTAGTGGACAAGCATCTACTCCTAGCGCAGCGGCAGAACACAAGAGCATTCCAAGTGAGATATAGAGCTGGCGAGTGCTCCACTCGCTGACGCCGTGTTCGGAGGGCAACGCCGAGATGAATTGCAACATCATTCCTCGGTATCCTTCAAGAGCGGCGACAGAGACTCCGCGAGTTTCTGAAATCAGTGATACATAATCATTTACTGCATCGGCATCAACTGAGTTTCGAGAGGCAAAAACAACTAGGTGAGATGCATCCACTACTTGAGTTTGGTTCCACGAGTGAGCCTGTAGCTCCTTTCGAACGGCCGGATCTTTAACAATTACAAAGTGCCACGGTTGAAGGCCAAATGACGATGGTGAGTTGATTAGTGACTGCTCTAGAGCTTCCCAGGTTGCCTCCGGGATAGTCTTGTTTGCATCGAACTTCTTGGTTGCATAGCGCCACGATAGCTGCTGCAGAAGGGCTTCTGGAGTTGTAGGGGTAATGGTCATATCTTGTATACTCTCGAATTAAAAACAGAAGATTAGTGATCTAGCGCGCTATGAAGCGCAATGTGGTGTGATAGTACGATCAAAGAGCCTGCGGGTAAAAGACGTTCCGTGTTCTTTTCTTTCAAGGCCAACGATTTGATCTCTATCTCTACTCCCTCATCATTAAAAGCATCGAGAGCGATGTTGCGCGCCACATCTGATGTGCTTGCAGATGCATGGTTCGTAAAGAAAACGACACCTGACGCAGAGTCAAGGACATCAAGCACAAGTGAAACCATCTCTGGGGCCTTCTCTTCAAGGGTCCAGGAGTTGTTTTTTGATACCCGGCTAAACGACGGTGGATCGATTATTATCACGTCATAGCTGCTCTGCTTGCGATGCTCGCGAGCCATAAAGGCAAGCGCATCATCTACAATCCAGCGGATGCGATCGGGGCTTAAACTGTTGGCTGCTGCGTTTTTCTTCGCAGACTCGATTGCACGCTTGGCGAGATCGACATGAGTTACCTGAGCATCGCCATGCTTGGCGCAAAACATGGTAGCGAGTCCGGTATAGGCAAACAGGTTTAGCACTCTCAAGGGCCGACCCTTCTCGTGACGTAGTCGGGCCATGATCTCACCTGCCAAGGGCAGGTAGAGGGCGTGTTCAGGAAATATCCCTACCTGGCCGTTTGACATTAGCTCGATCTCAAGAGTGACTCCCTGCACAGTGACTTGAGCGGAGCTGAAGCGCGCGTTCGCATAGTTCCAGGTATCCGGCGGTTGGTAGGTGGCATGTGCCGAATCCCACACCTTGGCTGGTTGTCGCTTGCTCCACGTGCTGAGAGAGGAGGGGCGTCGAATGATTTTGGAGCCAAACTGCTCAAGCTTCTCACCGTCGCCAGAGTCTAGCAGTATATATCCAGGGATAATTCTGTTCATGGGCGGGAGTATGGCACGGATAGGTGCTTTATGCAGCTTTTGGCAGCGATAACCTTAGTCGTTACATAGAGATCCTGTGTATAATCAAGCGGATCCGCAGCTCCTACTTCCCAGCCTTGCAGCGTTCTCCAGGCCAGCCCCGCAGGGCTAAAGAAAAGCCTTTATAAATCCCTTACCCGGGTCGAAGTAATACTGTGTGATAAAAGAGCTCGTGCCAGCATTTCTGACAGAGCCTCTAGTTTTATCCGAGCTAGTCAGTAGCAGTTGAAGAAGTAGTACTAGTAACTACGCACTACCCCAGCTGTATCAGTGACGTAAGTTGTTCAATGTGATGTGGCAGTTGCCGTAATAGGAGTACCCCTTGAAAAATCGTTCAAAAATCGAAGAGGTTCAGTTCTACCTCGACCGAAGTCAAGAGTGTTGTATCGCAGTCCTCCGAAGTATTCTCACTAATCCCCGTTTGCCGGAACAAGATAAATTTGAGTGCTTGCGATTGATCGCGGAGCATCATCAGATGGTTGGCTCGTTTGTAGCTCAGCAGTTGGATGACGGCGAGCGCAAGGGATATGCCTTGGCTGGAGTGACGCCGCCGACTGCATAGCAAGGTAGATCGAGTAAACATAGAGGTCTGACCAGCTTTACTGGCCGCAGTCTTGTTGATCTGTATGAACCCGGTGTCAGTGGTTGTTGAAAAAAATCACTGACGCCGGCAGTGCGTGCAAGGCCTTTGTATCGCCAGGGGTGCGTAGGAAACAACAAGCACTCTTGCTATCAAAATACACTATTGAGCTGCGGCTAAGCGTTGTCTAATTGATGGGTGAGGTGGTTTTTAACCAAGCAGGAACCCAACGCACACTGGCAAGATTTCTTGCGGCTGATTGAGGCAAAGCGTGCAGACAACCCCAAAAGAATTGACCGCTCGTTGTGCGGACGGCGCTCATCCACAACCCACTACTGATCTTGCCTATGGCCGAAGCGACAAGGGCCAGAGCAAAGAGATTTACACCAACAGTGGCAGGCAGCAGATCGTTTGCATAGTGCGGCCGGGCACTATGTTGAACTCGTTGCCGTCAATCGATCGGGCCGCCTTTAGGCTAGGCTATATATATCTCTATAGCCTAGGCACTCCAACCACGTAAGTAACTTTGGTCCCATTCCGTCAATTCATAATAACGCTATGGGCGCGATGGGCTACTGTATGGAATTCAACCCAGTTTAGCATGCACGTGCTGAAACACGCTTTAACGGTTCACACTAAGCTATGACCCCGGGTTACTCGAGGAAGTCTCTCGGTCTGTTTGCGGCACGAGGCCGCTAAAGCTGGGCTCAAGATCTTTCGCGTCCATCGTGCCCTTCGCTTTAAAACTTCTCTGTTTTTGGAAACAGAGAGAACAACGTCACCAGAGTCTCTGATGATCCCGAGATTATAGACGCCCGGTATATAGGAGTTTGTGGTCTTTGCTGATGCAACAGCACAGCTTTCCGGCGCAACAGCACAGCGGAAGAGTTCGTTAGGAAGGGAGTGCGTTCCGAGCCCCGGGCGGGATGGCCTCGTTACTTTGGCTCTTGAAGCTCTCTTTTGAAATGTGTCGGTGTACGAACCGGAATCGAAAGATATCGCGCAACATACGCGCGGAATCCCACACTAAGCTCACCTTTGAGCCTGGGATGTTACGCCAGTTTATGGGTACTTCCCGAATGGTAAGGCCTACACGGCGCGCGAGAAATAGGATCTCGACGTCGAAACTAAAACCGTCAGAGCGTTGATGCCGAAAGAGAAACTGAGCCGCATCGTGGGTGAATATCTTAAATCCGCACTGCGTATCCGCGATTCCGGGCAGAATAAGGGCGTTTACGCATCCGTTGAAAATTCGACCGAGAAACTTTCGATGAAACGAGGTGCGAACTTTGGTGTCTTTTGAGGCGAGAGCTCGTGAGCCGATCGCAATGTCAGCTCCTTCGTCGAGGGCGGAAGTTAGTCGAGCAAGCTCTTTAATTGGGGTGGCGCCGTCTGCGTCGGCGAAAATAATGCGGGCGCCACGTGAGTTAAGGGCGCCGACTCTAACCGCATGTCCTTTGCCAGAATTGCGCGCGAGCTGAATGAGTCGGACCTGGCTTCGGACGCGTTCAAACTTTCTTACAACATCAGCAGTAAGGTCGCAGCTGCCATCATCAACAACGATAATTTCATAGAGCAGGCCGCATGAATCAAGATAATCAATCATGTCAATCAACGTGGGGGGGAGGCGCCGCTCCTCGTTGTAGGCAGGCACCACTACGCTGAGGCCGATTGCCTCTGCGGTTACAACCTGTTTTTCAATCCATGATTCAAGGGGTTGTGACATCTGTACAGTAGCCGTGTTTATTGTGCAGTTCAAAGGATATTATTACGCTGTAACGCCTCTCAACGGCAATAGTTTGGGCGCAGGTCCGGCATTTACAAGAAATCGCCGACCCGAGATCACTCGCCGAAGTTCGATTCTACAATTGAATCAATGTCTTCAAGTGGCTCAGGTGGCGCTGCGGGCGCTGCCGCAGGGGGGGGCTCCTGGTGGTCATTCCCTGGATGCACTTCGTCAGAGCTTTCGCGCGCATTGTGGATTGCTGCGAATAGCTGCGGGGTTTCCTCGATGGAGATGCTGTGCTTCGTAGCGCTCAGCCAACCACGATGAGTTTTTGCACCCGGGTCCGTAAGTCGACTCATGATGCCATTGAGGTTTTGAGGAGATAGGTAATAGGCGGCGGGAAGGGGAACAGACGGCAACGTGCTTGCTTCAAGAAGGTATTTAACCCACATATCCACGGCGCGGAAGCCGAGTTCGCCCGGTTCTGTTGATGGGGCTGTCGCTAGTGCCATAGTGGCCCGCATAAGCGGACTGAGGCGAGAGCTGCCGAACCCCATGCGCTGAAGTAGCAGGATCCCGATTTGACTCGAATTACACTCCCAGTGCGACAGCTCGAATTCGCTGTCAGTTGATGCGAAATCCTTGGTTGCCAGATGCTGGGTGTACGCTTTGAATCCCTCTGGGTCGTGTCTTATAAACGGCAGCACCCCGAGCCATTTATAGCTGCCCACTAATAGGCCGTGTGCTGGCCCAACCGGCTCAAGTGCTCGTCCGATAAGCCATCCAAGGTTCAATCCTCGTTGTAGCCAGCTCGTGGCTGTCTCAAACAGCGCGTGGTCTGTAAATCTGCTGGCCTGTCGGTGAAGAAAGATCATTCCTGTGAATATCGCGTGCTCAGTAGCCGAGAATGACTCAATAAAAGTGCGCGTTGTAAAGGGCGTAGTGGGAGCCGTAAGGCGCTCTGGGCAGAACATAGAAATGGCGTGAAAGTAGGGCGCCTGAAACGATGGGCTCTTGAGCAGGCGTTCAAGCAGAAATGTGGAGTTCGGACTGATTATGCTCGGATTCTGTTCGACGTCTTGAAGAAGAAATCGCACCAAGCTGGTGACTGAAGCTGGCAGTGTCCCGAGGGAATCAGCAAAGGCTGTCGCATATTCCCAGCTTTTGGCCGAGCAGCCGTGTATCTCGTTGAGCTGTAGGTTGGTGTGTGGCATTTTCTTCCGCTACAATTTCTCCACAACTTCTCTATCTTCGGTAGCTAGTGATAACCGGCATGTGAGTGCTGATTCATTTTGTCGTTGGCTACCCGCGCCTCTCTCCGTTAGGGACCGGCCCTTGCGTTGAGCTCTACAGAGAGTTCGGCAACGTTGCTTGAAAGCTATAGAAAAGCCCGTTCAAAAATGCAGGCAGCAGCACCTTTTTTGCATTCCAGTATTTTAACTATCATGTAATAAAAATGAGCAGTTACATGGAGGCGGGCGGGGAATTTCAGATTCTATGAGAGTAAATCGTAGATAATTTTTAACTGCCTTGTCGGGTGCAGAGTGCCGTTGCTACGCCTTACAGCTTGTTTAATCAGAGCCATTTTTTAGGAACCCGGAGACGGCATGAAAGTATTACAATCAGATCTGTTGTATAAAGGTCGTCTAAGCGTAGTGCGCGAGCAGCTTGAGCGTGCGGACGGAAAGATTTTTGCCTATGAAACCGTTCAGCACCCAGGGGCTGTGGTAATTCTGCCGATACTTGATGATGGAAGAGTTGTGTTGGTTGAGCAGTATCGTCCTGCGCTGCGGGAAACGCTTCTTGAGTTGCCTGCGGGAACCCTTGAACGTGATGAAGATCCTGCTGTATGTGCTATGCGTGAAATTCAAGAAGAGATTGGGATGGCTTCAGGCGAGTTGGTTTCATTAGGGCAGCTAGTTCCCGCACCAGGCTTCTGTAATGAGCGTCAACATATCTTTTATGCACGAAAGCTTTTTGAAAGTAGGGCACTTGCCGATGAGGATGAAGATATTCGTGTCGTAATTATGTCACTTTCAGAGGTGGAGGGTAGCATAACCTCAGGAAGACTGAAGGATGCTAAATCAATCGCGCTGTTTTATAGGGCAGTTTTAGCTGGTGTATTTTCAAGATGAGTGGTTTGTCCCAGATCGTTAGTCAAGTTGCGCGCAGAAGTCGGTATGTTCTAGCTGTTGTTACGCTTGTTACTGGCTTTGGAATAATGTGGGGAAGCACTGTTGGTGGCGCTCGCTCTGATAAGGCTCTAGAGAAATTTGTTTCAGCAACGACCGAGATAGATGCGCGGGTGCCAGACACTGCCCTAAACAATAAGCTTGTGCTAGCCGCGGCAAGGCTTGAATCATCTCAGTCGCTTGGCGATGACTTTATAAAACCAGCACCCTATCTTGTTTTGCGGCGTAGAGTTGAGATGTATCAATGGGTCGAGCGTAGGGCTTCAGGCGCTGCCGGTGATTCAGCACCTGCATACGATTTGCGATGGTATGAAGGAGAGCAAGATACGTTTTCCTTTGTGATTCCTCAAGGACATGAGAACCCGCTGTTAAAAGTTGCTCCGGTAGAGCAGCGTGTTCGCGACGTACGATTTGGCGGGTTTGATGGCTCGCAGGTGATGTCAAAAATCGTTCGCCTATCACCGCTTCCCGTAACTAAAGAGATGCTTAACAATCCCGCCCTGTCGATAGAAGAGGGGCGAGTCTATATCCGGCGATCAGCTAGCACGAGCGGCCCTGCTTTGGGGGATATGAGGGTGTGGTACGAAGCACTGCTACCCGGTGATTATACCGTTTTAGCCGTCCAGAAAAGTGAAGTGACGCTATTGGGCGACGACTCTCGCGGTCCGCTCTTTATCCGGATGGGGCAGGTTGCGCTGAGTGACTTTTCGAAGATAGTCGAGGAGAGCCAAGAAGTTGGTGTGATGAGTTTGATACTGGTAGGGGCGGCTATTGTATTCGTCGGATTGCTCTCGCTGCTGCTTCCGGTCTCAGCTCATTTTGATCTGCGTCCTACGGTAGAGCTTCATGGAAAGCCAGCAGCGGCGTTCGTCGGCTTTGTAATCAGCCTAGTATTGGCGATCCTCTTCGGCTTGGCAGCGTTTGTTGGTTAGCAGACGTTGGCGTGGACAAGATGCTGCAACAAATTGATGCTTCTGTAGTTAATCGGTGGGTTGAATGAGTTTAGTGGATCTGATGAGACGAGTCGCTATTACCCTCTTTTGACCCACGCACGATACGAAATCCTTTCTTTGCTTTGAGTCGACGCAACTTCCAGTTGTAGTAAAGTAACTCCATGCGGCGTTTGATATCAAACGAACCTCTTCGCAGAAGGTAGGCGTATGTTAATCCTGCCGTAATCAGCTCAGGTAATACGTCTACAAAACCACCAAACACCGCTGAGAGCACCACAAACCCTACACCAAAGAGGGCAAAGGTTCGGCCGGATACGGGATTTCCCCAGAATTGAAGCATCTGACCCGAAAATGATGCGACAAGGCCAAATGCAATCCAGATAGCAGTCACAACGCTCCGTGCCCCGGGGTACGCAGTCTCTGGAAGCGAAGAGCAGACCAAGAAGATCGGGATGGTAAGTAGATGCGCTACCAGCGGAATGCCGAGGGCGATTGCAAGAAAGCGCTTCTTGCCAGCTCGTGATTCAAGTGCACTTCCGATGCTGTATATAATCAGCCCACCAAAAACTACCTCTATCGGACTTACAGAGATAAACAGCGCCGTAAAAGGCCGCCATATTTCAAGATGCGAGACCGTCCGCAGCGGCATGAAAAACAGGGTAGCTGCCTGCGCCTTAGATAGCACGGCTTGAACTATTGAAAGCACCACCATTAACACGGTGAGCTGTTGAGCACGGGAGCGGAAGAGTAGCTGTCGCCTAAAGAAAGTCATCATGGGATTCATTGATAAGTGTATGATAAAAGGCGGAGGCACGCTACGAAAAACGCGGATTGTGAATTGATAGAGCGCATAATCTTAAGCTTGCAGCTGAGGTCGTCGAATACCCCTTTCTATGACGAGTGGATTATCAGCCATTTTGATTGATCGGAAGCCCGAGGCGGGGCTTCTTTTAAAGCAGCAGCTCGAGCGGTATTGGTCTTTTGAGCGTTTTGAGGTCGTCAGTTCTCTCCAAGAGGCCTTCGGGCTCGTGGCTGAACCCGACTTTGTTCTGTGCCTTATATCCAGTGAGTTTATCGGCGAAGAGCTAAACACCTTCATGCGCGAGATCAGGGAGCTTAAGCGAACTAACCCGCTGATGCTCATTCAGGTTCGTGATGCTATCGGTGCAACCGAATCCCGGGCAGATTTAGCAGGTAAACGTTTTGCTACCGTAATCACGCGCGCATGTTCTCAACAGGATCGAGACTTTCTCGCACTCGCGTTGCAAGGGCTGATCAGCCAGCGGGAGGTGATTGAGAAGACAAATGATAGCGAGCAGATGGCAGAGCTAGTGCTCCTCGAGCTGAATCGAGTTGCTCGAAACCTAAAGCGTGGCAAGCAGCAGATGTTGTTTCGAGCACCGCTGTCCACGGTAATTCGTGAGTGTGTTGATTTCGATCCGCAGGTGATGGAAAATTATGTGCGCTTTTTGGATCGGCGCGTTTCCAACAGTGCGCCAGCAGCTGATATTGTCTTGCAGATTCCGAAGCGGCTCTTTGATAAGAAATTCCCGGGGCTTCTGAATGGTACGTATCAGGGCCACAGCCTGAGAGTATGGGACATGTTGGTTCGCAAGTACGGTGTGCCCAGACAACGCAAAGGTGAAGGTTCTGAGGTCAGTAAGAGTCGAACGCCAACGGGTAAAGCGTCGTAGCGAAATAGATCGTTACCTTATTGGCGATAGCCTCGGCTCTTAAGGTCTTCATAAAAATTCCAGCCAAAGATCCGCGACAACATCCTTGAGCTTGAGGAAAGGCACGGGACCGAGTCGAGTAATTCAGGGGATATCTGCTTCCTAGACTCAATCGTAATGCGGAGTGAGAGAAGGCTCTCTGAGCAGTCAACTATGAGAGACTCAGTAACCTCAGGCATCGCACTAATGCTGGCAAACGACCGTAGAGTGCGAAAATGTTCAACTGCAAAGCGAAAGAAGCGTGGGTGCACCGGAGCCGCAGCCCCGATGAGCCGACTCGGAAGCCAGGAAGGTATATTTGAAGTTCTCATTGATTCGGGTGTAAAGACGATAGCTGTTTCACCTGAGAAGTTTTTGAAGTGTGATAAGCTGCTAATAGAAAAGTCTTCCCACTGAAGCTCGTTGTCAGCCAGCACGCGCGCTATTTTGCCACCAACACAGAATGTCTCATCTCGCAAAGGAATGGGCAGCTCAGATAGAAGTCGGTTAGTAGGGTTACGCCCTTTAATGTTGTGCAGGAGCTCTCCTGTTGCGGGGTGCAGTATCTCTGGCACGACAAGTTGCATAAATCCGTGAATAATCCGCGATAACGCGAGCTCTGTGCACGGACTCGTAACGCTGTAGGTAGATTTACGACGACCCGTAAGCCAACTGCGGCTCTGGGTAAACGTAACGTTTGACGGCGCTGACATGGCGAATCCTTCGTTTCAATTCAGAGGGGCCAACTCAGAGGGCAATTTTTCAGTGGCGCATCTGTAATCTGTCATTATAGGTAAAAAACGGGAAGTATCTAGCCGCTTTCTAGGATAGGTCAGAAATCCAGTAAAAAACGCAGAACAGAAAGCAACTCTTTGTGCTACGGTCCGATTCCTTGAGAGCCTTTGACAAGTGAGGGTGCCGCGATTGTGCAGGCACTGAAAATGTCGAACTTATCTCAAGGAGATCTTAATGATCGAGCTCGCAGTTGTCGATCTAAGCGCAGAAGGCCGGCGAAAGCTGGCTGCTCTGATTGAGAGATGGACATGGATTAGTCCAGATCAGCGGGTGTCCCTTCCTCGAGTATCCATCAATCTCATCGCCCCAGAGGAGATCCGATATCACGGTTCAATCGATGTATGCGTGGTTGGGCCAGAGCTTTTGGATTGCGACGCCTCGTATATCTCCACTATTCGGCCGTATTTACAGGGTAAAATTCTCATATGCGTCTTAGACGCCGCTACATGTAGCTTCGGAAGAATCGAACAGCTTGGACGGCTTGGTGTTGACGACGTTCTTCTTAACACAGCCTCATCAGATGAGTTTATCCGGCGACTGCTGCTATTGCGACGTCGTGTAGGAGCAAAGAAGCGAGGAAAGCTCGTTTTTGTCACCTCAGCGCGCGGTGGAGTCGGAGTAACGTTTACGGCGGCAGCGCTTGCGGACGGAATGGCGTCGCACGGCGAGCGGGTGTGTCTGATGGATTGTGATGTCGCTTCGCAGGATGCAACGCGATTTCTTCAGGTGCGTCCGTTCATCAATGAACCGCTGAAATTGCTGATCGATCAGCAGCGAGTCGTTACAGTCGAGACGATTACTGAGTGCATTCGCCCTGTGTGGAACGAGAAAGATTCGCGGCTGTTCTGTGCGCCACCACCTGTCTGCGCCGATGCTTCGCTCTTTTGTTCTCCCCAGGCAAGTCGTGCTCTAGCGGCAGTTCTTGACGCACTTGTTCTTCAGTTCGATCGCGTTGTTGTGGATGCCTCGCCGTTGTTACGTAGCACGCAGCAGGCTGTAATGGGAATGGCAGACGAGGTGGTTTTTGTGCTTAATCGCGACCCGTCCGGTGCTTATGCAAATCGCCAAGCACTCACGCTGCTAGCTGGCTGCGTAGCTCACGAGGCAAAACTGTCGGTAGTTATTAATCATGTAGGAGGAGCGTGTGCGCCCCTTGCGCTTTTAACATCTGAGGTAGTTTGTGTCCCGGGGCGGGAGTTAGCGCTAACGACAATTCCTTATTCTCGCAGAGCCGCGCAGTGGGCGTGCTCGGGCCGCACTCCATATGCCGACTTGCGACGGGCCTACGAGCGCATGCTTTTTTTGGAAAGAGAGCCGCGTGCGGGATTTATTAGACGGATGGTTAGTCGGTGTGCGCTGTTTAGGTCAACGAAAAGAGCAGGCTCGCATACTGCCGGTGAAACAGTCTTACGAAGCCATGCAGCAGCTATGCGCGACAGCGTTGACCGAGCGGCCTCCGGGCGAGCTCTGCCGACGCCTGTGCGCGGATTGCCTGGCGCTGTAGGAGGCGAGGAGGCTTTGGTATCCAAGCCCGTATTCCTCGGCCGATAGAGGGTCTCATTGGATAGTGGTTCGATGGGTATAACAACTGTGTAAGGGAGATATGTATGGCAAAGCAAGGCAATCGACGTCAACGAGGGTACACCCTACTTGAATACTGCGCAGGTGCGGCAATAGTGGCGGGGGTGTTGTGGAGCTCATTGAATACAATGGGAACCAACATTAGCGGGCTAATCGGCTCTGTTGGTAATTGGGCAAAGGCTCGCGGAACTTTCATAGACAACGCTAATCGATAGGAGAGCATCCGTGGTCACTCATGTGTCAGCTTCTCAAGCGCGCCAGATGGCCTCAGCGGCGCGAATTTTTGGAATGGTTGCGGTCGTTTGTGGTGTTGCAGGCGCTGCTTACGTAACTGGGTCGCAGCCAGGCAGGCTGCACCAGCAGAGCGAGCGATCGCGGGTGTTTGTCCCCGAGTTTAACGTTGTTGAGGTCCCTGTCCCTCAGAAACCAGTGCCAGCGGGGATGTCTGTGCGAGACATCCCAGTGCGCTATGAGAAGTTTCCCGAGCATCAGCTTCCAGGGGGCGCTGTGCGAGATCTCGGGAAGGTGCGCGAACTGGTGGCGATGGTGTCGTTGCCGGGCGGTCTTCCGATCATAGATGCTAATCTCGGTTCAGTCGACGAGACTAGCAATCCGATGGTTGGTCGGATTCCGCCCGGCATGCGGGCCATGACCGTTAGAGTTGATGCAACAACTGCGGTCGAGGGATGGGCTCGGAGTGGATCGGTTGTTGATGTGCTGCTTGTTCAGAACGATCGAACAAGGGTCGTTGCTGAGCAGGTGCGCGTGCTTTCAACCGAGCGTTCGTTGTCGCCAGTAGAGGAGCAGGGCCAGGCCAGCATACCGAGCACCGTTACGCTCTTGGTTACTCAGGAGCAGTGCCTAGCAATCAATACAGCGGTGCCACTTGGCAAGATAGCCCTCGTTCTGCGCAGTAATCGCGA
>JBIKWG010000343.1:0-3294 GCA_044356425.1 Bdellovibrionota bacterium | reverse complement strand
GATGAAGAAAGCTGGAGGTCTACCAGCTTCTCCGCTCGTGAGTTGTCTGCAGGAGAAGGCAGCGCAACCACCAGCAGGGTGCAGGGGGTAGCTTGGTTTGGTAAAGGCACGCAGCGCAAGCAGTATGCGCTTGTTGATGGAGCATGGATTCCGTCGCAGGCCCTGCCGGCAGGGTTTGATGCCCCTGAACAGGCCAGCAAAGTGGAGGCGCCGTAGTATGCAGGGAGATGCAAATCCGAATTTAAGCCCGATCTTGGCGCACGTTCTCGATGAAGTTCGTCGTCAAGCAAGCCTCAGCAACGATGGCCAGCGAGTGTTACCGGACAATACCGAAATGCGCGCAGCAGTTGCTGAGGCTGCGCTCCGGTTAGGTGTTCAGCTTTCTAGTTTTGAGCGCGATGAGATCCTCTCGCATCTTGAGTGGGACACGCGGTCGTTTGGAGTGCTTCAACCTTTGATAGACGATCCTACCGTGTCTGATGTGATCGTTTCCAGTCACTGCAAGATCGCCATTCAGCAGGGAAGACGAAGCATCCGGACGCAGTGTAGGTTTCCTGATCAACGTTCGTATGAGGTCTTTGTTGAGCGGTTGTTACAGCGCGCTGGGACTTCATATTCAACAAAGCATCCGATTGCAGACGGAATGGTTGGTCCGCTCGTGCGAATACATGCAGTGCATTCATCGCTGTGTGATGAGGGACCGTACCTCACTATTCGAATAAATCGGTTCACATCGGTCGGTCTCACTGACCTGCTACGATTAGGAGTTGCTCCGCAACCTGTGCTTACCTACTTAGAGCGCATCGTTCGAATAGGCCGAACTCTCATGGTAGTTGGTGAGGTAGGAACCGGTAAGACAACACTGGCGCGCGCATTAGCTGGCACCATTCCAGCTGAAGAAGCAGTTCTTGTGATAGAGGATACGCCTGAAATTCGTCTCGACCATCCACATGTTCGCTATATCACTACACGCGAGGCAAATCTTGAGGGCTCTGGTCGTATCTCTCCAGCACAGTGCATTCGGGCCGGTATGCGTATGGCGATGAATCGAATTATCTTCGGAGAAATTAGAGATGCAGAGGCGGCAGAAGCGTTCGTAGACGTGTGTGCTTCAGGTCATCCTGGACTCTCAACGCTGCACGGTAGAAGTGCTGCCGATGCAATTACGCGATTAGAACTTTTTCTCTCAAGAGCCCAGCGCTCGGCCGATAAGGCGCTGCTGGGACTCCAGGTTTCAACAGCTGTGCAAGTAATCGTGGTCGTGGATGTTTGTCGCTCAACAGGAGCGCGCCGGATTATGGAGGTTCGCGAGCTTGGGCCGGTAGCTGATGGGGTGCTAAGACAGCGTGAGATATTTACCTATCGTGCTACGAGCGGTCAGCCTCAGTGGGTCATTGGCACCAAAGTTAGCGCGTTTCGCGATAAGCTTGAGCGTCAGCCGGGCGGCTTTAAGCTCTCTGATCTACCTGATGTCTTGGAGCTGCCTCTTGATATCTCATATCGGGAAGCTGTTTCTTCGATGGGTAGGTAACATGCGATCGATCTTCTGGCGGCATGATAAGCGGATAGCGCAGCGGCTGGTCTCAGTATTCTCTCGATCTAGCGAGCGAGGTTCGGACACTCGACTGAGCCGCTGTCTGCATTCGGTGAGTAGCTGTCTTGCAATGCGCAGGGTGCATGTTGGTTTCGTCACTGCCACGCTTGTAATGGCGCTTACGAGCAGTTTGGTTGCAGTGCTACTCAGTTTTGGTGCGGTAATTTTTATTGCGCGGCGCTTTGCACGTCAACGCGAGCTTGAGCGCTGGAAGAAATTCGATAATGACCTGCCAACGTTGCTCATGTCCGTGGCTTCCTCGGTGCGGGCGGGTGTTGATCCACTCGTTGCACTCACCGCAGCGCGGCAGTTTTTTCCGAAAGACTCAGCGATGGCTGTTGAATTAATTCGCTGTGCACAGGCGCTCGAAGCAGGTGGTGATGAATATCAAGCTATTTCAGCCTTTGCTCGCGATGCGCAAGCAAGTGACGTCGATCTATTTCGTCGCTGCTTAGCCCTTTCGCGTCGGCACGGCAGTGCGTTAGCAGAGCCGCTACATCGAATTACCAGGGTCGTGCGGCAGCGACACTCATTTCGACGTAAAACCCGGGCAGCTCTGGCGATGCATCGACTATCGGCATCCGGCATAGCTGTGTGCGCGGGGCTCATAGCCGCCCTGCAGATAGCTACTAACTTTGACGGTGTTCAGCGAGCAGCTGCGCATCCTGTTGGGCAGAAGCTGTTGCTGATTGGTGCTGGGTTGATCGTGATGGGCGTACTCTGGATGTCGCGTATGGGGAAAGAGGAGCGGGTATGAGTTCGGTTGCAGTAGCCTATCTCGCGCTCGGTCTTGCTGGAGCGCTGCTGCTCTGTCGTGCTCACCTGCATAGCGTGGCCTGGGGAATGGTGTCTGCTCTGCAGGATGTTGGTGCCAGCGCTTTTCGGGGGCGCATAGTAGGAAGAATCCGCGCTCCAGTTACTCGGGAGCGTTGGATGTATTGGGCGGGCGGGGCTCTTGTTGCACTGCTTTGTGCTCTTGCTACCACGCGTGATGTGGCGCGCTGTGCAGTTCTGGGTGTCTCGGGCGTAGCTATCGCAGAGTCGCTCTGGCGTCGCGCGATAATGAATCGCGCGCAGCAGCTCGTGAGAAAGCTGGAGTTTTTTATTCCGACAGTTATGGAACGGTTAGTTATGGCTGTCGGGGCTGGTCTCGACATCGTGCCAGCTATGACAGAGGCCGCAGCAGGTGCTGATGACCCGGCCTCGGCGTTCCTTAAAAGAGTTGCAGTCTTCACAAATGGTGGGCTTGCGCTTGAAGATGCCCTGGATGCCGCGGCCGCTGGCATCGATTGCGCATCCCTCAAGCATTTAAGTGTGCACCTTGCGTTAGCGTATCGTCAGGGTGGCGAGCTTATTCGACCACTTCGAGAATTGAGCGATGCAACGCAGCTGCAGTATCAGGAGATCGTTGAGGAGGAGATCGCGAAGCTTCCGGTGAAAGCAGTTCTTCCCCTAGTGCTGACATTTGCTGGCTTGATTGTTTGTTTTTTAACGATTCCGCTTATTCAGGTTGGGTCGATTGTTTCGAAGGTGGCAGATGTTACCCAGGAGCAGTAGGGGTTCAGTTTCAATCGCGGCTGTCTCGGTGCTGGTGCCGATGATGATGCTTGTGGCTTCGCTCGTCGTAGTTACTAGTCATTTTTTTTCGGCGCTCCATTCGCTGCAAGAGATCGTAGATAGTGAAACGCAGCACATAGTGG
>JBIKWG010000033.1:0-16592 GCA_044356425.1 Bdellovibrionota bacterium | reverse complement strand
CGTTGCGTCAGTATCAGCATCGACATACGGTGTCGTCTCAATGTCCTGCAGCCGCCGCTTACATTCGGCGATAAAAGCGCCACGAAACTCTTCAAGCTTCTCTGCCTTAACCGAAAAACCACCCGCGCCTTCGTGGCCACCGAACTTAAGCAGATGCTCACGAACAGAGGCTAAAGCCTCGACAACGCTAAAGCCCTTAATTCCTCGCACTGACCCCTTGAATATACCCTCACTGTCCATGCCCATGACCGCTGACGGCCGATAGTAATGCTCGACCAAACGCTGAGCCACGATGCCGATAACTCCCGTATGAAACTCAGGGCTCCACGCCACAAGCCCCCAATCTGGCCCTCCCATGCGCTCAATCTGTGCAATCGCCTCCTGCTTAACGACACTCTCCGTCTCTTGACGCTCAAGGTTAAGGGCGTTCAGATCCCGAGCGAGCTTATCCGCTCGGTTAGAATCGTTGGTAGTTAGCAGCTCTACAACCAGCTCACCATGCACCATCCGGCCAGCAGCATTTAAACGGGGACCAATTCCAAACGAGACATCGTGACATCCCACAACCCCACGAATGCCTGCTACGTTTCGTAAAGCTCGCAGACCAGGACGCTGCGTGTCAGTAAGCCGCTCTAGTCCACGCTTGGCAATTACGCGATTCATCCCGACCAAAGGCACCATGTCACAGATAGTTCCAAGGCAGGCCAGATCGAGAAAGTCTTTTACATCTAACGCATCAGCCTTTAGCTCGCGACGAAGCGCTAGCATTAAATACCACGCAAGCCCCGCAGCGCAGGCGATCGCCCCAGCAAAGTGACAGCCGTCTTGATGTGGATTGATAAACACATCAGCCGGCGGAGGCGCGGCACTGATGTGATGATGATCCACCACAACTGTTTTTAATCCAAGCTCACGCGCTACAGTTAATTCTTTAACGTTAGTTGTGCCGAAATCAATGGTAAGCAGCACAGCAAAGTTCTTCTCTGCTATCTCTCGAACGGTCTTTTCGTTAAGTCCATATCCGTCTGCAAAACGGTCGGGAACAAATACCTGTGAGGCAACGCCGGCTTTCTTAAAGAAATCGTGTACAATCGAGCCTCCCGACAGCCCATCAACGTCGAAATCACAGCAGATGGCAACTGCGCCACCCTTGCGGTGCTCTTCACCTATGAGCTTCGCAGCTTTATCAAGGTTCTTGAGCTCTGCGGGGTTGGGCAACCCGGATTTTAGTGTTGGAGAGATGAAGTTATTGAGTTCATCTCCGGGCTTAAAGCCTCGAGCAGCAAGCACTCGTGCAACCACAGCGCTGGTCTTCATTTCAGACGCGATAGTTTCAGCCATCTGAGGATCCTGCTTCTTACAACGGATCTTCTTAAATACTTGGCTAGATGATGTTGGCTTAGTTTTAGTTAGCGACAAGGGTAGCCCTTTTGATTAAGGAGATTCAACGATGACATTTTGGCATAAACCTCTGACACACCTTCGTTCTCTGAGCGATGTTAACCACGCCTTGTTGAATAAACAACTAAAAGGAGCACCCTAAATTCGGGCCTATCTCGATTTACCAGCATCCGCATCAGCTTTAAGGACTTCGCAAACCACCCTCTGGACTGCTGAAATTTGCGGACACCAACCGCTGTCGCTGAAGTCATTGCATTACCTGATACGAAACCGGACCTTTTCTTTTAGGTGCCTCTCGTGGCAACGGTGATTCATCGTGCTCGGCGATACTTTGAGGTGCATTTTGTGAGCATCTGTTCAGTTTGCAAATCAAGCCTCTAGCCCCCATTCTGAATTTCGGCCAAATAGAGGGTGCAAAAAGAGGCAGAGTTTATGCAAACTTTTTCTCTCTATCTCTTCTCAACAAAGCCTGAACCGGGACTCTCTGTAGCATCAGATAAAAAGGCTATGGGGGTTGCCATTGCTTTATTTTCTTTGCAATTAGCAACGTTCCTTCAGCAGCTTTATGCGCACTGTTTTGCCCGACGCTTTAACAGTCTTGTGCGCCTCGCTGGCTTACAAGTGGCTTCCTGCTTCTTCAAAAACTCATCAAATTCCCCTAGCGGCTTGAGGTAACCAGAGAGCCTCTCTTTTGCAGCAAGCCGCTTTACCATAGCCACAGTGCACCACCTGAAAGACTTAAACTCTGGCTCATGATAGGTGCAGAGATCTATGTCTTCATCTTGACCGCAAAACTCAACCAACCAGAAGGTCTGCTCCTGTCCCCGCCAACGACCTTTGGCATACTCTGGTGGCTTCTTCCAGTCGTAGCTATGGGTAGATGCAAGCTTCGTTATCTTTCCTAGCTTGGTGCGCGCAATGCCAAGCTCTTCTTTGAGCTCGCGCACAACGTTCTCTCGAAGCGAATAGCGCCTCTCAACGCCGCCCTGAGGAAACTGCCAGTGCTTCTTTCGATTTATACGTTCCCCCAGCAATAGCTTTCCGTCTGCTCGATAAACGAGCATACATACGTTAGGGCGCAGAGGTAGTGACTTTATTTTTTGTGCCATATATCCACGCAGGATAGCTCGCTACGCACTAGAGCTGCTACCCTCAATCAGCGGCAATGACTGTTCTAACACCCCCTCTGGTTGCAGCTCCGCGCGCCGCGGAGATATGTAACAACTCATAATACATGCGCTAGATCGAAAAAGGGGCCCTCACGGTTATTATCCCGGCATGGTGCAATCTACAAACTCTTCCACCTGCGCCCAAGAGATATTGCCCTGGTACAGGTGGTGCTGAAGAGAGACGTGAAAAGGAAGATATGAGCTGCTGCTAAGGCCCGCAATAAGGTCGGACTGGGGCTGCTCCTTAGATACAACTTCTTTGGCTTCTTGTGAACGCAGATCAAGTAACTCAGTCACAAGCACAAGGCCACTGTAACCCGTTCCACCACAAGCCATGCAGCCATCAGCGGTGTAGAGTCGCGCAGCTGTTTGTCTACGTTGAATATCTTCTCTCCGACATTTCATACAGAGACGAGGCAAAAGACGCTGATTGAGGATAATAAGAACTGCGGCTGCACTTTCGCGAGGCGATACTCCAAGCACCCGCAAGCGCGCAACTGCTTGCAGCGCTGATGATATGTGTAAAGATGACAATGTAAGGTGCCCCGTGGATGAGACCTCCATTGCAATTCGCGCGCTCTCGGCGTCACGAATCTCACCGATAAGAGCAACGTCCGGATCGTGGCGCAGAAGCGAGCGAACAGCCTTCGCAAAAGAGAACCCGTGTTCAGTCCGTACCTGAATTTGCAGGGGACCTCCAAGGTGGGTCTCGACCGGGTCCTCGATTGTTACTACATGCAGTCCGCGCGCATCAAGCTCTGAGACGATCCCGTACATCGTCGTAGTCTTGCCACTCCCAGTGGGGCCAGTAAGTAGAATTAACCCGCCCTGGTCACTATCTTTTACGACTCCGCGAATGCGCTGCAGCGTGCTCGGCTCTATGCCCAACTGCGAGAGCGAGCACTGCTGACTGTCGCCTATGAGGCGTAATACGACACTCTCACCGAAAACTGAGGGTAAAATACTGACCCGAACGTGTCGAGTTATCTCGCCAATTGTGGCGATGAAAGCACCGTCTTGCGGCAGAAGTTTGGAAGAGATGTCTAGATTGGCGAGCACCTTCAAGCGATTCACCATCTGATCGTGAAAGGTGCGTGCATACAGCTCGCTGCTGTGCTGCAAAAGAGCTCCATCAATTCTCAGCTTAATAAGGCCGCCTGATGCCTTCGGTGAAAGATGAATATCAGTAGCTCCGCGGACGACGCTATATTCAAGCAAGCTCTGCAAAAAGCAGCCCGCTTCGCCCTGTGGCTTAGGCACAGTTGCGGCTTCGCTCAACAAGGGTTGCCCCTCCTTCGCTATGCGAGCAAAGCTCTCACCCAAGCGAGCATCAGATCCGAAATAGGCCTGCATTAGGGCTTCCTTAAGCACCCCCTCAGGAACCCTCGTTAACAGAACCTCCGTGCCTACGGCAAACCTAACCTCTCTCTGCTTTGCAACAGATTCTGAAAGAGCCACGCAGTGCAGCCGCTTTCCATCTGACCGCGCAACAACAGCCAATGGTAACACCTGAAGCATCTGGGCCCGGTCAAACGGAAGCAGTGCCCTCGCCTCCTCAGTAGAGCAGAGCGCCAAATCTTTAGCGGTGTACCCCACCTCGTTAAGCGGAATCGACGTGGTCGGCTGCCGACTGCCGTAAGCTTGTAGTGTCTCATGTAAAAACATACCTTCTATATCGAGGGTGTGCCTGGTAAGTTGCTACCATCTGACAAACATTACGAGATCGGGAGGTTTTATGAGGTATGATTGCGTCGTTATAGGTGGGGGATTAGTAGGGCTCGCTGCCGCATACCAACTGCTGTTATCAGAGCCCGCTTCTAAAGTATTGGTGCTTGAGAAAGAGGCTGCCGTCGCTGGCCATCAAAGTACTCGCAATTCTGGAGTGATTCACACGGGCGTGTACTATAAGCCCGGTTCGTATAAATCTCGGCTGTGCACTGAAGGTCGTCTTTCAATTCTTGAGTTCGCACAGAAGCACAGCATCACGCACTCTCTTTGTGGAAAACTTATCGTCGCTACCTCAAGCGATGAAGTCGAACGACTGAACAATCTACACCAACGTGCTGTATCTAACGGAGTAAACCTTGAGCTGCTATCTGCAGAGGCTTTAAAAGAGAAAGAACCCTACGTTGCAGGAGTTCAGGCGTTATGGGTGCCAGGAGCCGGAGTAGTTGATTTTGAGGGAGTGGCACACGCCCTAGTCTCAGAGATTACAAGACTTGGTGGAGAGGTTAAAGTAAACGCGCGCCTTGAAAAAGCTTCCAAAGAGAGCTCAGGATGGATCCTCGAAGGAAACTTTCAAGAGATCGCCGCCAGCTTTGTCATTAATTGCGCAGGGCTTTTCTCTGATCGAATCGCTCAGCTGTTCGGTGATACGCCGAGCGGCAAGATCGTACCCTTTCGCGGCGAGTATTATGTGTTACGAGATGAAGCGCGCAAGCTATGCCGAGGCTTAATCTATCCAGTGCCCGATCCGCGCTTTCCATTTCTCGGTGTTCATTTTACACGGCGCTTTGACGACTCAGTCGAGTGTGGACCGAACGCAGTGCTAGCCTTTGCACGTGAGGGGTATTCATGGACCAAGATCAATGCCGGCGACACAGCAGGTATGTTTGCATTTAATGGATTTCGAAAGCTGATCCTTAAACACTGGAAGATGGGTTGCGCAGAGATCTATCGGTCATTATCAAAAGCCGCTTTTACTCGAGCTCTACAACGACTGGTGCCATCTGTAACAGAGGATGACCTCATTCCTGCTGGCGCCGGTGTACGGGCGCAAGTTGTTAAGCCTGATGGTGGACTTGAAGAGGATTTCTCATTCTTACGATCTGATAACGTTCTACACGTTCTTAATGCGCCGTCTCCAGCTGCAACGAGCTGCCTAGCGATTGGGCGTGTTATCGTTGAGCAGCGGGTTGGCAAACAGGCCTAAACAGCAGCCAACGGGAAAAGCGACTTAAATTTCTTACTTGGTGGTCGGTATGAGCTTCGTTTTCGTGCTGAAACCGACAGCTTGCGCCTAGTTGCCCCTCCCCTGATACCGATATTTTATTAGCTCGTTGGCGAGAGGTATTATGGGCTCGACGTCTTTTTTAGCCGCGCACATATGAACTCGAGCGTTATTGCTCATGCAAATATCCAAAGCTCTGGGCAGAACACGGCCGCGATCCGAACTGCTGTGCTCTCGTTCTCAAAAGCTATTACCTCCGAGGATGCTAGAAATGTCGGGACAGCAACTCAAGAACTCATAAGCGCAGTCGCTCAGGATCCTTCAGACACCCTCAAGTGCAGCCCAACGGGCTCTCCGCTAGCGGGTCTTGACCTCTCACTTTTAGCTAGCTCGTTCGTCGGCCGAACCAATTTTTTCTATGTGCTACGCAGCCGCAGCGACTCGCTACGCGCGATCTTAGATGCAGATCAGAAGCCTCACGAGCTATCTAGCGCTGCCAATCGCTATTTGTCCGACGAGCTTGCAGCCATCTCTTGCATCTTACACCACGTCGCCTCGTCTGAGGCGCTAGCAGGAAACCGCTTTGTGCGTATTATGGCTCTTCAGCTATTAGACCGTAAAAACGGCACTCCCCTGCTATCTAACCTACATGTGCTGGCCGCAGCTAAAGACCCTGAGGTAAAGTCGGCTGCAATCAAATCTCTGATGCGCCAGCTAGCATTTCCGCTCTCTGCGAGCACACAAGATGAGCTAGTTGCCGCTCATCAGCTGGGCGGAAAGCTACTGGGCGTTCTCTGTAATGGTGTTGATACGACTCGCAGCAGGCCAACCTGGATGAGCGGTTTTCCTGCATTGGTTAAGCAGTGGCAGCTCGCATGCGCAGGAGCTCGTGTAGAGAGCGGAGTATCAAGCGCCGACCTCACGGCATGCTCTCTAGCACATGGCGGACCATTGAATGCATGGCAAGTGAACGAGGCCTTATCGCCAAACGATCCGCTATCGCTGGCTTTTTTTCAGTCAGGGTTGCGGCGGCTCGTGGGACGATAGTTATAGCAGGATGGACGCTAACCTCACCTGCCCCAAGGCCCCAGTCGGCAACCCGGTAGCGGCTAAATTCGTGCACTACAGATGTATCGAGACTATACGCAAAAATCCCCAGCCCCTCTTGCCCCTTGACGCCTGCGCATAAATGCAAGCACGAGGAACGCTCCAAGCGATGCGGCAAGAAGAACCGGCTTCAAAGTGCTCCCTTCGTATTCAAAGCGCACGTCATGGCTTCCAGCTTCAGTCTCGGCTGCCAAGAAGCCTGGTGTTACCCACGTTGTCTTACTAGCCTTACCATCAATATACACTCTCCAGTTCGGATGAAATCCGGTTGCTGCAACGACTAATCGAGGAGCCTTCGTCTCGACTTTTCCTTCAATCCGCCACGGGAGATATGGGCCAGTAGCGATAACGTTGTCATTTGAAGCGGCCTCCCTGCGCGGTGATGGCGGCAAGCCGTCATAGCTTACCGTAGGTAGATCTGAGCCTGAGACACCGGCGCAATCGCCTAAAGTAAGCTCCCCAAACTGGCCCAATTCAACCAGGGGCGACTGTACCCACCTTCTCATAAATGTGGATGCCTGCTTTCTATTACCGCACAGCAAAAACGAGCGAGAGCCAAGTTGCAGAGGGCTCATTCCCGTATCCCAAATTGCGAGCCCCCCAAAGCTGCTTCGCTTAGAAAACGACCCACCTAGCCCGTCCCAACTCACTGGAGCTATCACTGTCTGTATGCCATACAGCTGAAAATGCGCTCGCCTTCGGACATCAAAATCAAAGAGGGTCTCGCCTGCCAGCGAGAACGCGTGATACAGCGCCCCTCCTACCGTTGGAAGGCCTGCTGTCGTAGCAAAGTAATGCGGAGGAATACCAAATTGTTTCGCCTGATCTTCCCAATTGTGGCTTGCGCCGGCGTAGATAATTCCATCGTTCAGTACAGTAAGCGAGGAGACAAGCTGCCCGATCTGGTCGTTGCGCTTAATAAACTCACCGGCGCTATGCCGAAGCGTTGCAGCATTCCGATACATCGAACTTCTCTCTTTGAAGGCGGGATAGAAAGCTCCAGCCACAATAAGACTCACGAGGAGGAGCGCGCGTTTTGAGTCTTGTGTGAGTCTTAAGATAGTTCCCACGCCGACACCGACCAAGGCCGCTACGTAAAGATGAAAACCAACCGCAAAACGATGGACATGAAGCGAGCTAACAGCAGGCAGCGTGGTAAAAATAGAGCCCCACACCTCGTGCCCCGCATAGAGTGAGAGCATAAGCACGGCCAACCAGACGGTCCTCTTTGCAAAGTCACTCTTCTGGGGTTGAAATAATGCCGCACAGCAACCAACAAGCATAAATAGCGTAAGAACAGGAAGCCGGCCGGCATCTGCAGAGCCGCCACTCCACAGTAAGGTCAGAACATAGAAGAGCCCACGCCCTGCATACTTCCACTGAGGTTCAAGTAAGCTCTGATTAATGTAGGCAGCATCCCACAGCACAAAGAGCCACTGATGGCTTGTCACAAGAGCAAGCAAGATGAAGTAGAAAACTACGCGCTTGAGTATAGTTGCAATACCGGCGCCGGGATTGCCGAAGACAAACGACAGAGCAAGAAACCCTGCCGAAAAAAACAGCACAAAAGCGGCTACAACGTGACATCCGAAGGTAAGGAATCCGAAAAATAGTGCTGTCGTGAGGTATTTTCCTTCCAGCAGATATCTATATGCAAACGCAACTCCTGGAGCCAGAAAGAGCATAGCCCAGAGCTGCGTGTACAACCCATTAGTGCCAAAGGTATAGTTTTGCAAACCAAAGCCAAATTCACCCCCATCGGATATCAAAACCGAAGCAACGGCGGCTATAGCGGCATCGATCTTTTCGAGTTTGGCAATTCGAAAAGCCCAATAAACCGACCAGGGCAGCAAAACCACGAGCAAAACATTTGCGACTGCAAAAATCTGAGAGAGGGTAAAAGCCTTCCAGAGCGCCACATACGCGCTATACATAAGCAGATAGGGAAAGTACTGATACGAGCGGAATAGTGCAAAGCCGAAGGGCGTTCCTGAATACCAGAAATCCAGGGGATTTTGACCCCCTTGGATTGCAAACTCTAGCATCTTTAAAACCGAGATATGAAAAGCTCCATCGTTAAAATTGAGCTCAGGATAGAAGAGCTGCGCATACATCTCATAGCCTGAAAACACGCTTGCCATCAGCACGAGCAGAAGCGGTAGATGCTTACAAGAACGAGAAACCGCGCAAAGTGCTATCGTTACCATTCGTTCCATCAGCGGTTGCTGTTAATCAAAGCTTGAGCTTCAAGCAACTCGGGCGCCCTTGGCCAACGGGCCTGTGCATCCTTAAGCTGCTGCTTGGCTTCGTCTAGACGTTTGTTCTTGATTAGTAGTCGAATTAGGTTGGAGTAGAACATAGGAACGATGTCAGGCCCTTGAAGACTTTGCCAGTAATGGGCCTCTGCCTTACCGTCCTCACCTGTTATCTGGTAAAGCACCGCTGCGTTGAAGTGCCCATAACTTAACAGACTGGCGCTGGCGGATGTCAGCTCTTCGTAGTTTCTAAGTGCATCATCAATCAAACCACGCTTTTGCAGAGAGAGCGCTTTTATCATGAGTGCTTTAGGATTTCCTGGCTGCTCAACGAGAGCTTCTGAGATGAGATCTGTTGCCCTGGCTAATTCGATTGCAGAGCTAGTTCCATTTGATATGATTCTGTCTGCCTGCATCATCTTGGAAGACTGGTCAGCCGTGCGGTGGTAATAGATATTTCCTGCAAAGCTGCCGATCAACAAAGCACTTACTATCAAGAACTTCCATTGCGGGGAGTTAGGCGTGTTACTCATTGCGTACCTCCAATAAAACTATTCCCGTACCATCACTATTGCTGAGCGCTACAGTGCCACCTAACATCTCGGCTAAATCTTTTACAGACACCCGAGGAAACAGCTTTCGCTCCCACTCACCCACCACGAGATGTGTCACCCCAAGCGCTGAAAGCGCCTGCTTATCGAGCTTAATGACCACATCATCTTTGGTAAATCGGCCAGAGAGTAGCCGTTGATACATAGCGCTGTATGCCTGTATTTTTTCTTCAACTTTCATCCCGCGAAAACCTTGCTTCGTAAGGGGCGAGTTGTACAGCGCTGCATGCCGACCCCACCCACAAACCCCTCTGCGGCCAGAGTAAGCAGCGATCCTTCCGGGCCAGCCGAAGTGTTCAGGGATAGCTGGATAGCCATACACCGAGCAAAGCTCCCCAATCATAATAGAAGAGCTAGGAGGAATGTCTCTAAGATATTGTACTATTCGTGTATCGCTCGGATAGCGTCTGTAGAACTCCGCGAAACCATCAACAGTCCGCACCTGACTTGTGCGCGATATTCGATTTTTAATTCCTGGGACGTGTGATACGCACAAGATCGCCAGAAAAAGTGCGCAGACGCCGTATAAAATAAAGCGCTTCTTCTTTGAGTCGCACGCCTTCGCCAAAGGACCAGTAAATACCAGTGCCAGCGCAAATGGCACCAAGATGCCAGCTTCAGGAAAGAAGCGCAGACTCATCTGAAACCGTATCCAATCGGTGCGGTTATCAAGAACGTGGTCTATGGCAATTACTTCGGGTGGTATTAAGATCAAGAACGTGCAAAATATAAACAACGACAGTTGCAGCGCTGCTGGATTGTCCTCGCTCCCATCAGAGTCCTGCTTTAAAGCTGTGAACGCAACCAGCGCACAGATGCTAGCGAGCAGGAGTGCGCACGGCAGCGCCGCACGAGAAGTTGCGAGCTGCAAAAGAACAGCCAGAACACCGCAAAAAGCGAGCAGTGCATAAGGAAGTCGGAGTATAACTCCCTTTAGGAGTAGTAAGATGATAAAGAGAGCAACTGTAAGAATCGAAAAGTTTTGAGATAGGAGCTCAATAAATTTAGTAGTTAAACGCAGCTCGGGCACTACAAACTTCACAGTTCCAACAGATTGATAGAGCAGCGCCAAGAAACCAATTGAAGTAGCGGCTGCTACTAGGCAGTTTTTGGCCAATACTTGGACCCTTCCCCACTTCTGGCGACACACGCTCACAACAAACATAAGGCCAAAAAATGGCGCCAGGGTTGCAAGGTCTACTAAAATGCTCCCTGGATGGCTCACGGCCACGGCAGCAGCGATTGCACCCACACAGGCTGCTAACACGAGATATGTGCGCTCAAGCAGGGCAAGTTGCAGCGCCGCGCCCCATAGCAGAGCCTGTAAAAAGTAGGCCTGACTGTAGGCATGATTATCGCCAAGCAACATAAGCCAAACGGGATAATGGCTTTGCGTAAATGGAGTGACCTGGTCTGCCAGCTGCCACCAGTCAAGTGTGGTTCCATTTATAAACGCCCGCAGCCCAAGGCAGAACCCTTTAAAGTGGTAGCCGAGAAGGCTGATTAAAGGAAAAACTACTGCACAGAAGCCAACAAAGCCCAGCGGCTTTGCTCTCCAAAACCAGAGCAGCCATGCCGACATTACCGCAGGTGTGAGAGCGGCAAAAAAGGCCTCTGATATGATAAAAAGCGCTCCACCAGTCGCGGTATCGTTCCACAGCACTCGCGCCAGCCAGGATACTATCCCCGGCATGGATTTAAGGAATACGTAGTAGCGAATCGGCTCATCAGCGAGCCAGATCCATTCAACCGGCCACTTCTCGCCAAAAAGAAACGACTGGTGCAGAGAGAGGTTAAAGAGCTTCTCAACACCAACCTCGTCACCGTTATTTATAAAAGCGATAGATGGATAGTGCGACCGAATCAGCAGATAGGCGATAAACACAGCAAAAAACAGCGCAGGCGAGAGTGTGTGGTAGATGACTTTCGGCCATAAAGCAACCGGCACCGCGATGGGCTGCGCCTTGTATTTCTTTGTGCAGGTGTGTGTAGCAAGCAGAAAGAGCGCGGCTGAACACAGAAGCGATGCGCCGAAATTAGCACCGATTCTTATCAGGGTAATTATCATCAGGTGCTGTAGAACAAAAGCCGCTACAAAGGTCAGAAGAGATGGTATGTGACCAACGCGGCGAGCTAAGATAGCGCTGCTCAGAGCTGGGGCTAGGAGGTATAGAGATACAGCAAGCGCTATAGACGTCGTCATTAATGAGGATCGCTCAACCGAGACCGTAAAAAAATAGGGCGAAGGAATCCCTTCGCCCTACTATATCTTGTTGAGCTGCCGAGTAAATCTTACTAGACGCTCCAACCAATCTTCCGCCCTGATGGTGCGACCAACACCGCACCATCAGGCTGGAATCTATGTCACCTACCTAGGACAGCAGATGACTGTTAGTCGCGATGTGTGACCGGTCACACCATCTACACTCGTCGTTGTGACGGTAAGAGCCTCAACATACTGAGTCGCCACCGTAGTTGGCAACGCGCTCGAGGTAATACCGACCGGCGCGCCTGTTGTTTCTTCGACAAAATAGTTGAGGATATAAGAGCTGTCGGCAGCCCCCGCATCCGCAGAATCGCAATCAATGACTAAGGCTTGGGTCGTAGCCGCGCTGCCACCCGAATCAGTTCGAGCGGTACACGCTGTTGGATTTACGGTGCCGATTACGCCCGATACTCCCGAAACACCGCTTACGCCGCTGACACCTGAAACGCCGCTGACTCCAGCAACACCAGATACGCCGCTTACGCCGCTAACACCTGAAACGCCGCTTACTCCCTCAACACCAGATACGCCGCTAACACCCGATACGCCGCTGACTCCAGCAACACCAGATACGCCACTTACGCCGCTAACACCCGATACGCCGCTGACTCCAGCAACACCAGATACGCCACTTACGCCGCTAACACCTGAAACGCCGCTTACTCCATCAACACCAGATACGCCACTTACGCCGCTGACACCTGAAACGCCGCTTACTCCAGCAACACCAGATACGCCACTTACGCCGCTGACACCTGAAACGCCGCTGACTCCAGCAACACCAGATACGCCGCTTACGCCGCTGACACCTGAAACGCCGCTGACACCTGAAACGCCGCTTACTCCAGCAACACCAGATACGCCGCTTACGCCGCTGACACCTGAAACGCCGCTTACTCCATCAACACCGGCCACGCCACTTACGCCGCTGACACCTGAAACGCCGCTTACACCGCTAACACCGCTAACACCTGTTGGACCAGTTGCTCCCTTAGCTCCCTTAGGCCCAGTGGCTCCTACCGCACCCCTTAGTGAAGGGCCGATGGCTCTCTCGCCAGGAAGGCACCGCGATTGGCTTCGATAATAAACAGTACCGTTCGCTCTTAAACAGTACAGGCCGCTCTCAGATTGGGCCGCCGCTGAAGCAGGCCAGAAAAATGGCAAAGCGATGGCAGAGATGACAGCTATTGCAGCTTTGCCGCAAGTGCCTGGATTGTTGAGCATAGTTTTCATTTATGAAATCTCCTTACCGACCCAATCGTTTGTGCGCCGCTAACGTTAGGCCCGCTAATCACCGGTGCCGTATAACCTAAGCTTGATCATGTAGCAAGGAGAATCAGATCCGTTAGGCCATAAATTGTGGTAACAGCCAAAAAACTGCACCTTTGTATGGAAACAACCCATGACTAGACAAAACGTGTAGTAGTCAGCCTTGCCGCAAGGGAGACCTTTGACCTAGTCGGTCAGACAAAGTCTTACGCTTCGATTGACAACTCAGGCTGGTATTTAGATCTACTGCCCGGTAGCCCTTATCGAATGCTGCTTCACAGCGAACTTCCAAAATATAGAGGATCTCCAAGCGGTGGGTGCCAGTCCCAGACAACACAAAGGAGTCGAGGGTCGACCGCTTAACTTTTGTTTTCGGCCAAACAGAGAATTCCCACAAATAGACAGAGATGCTGGCTCTTTTCCAATAGGCACTACGCCGCAAAGAACTTTTAGTGTGCTGCTACAACGCAAGCGGTCACGAAAAATTGCGGGTACCGGGGCGTAGTGCAATCAGAGTAAGAAGAGAGGCGTGCCGCTCTGTAGAAAAGAGATATGCAAACAGCAAAGAAATACGCCTCAAACTTGCAAGCATAAGTAACAAATCTCAAAGTAAGGAATTTAAAGAAACATATGAACCCGGGGTAGATGCCGCGCACACCAAGTAAAACTCAATAAATTCGCTAGACGGCGGCTTCTCTACCTAAGCAGCGGAACGCTCTGGCACGTTTGCCTGATACCATTCAACGATCTCGTTGAGGCCTAACTCAAGGGCCACAGGCTTCCAGCTGGGTAGTGCTCTTTGGATCTTCTCTATTCGTAATACTTTTGAAGTTGCACCAACATACTTAGAAGTATCATAACGAATAGACGTAGAATCATATCCAACAAGGCGACTCAGCTGCTCAGCGTACCATCTTATTGGATACTCTACTCCGCCGCCGATATTAAAGATCTCGTTATCTATCGAGACCGCAAGCTCGCACATCGCCTCAACAAACGAGCGAACGTGAATCAGTTCACGCTGCTGATTTCCATCACCCCAAAGCTCAACTGCATCACTATACCGTTTTCCATTTACGATTTTGCGAAGAAGATCAAAAATGAAATGCATCTGGCGACCATCAAGATGGTAATCAGCACCGTAAAGCGTTGATGGAACAACGAATAGATACCGCAAGCCAAACTGCTTCTGCAGGGCCTTTAATCCGATGAGCAGCATCCGCTTTGTCATTCCATAGGTATAAAGACTCTCTGTCGGCTCACCTAGCAGAAATCGCTCTTCTACGTGCGGAGTGCCAGGCTCATAGCAGCAGCTAGTGCCGATAGCTATCATTTTTGCCTGAGGTTGCGCGCGATGCCACCAGTCGAGAACATTGGTGTTTATCTGCTGATTCTTAATCCACTGTTCACCAGGATGCTTTAAACAGAAGTCTCCGGCTTGGGTCCAGGCGGCGAGGTGATATATCTGATCCCAAGCAACGCTATCGAAGCGCGAGAGAGACCCCGCCACGGTCAAATCGCAATCTTTTGAACCGAGCCCCGTTACCGTGTGCCCGTGCCTTCGCAGATGCTCACACAGATGAGTTCCTAAAAATCCCGTTGCTCCTGTTACAAGAATGTTCATGCGGAGTGTCTCGGATTTACGGGAAAGAAGAAAGATACCCCCTGCTCAGTGAGGTGCTGGTTGTTCTTTAATATCTCTTCTTTAAAGTTCCAAGCCAGACAGAAGTAGATGTCTGGATGATCTGTGATCTCTTTCTCAATAACGAGAGGAATATGCATTCCTGGTGAGTAGAGCCCACGACGGAGCTCATTCTTCTCTACCAGACAGTCGAGGTAGTTCGTGCTGATTCCGCAGTAATTAAGGAAGGTATTTCCTTTTACCGGTGCACCGAAGCCCCACACTGTGCGCCCTTCCCTCTTAGCAGTCTCTAAGAAAGAGATAGTTTCACGCTTCATCGCGGCAACCCGCTCTGCAAAAACTCGATAGCTTTCAATATCGTTACTTTTTGCAGAATCCTCCTCTGCTATCAGCCTCTGAAGCCGCTCGCTCTTGGGCTTTTCACCCCCCTGGTGAGTCACAAACAGCACTACTGACCCGCCATGAATTGGCGAGACATACCCATCAAAACCAGTTAGTCCGTGTCGATTAAGCAGCTTCTCAATAGTCTGAAGGGTGTAATACAAAAGGTGCTCGTGATAGATCTGATCAAATGCAAGATTCTCAACGATGCTCTTCATGTAAAGAAACTGCACGACAAAGACACCATCCGCTGCTAAAGCTAGTTTAATGCCACGAGTAGCAGAGTGTAGCTCCTCTAAGTGAAAAAACACCCCTGACGCATTAATAATATCGAACGTCCTGCCAAGCTCTTTTGCTGTTTCCTCATTAAAGAATTTTGCAACGGTTGGAAGGCCCTGTGAATTGGCAAGATCAGCGATACGACCACACGACTCGACTCCTAGCACATCAAAACCAAGCGACTTATACTGCTTAAGTTGAGTGCCGTCATTTGAACCGATATCCAGCACCGACTTCTGTTTTTTAGTTTTGGTGAAAAGCGCATCCACCGTGGTCGCAGTCTCTAGGAAGTGGCGGGCCAACGTCTGTGTTGTGCCAGAAACGTAGGTATGGTTTGCAAACATCACCTCTTTTGGAACGGTGTAATCAAGCTGCACACAGGCGCACTCTTGGCAGTAGACTAGCGCCAGCGGATACTTTGGCTCCTGTCCACACTCTGTCTCTCTTAAGAAATTGTTGGCCCACGGCTGTAGGCCTAGATCCAATACTGGTACAAGATTAGTGCTATCACAGATGCGGCATTCCATAGGTTGCTCCACGAACAATCAACGCACCGATCCTATCACCACATCGCTTTTGCGTCTCCCTGAAAAGCGGAAGAAGCCTGCAATGACTAGCTTACAACTTGCTGAAGTGCGTACAGCAAGCCATGCCGCTCGAGGATCGACACCAACTCATCGAGGTTATCAAGCACAACATCTGCTTGCGTTAAGTGCTTTACCGACAGGGTAGTGCTTAATGCAACGCACGGCATTCCAGCAGCTTTGGCAGACTGAATTCCTAGTGGAGCATTTTCAACTACAAGACATTCCTTTGGTGATACCCCCAGCTCTGCAGCTGCTCGCAGGTAGGCCTCAGGTGACGGCTTTCCGCGCCGCAGGTCATCGCCTGTTATGACGACGTCACATGACATTAGAAGGTCTTTTGCCAATCCGCTCTGCAATCGCGCTCGGCTGCCTCCTGAGACAACAGCTAGCTGGTAGCCTTCAGCCTTAAGACGTGCCATCAACTCGGGCGCTCCGTCGTAAAATGCGAAACGATTCTGAGAGCGGTACAGCGAGTCTTTAAGTGAGATTAGGTCTTGTGCCAACTCAAGCGGTTTCCCCTGCTTAGCGAGGGCTTGGGTGATGAACTCAACAGACCGCTTTCCTTCGGCGAGCAGAAACTCCTCTTCATCGAAGGATACGCCGAAGGCTCGGCATGCTTCACTCCAGGCGCGACAACTATCCTCATGCGTGCGTCCAAGAACTCCATCAAAATCG
>JBIKWG010000233.1:0-4765 GCA_044356425.1 Bdellovibrionota bacterium | reverse complement strand
CTCAAACGATCCACGACGTGGCATCATGGGGATCTCTTTGAGGTGAAAGCTTTCACGGTCCGATATCTGTTGACTGAAAAACATCCAGGCGTCTCGAGTTAGCAGCTGAGCCAACTTCTCTTCATCCTTATCGAGGGTAAACGAGTAAGATACCGAGTTCATGAGGAAGGTAACCTTTCAAGAGGGGGGTAGACGCGTGTTAAGCGTCTCCGGCCCCCGATGATACAGCACAGCACTATTCCTTGATTACGATGCTGTGTTGAAAAGAGAGGTTTCACCTTTTGGATAACACATTTCCTTTGTCCCTGCTCAAGTGCCTGTAATCACTTGCTCCACACGACCATGCCTTAGCTAGCTGCGTGAGCCTGAGGGATTTCGGCTTGCTGCGGTGCCTTGATCTCTTCACAGCGTTGCAAGTTGTTTACGACCTCACGCACACCGAAGGTGCGTTTCGTTTCATCAACAACGCAATCAATATCTGGCTCAGGCACTTGCCCCGAAAGTGTTGCTACTCCGTCGTGCACATCCACTGCTATTGAGTGAACGTTAGCTGTAACGCGTCCTAATCTTGAGCGGATCCGACCGGCTATCTTTGTGTCGCTTGCTGGCGCGGTAGTTTGCAGCCAGGTCGCCGTTGATGCTAACAGCCCTTGAACCTGATTTCGCAGGTGGCGGAGGCGGTTTCCTGCAAGATGCGTTGAGTGAGCGGTTGTGCTGGTAACTTTATCTCGCGCAATGGCCCGCCGAGCGGCGCCAACCCGTGGGTCAAGAAAATACATGACAAGCGATCCGACAGCTATACCTGCTACAAATGTTGACGCGGCCCCGATTGGCGCTGCCAGTGACTCTCGATGCCGACTCTCTTCTTGTGTACGCTCCATAAATCCTCCGGTGTCCTTACAGTTCTGAGCAGAAAGTTAGTGCTCGCAGGGCAGGCAGGCCTTCTGTTCTTTCTTTTCGTGCATGTTGTTGCAGGGAGAATAGAGTGCCGTGGGCCAAGAGAATATGAGCAGGCTTTCGATGCGTGAAGGAGCACTGCGCTGTGCCGCTAGACCAAGCGCAGCTACGCGGTCGCTGTTAGGAGTCTCTGCTGTAGGCCTCTATGAAGTATGCATAGCGAGTGAAATCAAAAGATAGATCTGTAGTTACCTCAACAGAAAGAGCTGAGATAACGAATGCGGCATCATCCGGCCCCACCGCATAACGGTCGAGCATCTCTGGATCGTACTGCACTGGAACGTCAAACTGCTCTGTAAAGAGCGCAAGATCAAATGATTGAAACTCAATTATCTCGACAACCTCCTCAGATGTACCATCAACAACTGTTAAGGCACGAAGAATCGGGGTAGTTTTTGAATCCATACTATCAAGCTGCACAGGGGTATTACATTGAATGACACAGGTTCGTGGCACCACCAAGGCTCTTGTTTTTAATTGTAGCAAAAACAAACACGATTCTCTATTAGGTAATGCTGTAATGTAACCAGATTAGATTATAGGTTAGCTATTGGCCCCGCCGCCTGATTCTGGCAACGTACACTGACACCTCTAAAAGAAACGAGACCAGCTCCTCATGACACATCAGCAACCCCGCATCGTCGAAATTGATCCGTGGCTAACTCCGTATGCTGACTCGATTGAATATCGGGCTAAGCGCATCGATAGTCAGGTGCTGCGGCTGACGCAGGGCACTACCTCGTTGGTTGACTTTGCGTCGGGCCACGAGTTCTTCGGTTTGCATCGCTCTTCAGAGGGCTGGGTGTTACGCGAACGGGCCCCCCATGCATCTCGTGTTTCTCTCACTGGCGACTTCTGTAAGTGGGAAGTGCGCCCAGAGAATGACTTAACGCGTGTCGAGCATGGAGTCTGGGAGATTCGGCTTCCAGCGTCTGCTCTCAAACACGGCGATCACTATAAGCTAATAGTGGTGTGGCAAGAGGGCAGCGGTGAGTGCTCAGGTGAGCGCATTCCGGCTTTCTGCAGAAGAGTTGTTCAAGATGAAAAGACACACGCGTTTAGTGCACAGGTGTGGGATCCTCCGCAGCCGTATCGATGGAGGAATTCATTCATCGTTCCACGCACTGAGGCCCCTAGGATCTATGAGGCGCACGTTGGTATGGCGCAGGAAGGGGCGGGGGTTGGTTCATATCGTGACTTTACACGAAACGTCCTGCCACGCATCAAAGACGGTGGGTACAACACCATACAGCTCATGGCTATTCAGGAGCACCCGTACTACGGCTCATTTGGTTACCAGGTTTCAAGCTTTTTTGCGCCTTCGTCCCGCTTTGGAACGCCAGAGGATCTGCAAGAATTGGTGGATACTGCGCACGGCTTGGGGATAGCAGTTATTATGGATCTCGTGCATTCGCATGCTGTGCGGAACGAAGTCGAGGGTTTAAGCAGGTTTGATGGTTCGTACACGCTCTACTTTCACGAGGGGGATCGCGGTGAGCATCCCGCATGGAACAGTCGCCTCTTTGACTATGGAAAGATTGAGACGCTCCATTTCTTGCTATCAAATTGTCGCTACTGGCTTGATGCCTTCCGGTTTGATGGGTTTCGATTTGATGGAGTGACGAGCATGATCTATTGCGATCATGGGCTCGGGTCGTCGGTTGCTTCATATGAGCACTACTTCTGCGGAAATGTAGACGAAGACGCCATGAGTTATTTAGCGATTGCAAATAAGCTAATTCACACTATTCGGCCCGATGCAATAACGATTGCCGAAGAGGTTAGCGGTATGCCTGGATTAGCTGCGCCGATTGAAGATGGTGGCACTGGATTTGACTATCGCCTTGCCATGGGGACACCGGACTATTGGATAAAGCTGCTTAAACACGCGCGTGATGAAGAGTGGAACGTAAGTGAGCTGTGGCGAGAGCTTACTAATAAGCGCGCAGATGAGCGCACTATCGGATATGCTGAATCTCACGATCAAGCCTTGGTAGGCGACAAGACCTTAATGTTTTGGCTAGCTGACAAAGAGATGTACTGGCACATGCAGGTTGATGATCATAACCTGGTAATCGACCGTGCCATGGCGCTGCACAAGATGATCCGTCTTGTTACCTGTGCTACGGCAGGCGATGGCTATCTAACCTTCATCGGTAATGAATTCGGTCACCCTGAGTGGGTAGATTTTCCGCGTGAAGGGAACGGTTGGTCTTACCAGTATGCGCGCAGACAGTGGAGCCTGTGCGACAACCCAGCGCTTAAGTATAAGTTTTTGGCTGCCTTCGACCGGGCAATGTTGCGCTTAGAGGAGCGTGCAAAGTTTCTATCGGTGCCGTGGCCATACAAGCACTATGAGCATATACAGGATATGGTGCTCGCGTTTGAGCGAGCGGGATTGCTGTTCGTGTTCAATTTTCATCCGACCAACTCGTATGAATCACGCGCTATTGGATGTAATCCCGGAAGCTATTCTATAGTGCTTGACTCAGATGCCTCTGAGTTCGGCGGGTATAATCGAGTGGATCACGCAGTGCGCTATGTGGCTGCAACTGCTGATGGGCAGCTGAGGCTTTACCTCCCAAGTCGCACGGCCTTGGTGCTTAAGCGTAGCGACCTCTGCAGTTAATCAGGAAAGGTGGCTTGAGGATCCCAATCCCTCGAGCACTTCACGGGCCACACAGCGACCTGCGGCAAGGGCACCATTTTGCGATCCATATGAGAGGTAGTCACCTGCATAAAAGACCCCATCTCGTTGACACCAGCCAGCAGACAACCGCGGGCGAAGGGGCACGGCTTGAGGTATTAAGAAGGTCTTTAAGTGCCTCCACCCTTTCGTTTGTTCGCCGAACCACGTTCTAGCTAGCTCAGCAAGCACAAGCTCGGCCAGGTCACTGTTATGCCATAGCTGACTCTGGTTAGTTAGCACGACAGTTGCCGAGATTAGGTGGTGACCTATTGGAGCATAGGACGGCTGAACGTGTGAGACCACGGCCACGTGATTTACCAAGCCTTCGCTGCGACCATTAAGGCACAACACTGCTTCTGATACTGGCGCATGAGGCGCAGAGAAATAGACCGTTGCGCAGCCGCCAAAAGGCATTGTTTGTGTATCCGAGCCAAGCTCTGCTGCCCGCAAGGCATCCGTTGCACAGATTACCCTTCTTCCTCGCAGGGTCTCGCCGGATGCTAGCACAACTTCTCGATCCGTTATCCGGATAGCCTCTGCTGAAAGAACGATGTGGGAAGGTCCGAGATGGCTTGCAAGGAGTTCGGGTAGCGCGTGGATGCCGCGCTCAGGAAGCAGCGCATGCCCGCGCGCAAAGGCGCGCAAATAGAATCTTGCGAGGCCGCCGTCGATCGAGAGTGAGCCATCGACGAGTATGCCAGCCAGGAAAGGGGTCAGGAATCGTGCAATACACCGAGGTGAGAATCCGAAACGCTCAAGCATCTCTCTGGTAGAGATCCCTGTAAGCTTTGGCTCGTTACCGCTAGACAGAAGAGTTAGGCGGGCCAGACGCCAGAGATCCGTAACTGTAAAAACCGGCGCTTTGATGATTGAGAGGATGCCGGATAGACCACTTCGATGATCACGGATAGTAACAACGCCAGATTCGGTAAAAACATCGGCTCCTGAAACGAAAGCACGCATGTTGAGGCCTGCAAGGCCATCCAGTAAGCCGAGCTCTGGGTAGGCTGAGGGAATTACCTGAAAACCGTGGTCGAGGATAAATCCGTCTTGAACGGTTGTTTGAAGCCGCCCTCCAACACTGGCTCCCTGTTCAATCAACAAGACCGAGGCCCCTGC
>JBIKWG010000232.1:0-4809 GCA_044356425.1 Bdellovibrionota bacterium | reverse complement strand
AATGTGTTTCGCATCGTCCGGAGAGTTGTTTGCGATCCAAATGGTCTGCTGTCCGTGGCAGCGCTACCGAATGATCCACTATTCTCATCCTTGTGGGGAATGAATCAAGCAAATGATGTTGATGTTAATGCCCCCGAAGCGTGGGATGGAGGTGCGGATTGCTCATCGCAGGTAGTAGCTGTACTTGATACCGGTATTCAGTACAGTCACCCCGATCTTCAGGGCAATATGTGGACCAATCCGGGGGAGGTTCCAGGTGACGGAGTTGACAACGACGGTAACGGTGTCGTTGATGATGTGTATGGGTTTAACGCAGTCAGCGGGGCTACAGCGCCCGGCGATCCTAGAGATGATCATGGACACGGAACCCACTGCGCCGGAACTATTGGTGCCGTTGGCAATAATGGTGTGGGCGTAGCGGGGATCTGTCACCGCATTAAGCTGATGGCGGTTAAGTTTCTGACTAGCTCGGGAAGTGGATCGTTATACGATGCAGTGCGGGCACTGCAGTATGTTACGGCAGCGAAGCAACGGGGTGTTAATGTTGTGCTCTCGAGTAATTCGTGGAGTGGAACAGCCTATTACTCAGCTCTGTACGCGGCTGTTGCCGATGCGCAGGCAGCAGGAATTTTAGCGGTAGCTGCTGCCGGAAATGATAATGTTAACATAGATATTCAGCCGCGCTATCCTGCCGCGTTTGCTCTCGATAATGTGATCACAGTTGCGGCGATTGATTCCAACGGTAATCGCGCCAGCTTCTCAAACTACGGCGCCACGTCTGTTGATATTGCTGCCCCAGGCGTCTCAATCCTCTCTACATTTCCAACCAGTTCATACTCATCGCTTTCGGGAACTTCGATGGCAACGCCGTTGATTTCTGGAGTTGTAGCTCTCGTTAAATCTCGTTATCCAAGCTGGTCAGCAGCAGAGCTTAAGAGCGCTCTTCTTCGACCGGAGACGCGTAAGTCATATTCAACTTTAAATGGCCTCATGCAATCGCCCGGCATTCCTAACGTAGTAAGCTTGGTTGCTGCGGGCTCTTTGCCACGGACGCCTACGCCCTATCCAAGCGCCATAGCTACTCTTGCTCCAACGCCATCGCCACGTCCGTCGCCCACTCCGCTTCCAACGGCTACCCCAACAGCTACCCCTACACCTGGGTTCTACAACATTGTTGGTAGGGTTTCCGATTCAAATGGCAACTCTCTAGCAACGGCCACAGTACAGCTCTCATGCGCGTCGGGTAGCGCCCAGACTCTCGTAACGGGGCCGAATGGGGAGTATGCATTTTCGCGGGTTCTTGGCCCAGTTAAGTATGACCTATCGGTGTCAAAGGGAGGCTACGTCTTTAGCCCAGTGCGAGCCGCATACCTGACTGCTTCGGTAACCCACAACTTTGAGTCGGTTCCAAGCTCAGTGCTCGTGTCAGCCAAAGTTGTTCATGGGGCAACTGGAGCGCCGCTGTCGCAGGTGGTCGTTCGCTTGGGGGATGCGCAGGCTGTAACTAATGCTGAGGGTCTTGTGTCTTTCTCGGTGCCCTATGGAAGCTCCTACTCAATGACCGTGGAGCTGCCGCTTGGAAGAACCTATGCAACTGAGCGCACCGTGTCTGGTGTGGTCTATGGGCCGCTTCAGCGTCTATTTGTGCTGTTTTAGGTTTGGCTTTAAATGCCGAAATCTTTCAAAAGATCATCGACAGATTCCTGCCCAACACGTTGCTCGCCTTCTGGGATAGTGCTCGGAGGTTGAGGAATAGTAATTTTAAGTTGCTCAAGCAGTTTCACGAGATTGCTCTCGACATCGCGGACCAGGCGGATAACTTTTTGAATGCGTTGACCACAGAGATCTTGGAACTCTTGCGTGGTGACTATCTCTGTTGCAACTGTAATCATGCCATGATTTAGGGTGCGATATGCAGTGACAAAGTCGAGTAATGATGCTTGAGATAGCACGTTCTGCTTTGCCTCTTCTTCGAGCTTTCGCAGCAGCTCTTCACCCTGTTTTATCAGCGCTTCGTTTTTGCCGAGAAGGGTAAAGACAGAGGCAGTTGACTGCGCAGTTTCATCCAAGACGCTTTCTAGCTTTTTGATCGCATCAGGGATATTGGTCGATGACATGGTCACAGTAGCGGGGTCAAAATCGCCTCGGATCTGCCAAAGTGTCGCGTGGAAAGATGCGAGAATTTCATGTACGCGTGAGTGAACACGGTGCATTTCTGGGCCGTGTCCTAGCGCACCAAGTGCATTGTGAACGCGCGTCGGATCACCGTAGGCAAAAGCCACGAGCAGCTCTTCTATTGCAGCTGCATATTCGGGGGATGTCTCGTCAATGATTCGCGTAATCATCGTTGCCTGTGGGTTGCTCCGCTTGTCTCGTTGTCGTAGTGCGCTAGTATCGTAATGTTAGGTTGATGGCGCGCTCTTTTTGGTGAAAATTGCGTTAATTTTCTGCTCAAGTGAGTCAACAGTGAAGGGCTTGATGATGTACTGCGAAACACCTGCTTTCGCAGCATCAATAATGTTATCTCTGTTCGCTTCTGCAGTTACCATTAAAAACGGGAGGGTCTTTAATTTTTCGTCAGCGCGTACAGCCTTTAGGAGATCGATTCCCATCATGTTGGGCATATTCCAATCAGAGATGACGAAGCTAAATTCACCGCTCTGTAGCTTGGTAAGAGCATCTTGGCCATCGACTGCCTCGGTTATGTTGATGAAGCCAAGAGACGATAGTGACTTGCGAACTATCTGACGCATCGTCGAAAAATCGTCTACGATCAGGATATTCATATTTTTGTCCATAGCGTGTTCCTCTCTTGCTACCTATTCGATTCGGACTTTGCGGGCTGGGGCTCTGGGAACTCGCCCTCAAACTGGCGCGCCTCGGCGAGTTTGCGCCAATCCTTTTCGTTTATGATCGGCTCACGGTCAGACTCTTTGTGGCTCCAGTATTCGGCGGCATTCTTGACTTTTGAGTGTTTCGGATGAAGCGGTGTCTTACACAACACGTCTCCGGGGAGAGCTATGTAGGTTAGCCAATATTTTGCGGACTTCAGATCTTGCGCCTGAAAGACTTCTTCAATCCTTCCATCTGACGAGATTCGATAAATAACAAAAGGAGCTTTCCAATCCATCTCTGTTCCCAATCCCCGGATAGTATGCAACGGTCACCCACTCTATGGTGTGGCTTTGTCGTGAATAGTAAAGCTGCGCGCCGGTAGGGCGGTAAGGCTTTCATCATTCGCTACAGAGATATCGGACCGCTGGCGATTGGGGTTAAGAGCAAAAGATTAATACGAGTAGCGTAGCTTTCTATAAGATAGCGTTTGCTCGGTGTAACAATAAAATCAGCACGTTGTTGGATGGTGGCAAGCACTTGATTACACTGCGCTTAGTGCTTTCGGCCTGCAGTGCTTATTATGGCACACAGAGTGGCAGCAGCCCGAGACATACAGCCGAAAACTAACGATTCGTCCTCAGCGTGTTGCGGCTCGCATCAATCGGTCCATAATCGCCTCGCCTAGCCCGACTGGCTCACATACGTCGACGATAATCAGGTCAAGGTCCATCTGGTCTAGTTCTCGCAGTGCAGCAAAGAGGGCGGCGGCCACTTCGGTTAGCTCCCGAGTCGCGCTTAATACACGCCTCTGTGTTGCTGAGAATGTCGTAGGTTCGTCGCTAAATAAAATAACTCCAAGCGCAGTTGGAAGCTCTGTTTTAGCGTTGATAGTGCTTCGCAGGACTACAGGCGTGCGTGGAGAGTAGTGTTTTGCAAGTAGGCCCGGTGACAGCAGGGGGGGCGGCGTTGTTGTTGATCCAGATGCCACTGTAAGGTGGGTGCTTTCAACGAAACATCCGAGTGTGTCAGAGAGTTGTTGCTGAGTTACAGCGCCAGGTCGCAGGATAAGGGGCGCAGAGTGCATCAGCGATAAAACTGTTGATTCTAGGCCGATTTCGCAGGGTCCGCCATCGAGTATAAGCGCAACGCAATCTCCGAGTCCCTCTTCAACGTGAGCGGCCGTTGTTGGGCTGACATACGTCGAGCGATTGGCGCTGGGTGCTGCAATTGGCCCGCCAAATGAGCGTATTAAATCGAGAGCGACTGGATGGCGAGGGATGCGTACGGCTATTGTCCCTCCTCCGCCCGTAACGGCAGGTGCAATCTGCTTCCCTTTGGGAAGAATGATAGAGAGCGGTCCCGGCCATAGTACAGCCAACGCAGATAATTTTTTGAGCGCGCTTTCAGGATCACAGCACTGCGAGGTGTCGGTAACAGCTAGTGCTTGTTCGAGGGAGGCTACGTGCACGATCAGCGGATTGTTTGAGGGCCGACCTTTCGCTTCGAATATCTTCTGGACGGCCGATTCGTTACAAGCATCAGCGCCAAGGCCGTACACTGTTTCAGTTGGAAACGCCACGAGCTCTCCTTGCCGCAGAAGTTCGGCGGCTTTGGCGATATAGTGTGCGGACGATTCGTGTCGCATGCTAGAAGTTATGAGTCAGATTTAGGAGCTAAAAAAACAAGTCGCGCTGATGCCCAGCCAGACGTGCCGTGAGTTCCTCTTGCTAGTGCCGCTACTTCAGGTGGGGCCTTTTTGGGCTCAAACGGCTCTCGGGCCTCAATCCGAATCTCGGTTGTTTGTTGCGTGGCTTTGGCAATAGTGATTGGAAGTGTTACGTCACGCGCGCGACCCCCGGTAGAGTACTTTCCATGAACGAGGTAGCGAGCCGCTTGAAGATGTTCAACGCTCGTGCTTTCAAAGGTCGTGCGCTTGTTCTGCAACCGCGAGAGCAGGGTTTGCAGCATAACCGC
>JBIKWG010000032.1:0-16783 GCA_044356425.1 Bdellovibrionota bacterium | reverse complement strand
CAATAGTGATTGGAAGTGTTACGTCACGCGTGCGACCCCCGGTAGAGTACTTTCCATGAACGAGGTAGCGAGCCGCTTGAAGATGTTCAACGCTCGTGCTTTCAAAGGTCGTGCGCTTGTTCTGCAACCGCGAGAGCAGGGTTTGCAGCATAACCGCTTGCATAATTTGGTCAGGTGGAAGCGTAGCTGACGAGAGCACTACAGAGAGCCTCATCTGCGCTTCGCCGATATGAGCAGGGTCAATCTCTAGAGTGCCTGAGAATTCTTTGATTGAGCCACGCATCTTGATCGCATCAGATTGAGAGTCTACACCAAAGGTAACGTGCGATGCCGAGCGAGAGAGCGTCTGGCGTAGGGGCGTTGCCGCAGCCCATGATGTAAAGGTCAAGAAGCTCAGGGCAACAGCCAGTATAGAACTCCAGCACGTGAGTGTACGATGGGTTGTCTTTGCAAATATCATGAGGCGAGCTCCTGTGGTGTAGCCGTCGACTGTTAGAGAAATAGACTCGCTACGCTATCTTCCTCTGCCTGTGATGGATTGAGCAAGGTGAGGTGGCCGAGTTTCCGGCCCGGTTTCGGCTCTTTTCCATATAAGTGGAGTTTAGCGGTGCCGATTTCAAGCATGCAGCTCGTTTCGGGGACCGTTCCGAGAATGTTAAACATAACGGCGCGCGCTTTGAGTTCGGTAGAGCCAAGCGGCATGCCACAGATAGCTCGGATATGGTTTTCAAATTGGCTCGTTATGGTTGAATCAATCGTAGCATGTCCAGAATTGTGCACGCGCGGTGCCATCTCGTTGGCAAGCAGCTCGCCGCGGATATCAAAGAGCTCGATCGTTAACGTACCAACATAGTCGAGCTCGTTCATGACCTTGCTGATTATCTCTTGTGCAGCGAGCTTTACATCGGCACTAATCTCAGGCGCTGGAATCTCTGTGCGATGCAGGATGCCACTTACGTGACTATTGTGCGCGAGTGGAAAGACCTCTATGGCGCCTCTCATATCGCGGGTTGCAATGACCGATAGCTCTCGAAGAAAAGGGACAAATCCTTCCACAATCAGAGCTGCGCCCTCAAGAGCCTTCCAGGCAATTGGCACGTCTTTTTCAGACTCAATTCGATACTGGCCTTTGCCGTCGTATCCAAGGCGGCGGGTCTTCGCAATGCAGGGAAAGCCCAGGGCCGTGCAGGCTGACAGAAGCTCTTCTTCGGAGTTTGCCGCGCGAAAGCGAGGAGTTGCTATCTGTAGACTCTGAAGAAATTCTTTCTCAACAAGCCTGTCTTGGGAAAACTCTAATGCGCGCGGAGGTGGGTATACCGGAGCTAAAGTGTTTAAAAAGTGCGCGGCTTCGCACGGGACATTTTCAAATTCATAAGTAATAACGTCACAGTTCGATGCAAAGCTTTGAAGCGCAGCACGATCAGAGAAGTCGCCTGTAACAGCTCTTCCGAGATCAGTAGTGGGGGCGCCAGTCGACTCATCAAAAAAAGTAAAGGTATGGCCGAGTGGATAGCCTGCTAGGGCAAGCATCCGACCGAGTTGTCCAGAGCCAAGAATCCCGATTCTCATAGTAATCCTTGTTAGGAGCCCTTCACGGCAGGAGGAGGAGTGTCGAGTACCGCTTGAGTCTGCTGAGCGCGAAATGATTGAAGCCTGGTCTGAATATCTGGATTGCTTAGCCCGACGATGCTTGCAGCGAGGATACCGGCATTGGTAGCACCGGCTGTGCCGATGGCAACTGTGGCAACCGGGATGCCGGCGGGCATCTGTACGATCGAGAGCAGAGAATCCATTCCCTTAAGCGATTTTGATTCAACGGGCACGCCGATTACAGGCAGGTGGGTTAGCGATGCGACCATGCCTGGCAGATGAGCGGCACCGCCAGCACCAGCTATGATTACTTTAATGCCGCGCGTAGCAGCTTCAGATGCATAAGCCACCAACAAATGAGGGGTGCGGTGAGCAGATACTACGCGGGTCTCGTAAGGCACACCTAAGGTCTCAAGGGCCTTGGCAGAGGATTCCATTGTCTCCCAATCGCTGTGAGAGCCCATAATAACGCCGACAATTGCTGTTGCTGTTGTGCTCATAGGACAAGGGTACCGCTCTCTACAAATATCAGTCAATCTCTTGCTATCCACGTTTAGTTAATAGAATGCTTCCGCTCTTGGCTGTGCTGCCATTACGTAGTTGCTAGTAGCACTCCTCATCAGGGTCGCAAAATATCAGATGATGGCACGTGGGCACATTTGCTTAGGGTCTTTTCGAGAGCGAGGTGATCTTCTGCGCTAGACTGGCCGTCAATCAGAGCAACGGACCATGCATTGTCAAAGTTCTCTACGCAGGCGTAGTTCACTAAGTGTGGCCCGAGAAATGATGGGCCGTCTTGGTCTTGCGGTGGGGTTAGCGAAGAGAATTGGGATCTCTTCGCCGCAAGTGCACCGGTTCTTGTCTCGCGGCAGAAGGGATGTGCTGAGACCGCAGTGAAACAGCTCTCGCGCGCCTCGTTGGCGTATGCGAAGCACTCTTTGGCTAGCTCAATACACCTAGTGCTTTCGATAGCAAACGCGGTAACTGAAAGTCCAAGTATTGATGCCCCTGAGAAGATCGCCATCAAAAGAATGGTGTGAGTGAATAGTCGATAGTTTGCCATGGCTGCTCGGATTATGCGGAGTTTTTTGCTGACTATACCACCGAGCGAGAACTCAATCCAAAATCTTATGGTGTTGCCTGTGGTGGCCTCGGGTGCCTTGTAAGATGTTGGTTATATTGGGTTTTTTGGGGGGTGTGGTAGAGGTCTACGGCGTTTGTTCACTAATATATTCACACAGCTCAGTAAGAACACCCTCACAAGAAGCTGGCGAAATAAAGGCGATGCGGGTGCCGTGAGCGCCGGGTCTCGGTTCGCTATCAATAAGGGTGTAGCCCTCGCTAGCAAGGCGGGCAAGTTGGGCCTTGATATTAGAAACTCGATAGCAGATGTGATGAATACCCGGGCCGCGCTTATCTAGGAACGCCGCTATCTTTGAATCTTTCGTCAGTGGGGCGAGCAACTCAATCTTCGTCGCACCGTTGTTTAAAAAAGCAAGCTCAACTCCGCTGTCCTCGAGCCGCTCACGTGAAGTAACAGAGGTGTAGGCGAGAGCGCTATAAAATGCAATCGAAGCATCGAGGTCTCGCACTGCGATTCCGATATGATCCAAGGGCCAAGGGTGTTGTGTCTGCATAAATAATCTTGCGAACCAACCTCCCGTGCACTCAAGCACGGGAGCCTAGCTATTCGATGCCGTATACTGCTTTTACTGAGACCTGAATATCTTGGGCTTTTGCGTCAACCGTTGGAGCTGTCATAGCTACTTCGGCATCTGCCTGTATCGAGAGAGCTCGAGTGCGAGCGATTGGATAGGGTGGATGTCCACCACCATCAGTGCTCTCCGACAGCGACAAAAGAACGCCCAGACGCACTCCGGCGCCACTAGCAAGCTTTTGGGCTTTTGCAGCAGCGTTTTTTGTTGCTATCTCAAGGCACGACTCGCGCTCAGCTTTCATTTTTTCGGGTGAGACGAAGGTCGAAAGTTGAGATACCTCTTGGGAGTTGTGCTTGGCGCCTACTGCTACGATATCACCGAGGCGCGCTATATCAGACGTTTCAAAGCGCGTTAAGAGTATCGCGCGAAACCCGGAACATCTTCGCTTGCCCTCATCGTAGCTACACTCTTGCGAAACCCCATAGCTTTCAGTTTCAGAGCTAAAGTCTTTTAAGCCCAATTTAACGACCTCTGCTTTCATCTTTTCATGCGCTTTGATCGTCTGCTCTGCTGCATCACCAGCTTTTTCGGCAAGTGCGGTTGTGCCAAGAGAGACGCCACCACGGTCTTGAGCTATCTTTTTAAGGCACTCTCCAGTAACGGAGATCCCTTTCGTTTCCGAGGGCTGGGCATTACTTGCTAGTGGGGCAGAGGCGGTTGTAAGGGCAAGTATAAACGTTAATAATCGCACGTAATACATAGAGATCTCGCTTCTAGTTAGCAGTCTTTTGCCAGTGGCTTCTAGCATACGCCATGTTTGTGGCAGAGGCGAGGTAAAATAGCGCGCGCCGAGTCGGGTGATAATGTGGTACAACCGGTGTTAGGTAGCAAAGACGGATTGTTTATAATACGAACTATGAGTATCGATAGTAATAACCAGCGTTCTCAATTCATGCCGCATCTAGCAAAATATCGCCCCTATCCCGCGGCATTTCGGGCGCCCCTCGCTGACCGCAGGTGGCCGTCAAATGAGATAACGAAGGCGCCCCGTTGGTGTAGTGTAGATCTGCGTGATGGTAATCAGGCTCTTGTTAAGCCGATGGATCTCGCTAAGAAGCTGCGCATGTTTAAGCTGCTTGCTCAGCTTGGATTTAAAGAGATAGAGATAGGTTTTCCATCTGCATCGGAGGTTGAATTTCAATTCACACGAACTCTAATTGAAGAGGGTCTTATACCCGCTGATGTCACCCCGCAGGTGCTCGTGCAGGCACGCGAGCATTTAATCGATCGGACGTTCGAGAGCCTTAAGGGTTACAGCCGCGCAATAGTGCACCTATACAACTCAACCTCGGAGCTGCAGCGGCGTGTGGTATTTGGTATGCACCCAGAGCAAACTATAGAGCTTGCAGTCTCAGGAGTTAGGTTGATTAAGCAGCGGGCCGCAGCCACTGACATGGAGGTGACGTTGGAGTACTCCCCCGAGAGCTTTACTGGCACTGAGCCGGAAGTTGCCATGGCGGTGTGTGCGGCAGTAATCGAAGAGTGGGGGCCTTCAGTCGACCGCAAGATGATAATTAATCTTCCTGCTACTGTTGAGATGGCAACGCCAAATGTGTACGCCGATCAGATAGAGTGGTTTTCGCGCACTATGCCGAAACGAGAGTGCGTGGTGTTGAGCATTCATACGCACAATGATCGCGGCACGGGTGTTGCAGCAACTGAGCTTGGGTTATTGGCAGGAGCCGATCGAGTTGAAGGGACCTTGTTCGGCAATGGTGAGCGCACGGGTAATGTAGATCTCGTAAATGTCGCACTTAATTTGTACACACAGGGGATTGATCCCGCATTAGACCTGCGAAATGTACGGCGAGTGGCAGAGATCGCACAGCAGTGCACCGAGATGGATATTCATCCACGACATCCTTATGTAGGAGAGCTGGTTTTTACGGCATTTTCTGGTTCGCACCAGGATGCCATTCGTAAAGGCATGCATGCGCTTGCTGAAAAACCTGGGGCGTTGTGGGAAGTTCCCTACGTGCCGATAGAGCCCTCTGATATTGGTCGTGAATTTGAGGGGATTATCCGCATCAACAGCCAATCCGGCAAAGGTGGTGTGGCATTCATCATGGAGCAAGAGTTTGGGTGTCTCTTACCGAAGGATATGCACCCTGAGTTTAGTGCGATTGTTCAAAGAGTCACTGATAGCACCGGAAATGAGATCGGCACAGCCGAGATCTGGCGGGTGTTTACAGACACCTATCTAGAGCTTAGGCAACCCTACGAGCTTGTGAGCTTTGCAACTCAAGCTGTTTCATCGCAAAGCAGCACAGTCCACGGCAATCTGTCGGTGCGATATGCAGGAGAGGTCAAAAGTCTTGAGGGGGTTGGAAATGGACCGATTGATGCATGTCGAGCAGCATTGCTTAGAGGTGGATGCTCAGCATTTCGTATCGCTAATTATATGGAGCACGCGCGTACTGCGGGCTCGGATGCGGATGCTGTGGCTTATATTCAGATTGAGACCAGTGACGGACGATTGCTATGGGGAGCGGGGCTCAATTCAAACATTGAGATGGCCTCAATTCGCGCGCTGATAAGCGCTGTCAACAGAGCAGGCTAAAAGGTATGAGCAGCTGAGGCGAGCGCAAAGGGGAGGCCGTATGAGTCAGATTTTTTACAACGTGACGTTAGCAGTTTCTGATGAAGTACATTCTCAGTGGCTCGAGTGGATAAAGCAGGAACACATTCCTGAAGCTCTTGCTACGGGGATGTTTATTAGTGCGACGCTGCTGCGGGTGCATGCATTTGAGCAGGGTGGAAAGACCTATGCAGTGCAGTACGTCTGCAAGGATATGGATGCATACGAGCGCTACCTGAGAGAGTTTGCGCCAACACTGCGGGCTAAGACCGAGAGTCGATTCGGCGATCAGGTGCATGCTTTTCGCACTATGCTAGAGGTTTTAGAGGTTTTTTCGCGAGTTGCGCAGTAATTTCAGACGCCGCGGGCGATTATCCAAAGAGCTTTGACCACAAGCTTTGGGTGGCTGATCCCCCTTCAAATATCTCAGCGATAAAACGGCAAGCGTCGGTCGTGGTGAATATGCCGACGAGTGCTTCTTTTCGCACGATTAGAACCGCGTCCTGCTTCTTCTTAGTCATGAGTTGTGCAACTTTAGTTATTGGCGTGTCTTCACCTACGCTCAGTGGTTCATCAAGGCAGATATCGCGGACAAGCACTTTTCCATCAAATCCTCCCCGTTGATAGGCGCGTCGAGCGACCGTTATGTCGCGGTCAGAAATCAGGCCATAGGCTTTTTTGCCATCTACCACCGGGAGGTGGTGGATGCCCTTTGCGCTCATAACTTTTTCTGCAGCGCTGGCGGACTCGAAGAGATCTATAGTGCGAGGGTTCTTCGTCATGAAGTCTTTGATGGGAGGTCCTGGTTTCATAGCTCTCAATAATCAACCAGTACTGCCGCTATGAGCAATACAGAAATGGACAGCGAGCAACAGAGGTGTAGCGGTTACCGACATGAGTCTGTTGCGACAACATGAGATCGAGGTGCGTAGCTTCAAAGCCGGTAAGCTCCGTGATTTTAACGCCAGAGTGGTCGCGCAAGGCGGCTATATGCGAGCAATCCTTGATGCGACCTAGTGTGATGTGGGGTGTAAATTGTGAGGTTGGATATTCTATCTCTAGGGCGGATAGCCGGTGTGCGATGTGTGAGAGCACCTCATTCCATACCGCAATTGGGGCGCTTGCTCCGGCCCATACCACTCGTGGAGCCCCCTCTGGCGGAAAGCAGCCACCGACCGCGGGTGCCACCAGGAGCGGGGCGCTGAGAGGGCATGGGTGTTGTTGCCACTCAGAGATAAGCCTGCCTGCTAATTGTGTTTCAATGTTACCGAAGAAACGAACCGTGATGTGGTAGGTCTTGGGATCAACCCAGCGCACAGCATCGCCAAAGGTACGCATAAGGCCTTGCTGAAAGCGATTAATCCCCTCTATCCAGGCAGCGGGCGGCAAGATGGCGGCAAAGAGCCTTTTAGTTGGAGGGTGTTTTCGCATGTCGTGCACCGTCAATTTCATGAAGCAGAATACTATTCGTTACAAAAACTTTACAAATTTTGGAAAAGGTCGTGACAACTGGCACCAAAAGATATGGCAAAAAGGGGGATATAAAGTGACTTCAGAACTGAACGTCACATGTTGTAAAGGAGTATGTCTTATGAAAAGCAATCTTATCGCCCAAGAAGAAATGAACCTTACCCCAGTCCTTGCGCATGTTAACATGCTTGCAGAGCTTATCTGTGCAGGAGACGAGTTCTCTCTTCTACGCAAAACGCTTGAGCTGTATGCAGAAGAGCAGGCCTGGATGCTGAAGTGCAACTAGGAACCCGCAGCAAGCCGTAGCATCGCGGTGCGCTACTCAAGCTGTAATCGTTTGGCGGTTGGCAAGAGAGCGGTGGCCGCCTTAAGGTCTTCGTTGGTAAGCGCTACGAGCAGCGGCTGACACAGTTCAGTCAGGGTGTACCGTTGCAGGGCAGACAGAGGAACCTGCGTTGTGTGCTGCCCGTTGCTTTCATTGCTCAGTGTAAACACGAGTGGAAATTCCTCAACTTTTCCCTTAAGGATCAGTGAGCCGTCCTCTTGCTTGTCTCGGGATATGTCGTTACACCCAGCTAATCCGACAAGCTCATCGGTTATCGGTGCCGGACGACCGATTAATCGCTCATCGCCAATCCCAGCCTCGTAACTTGCCGCGTGGGCGAGAGATACCGTGAGCCATTTTTTCGGCCTCGGAGCGCCTCTCTTGCTGTTCTGCTCGAGCCCTATTGCAAACGAATATCCACTTCGACCGGGCGCCATAAAACCATACGGACTACCCGTTGGGGCGGTGCGATACCAGCCGTGCACATCCGCTTGTACGACACCAAAAAAAGCCCACGCATCTTTGAAGTTGGTCTTTATGAGCTCAAAGAAAGAGGCCCACACCTCATAGTTAGCCTCGACTCGAGCGCGTTGCTCGGCGTCCTGTGACTTGTACACCTGGTCCATGTGTTGCAGCAGATTTTGGTAGGCTCCGCTCAGTCGAGCGCGAGCATCTTGGATTGCTCGTTGATCAGCCGCGGCTGCCCGAGCCATTTGAGCGATCTTGTCAGGATCGTGTTTTTCGACCGTAAGGCCACTGGTGCTCTCTTTTGATGAGGCATCACGTCGCACTTGATTGAGTAATCGAAAGAGCATCTTTAGGCCCTAATCCCCAACTGCTAAAAATAATACGGTGTTGATACTTCTGCTCTTTAACCAGTATACCGCGCTCTGAAGCGCTTGTCTTGTAACCTGAAAATACAGCTATTTGCAGGGGTAAGATGGCTATAATGAGCGAAAGCGGGGGACCTGTTTGTTGGGGTGTCACTTACTTTGAACGGGTGGGGTAATGTAATGTGTCAGCTTACGTCGCTGTTAAGAGCCATGAGCAGTTCATCACCATACAGGGCAAGCTTCTTTTCACCGATTCCAGAGATGGTGCTCAAGTTGGAAAGCGACGACGGCTTAGCGTTAGAGATCGCTTGTAAAGTTGCATCTGAGAAGATCATGTACGCAGGTAAGCCCTTTACCTTTGCTACTCGGGCGCGCCATTGACGGAGTTTTTCAAAAAGGCCGACATCATAGTCAATCCCGCCAAGCCGCTTCTTCTGCTCTCGTCTCTTGTCTTGTCCAAGCCCCGATGAGAGCAGTGGGGTGCGTAGCAAGACAGGACGCTTCTCTTTGAGGTGTCTCATGCCGAGAGTGGTTACCTCAGCAGTGTTAAACCGTTCATGGTTGACGTACAGCAGTCCCGCTGAGGTTAGCTCGCGAGCGTAATAAAGCCACTCAGCTTTCGGTCTCCCTCTTCCAATTCCGTACGTTGAGAGGGAATCGTGACCCCATTTTTTTATCTTCTCGGTTTGCGCTCCAAGGAGTATGTCAACGATGTGGGCAAGCCCCACTGAAAACCCACTGTGATTCGAGACTCGAAGTACACACGAAAGAAGCTTTTGAGCCACTTCAGTTGCATCGAACTGCTCTCGCGGAGTGAGGCAGTTGTCACAAGCTCCGCAGTGTTGGGTGGGTGTGCCTGCTTCATCGCGGTAGATCTCGCCGAAATATCTCAGCAGTGAAACTCGTCTGCACTGAGAGCTTTCGGCAAATTGAAGAAGCTGAGATAGCTGTCGGGTTGCTACTTCACGTTCGGTGGGGTCTGATAGCTGGTCGATAAAGTTGCGCAGCTTTGCGGCATCGGCAGAGCTATAGAGCATGACCACTTCGCTGGGCAGACCATCTCGTCCAGCTCGCCCGGTCTCTTGGTAGTAGCTTTCGATGTTCTTGGGTAGGTCGTGGTGTATTACGTAGCGAACATCGGGTTTGTCGATGCCCATACCGAAGGCTATGGTCGCAACCATCACATCGATCTCGTCGCGCGAAAATAGCTCCTGCCGACGAGATCGCTCTTCGGTGCTGAGCCCAGCGTGATATGCCTGAGCACGAACGCCGCGCTTGCATAGATCTTCAGCGACTGATTCGGTCTTGGCCCGGCTAAGGCAGTAGATAATGCCGCTCTCGCCTGCATGTTCAGAGACGATCTCCATGATTTGCGTGAGGGCGGTAAGGCGGGGGATGATGCGGTAGGAGAGATTCGGGCGATTAAAGCTCGCTGTAAAGACTGATGCTTGCGGCATCCCGAGCATCTCAAGGATGTCTTCTCGAACGCGTTCGGTGGCAGAAGCAGTGAGCGCTAGGATTGGAATGTCTGGAAACCTCTCCCGCAGGCTGCGCAGAGCACGATACTCCGGTCTGAAGTCGTGCCCCCAGCTTGAAATGCAGTGAGCCTCATCAACAGCAATAAACTCAAGGTTGAAGCTGGCCAGCGTTTCCAGCATGCCATCGAGCAGCAGCCGCTCAGGAGATAGGTAGAGCAGCTTCATCTCTCCCCGATGTAGGCGCCTCCAAGCGTCCTTTGCCTCAGCTTCAGTAAGGAGAGAGTTGAGGTAGCACGCTTGAATACCGTTTTCGAGTAGTCCGTCTACTTGGTCTTTCATTAAAGCAACGAGTGGCGAGATGACAAGCGTCAGTCCTGCACGTGCGAGCGCAGGAACCTGGTAGCACAGTGACTTTCCTCCCCCAGTTGGAAGGAGAGCCAAGACATCGTCTCCGGCCAGCGATGCTTCAATTATTTCGCGCTGCAGGGGGCGAAAGGTCCTAAAGCCGAAGTGCTCTTTAAGAAGAGCGTCGATGGATGATTGAGCAGAGTTTGCCATGACTCTCGATAATTCGATGATTTGGAAGGTTAGTTGCGCGTTTCGTTTGATGTCGTCACCAAATTATCTCAACATCTTGCACGCGGCAAGAGCGGTGGTCTGATCACATAGACCTGTTTTAGTCTTCTCTACACCGCTTTAGCTGTTCGCACCGCTTGTCTCGGCAGTCTTATGACGAATGTGGTGTTGGGTGTCGAGTGATTGACAAAAAGCTCGCCGGCATGCTCGGAAATTATTGAGCTAGCGATGCTAAGGCCCAAGCCAGTTCCTTTGCCCGGAGGCTTCGTTGTAAAAAAGGGAGACATTATCCGACCAGCAAGGTGCGGTTCGATGCCTTGACCCGAGTCAGTAACCCAGATCTCAATCTCACTGTCTTTCTCGTGAACTTCGAGGGATACCCACTTTTCAGTAGTGTCGATAGCGGCATCAAATGCATTGGTCAGAAGGTTGAGAAGCACCTGGGATATCTGCGAGCTCCGACATTCGATAGTAAGAGTCGGAGAGATAGGTTTGATATGGAGGCAAATTCCTTTGTTTGTGAATCGAGCACTGCAGAGATCGATGGTATGTTCAACCAGGATAGCTAGCGAAACTTTGCTATAGGCGTCGTGTGAAGAGTCTCTTGAAAATGATTGCAAGCTTGAGATGATCCGTCGTATCTGTTTAAGACCGCGATGTAAGCGCTGGAGGTGCTCTAATTCTGGCTGCAGGCTCGCATCAGGCGAGTGTTTTTGTGCGTTATGTTGCATTCGCTCAAGGATTTGTACGGTAGTGCAAATTGTGCTCAGCGGATCGTTGATTTCATGGGCGATTCCCGCAGCAAACTTTCCTAGGGTTGCCATCTTTGCTGATGATGCAAGCTGGAGAGACTGTTCTTGCTCGCGAGCTGACGCTTTTTGGCGAGACAGCACATTTCCGAGGTGTTCGCCCAAGATTCCAAAAAAAGCCCTGTAGCGCTGTTCGTTTGCTTTTTCGTCTCTCGTAAAGAACTCAATCACGGCGGCTATAGTATCCTGAATGTAAATTGGGACAGCTACCCCCGTTAGGCATGGTATATTATGCAAAGCCAGGGCCCGGTTGCAGAGCGGATTGTCCTTTACGTTGGGGCTCCAGACTGTTTCTCCATTTTGCCAGGACCGTCCAACGATTCCCTCTCCATAGTAATAACGACTTACAAGGGTTGCGGCGTGAAAGTCTCGGAAAGCCTCTTGATCAGAGCTAAACCATATATGAGACGGAATAAGAGTCGTTTCGCTCTGTTCATCCAGAAGAAATACATGTCCGACATCCCAGTTAAGCTGTAAGCAGACAGTCTTTAATGTATTATCGAAGACACTGCTCGGCGTGCGAAGTTCGTATGTACAGAGGGTAATTTCATGGAGAATGCGAGAGATTTTGTTTGCCCAAGCTAGTTCGCAGATTGCATCCTGAGCGCGTTCTTGGGCTAATTGCTCACCCCGCAGCAGCAGTAGCAGTTCAAATATAGAGTCATCAAATGCGAAATCATCAATTGTTAGACCATACCGCGATGGCAGTGAGACATCCTGAATAAGGGGTTTAAGAGCAAAAACGAAGCGTTCCGAATCGTCGGCTATTTTGATTGCTTGGCCAATCAGCCGCAGAGACGGAAGGTTTATGTGGTGAAACACCAGGGTGTCTCCCTGTAGCGTTTCGGGTGCAAGCCGCGTGCCTTCAAGTGTAGGCTGTAGGAGCACAAAAAAGTCAAAGAACTGATCGTTAATAGTCAAAATCGGGTACAGTTTGCGCATGCTTTTCCCGAGGATTTCGACGTAACCGTTCCTATCGACTACAATAGAAAAGGGCAGAAGGGCATCAAAAGATTTTTGATCGAGACAAAAAGTCATGAGTCACTGAATGCGATGTCGAATTCATCATGATTACAGCGTATGCCTGAGCGGATGTGCGTGATAGTGGCATGCGTCTGAAATCGCAGTGATAGGGCTTTAAGTAGTCCTTGTACCATTACAGCGAATCTAGAGTCACTTGATAGATAGTGAACAGTAAGGCTTGAGTGAGCCTCATCAGAGATTAAAAATCGTGGAGTGGGTAGCTGCGGGTCTCGGGCGCTTATATAGCCGTACATTCGATTCAGGTTCTTGACGTAGCCGGCGAAGCTGTTTCCAAAGATGTTCATCAGTTCGCCGTAGCGTTGTACGGCGGTGTGATTTATCCAGTGATAACCTAGTTTCATAAGTAGAGTATCATGTGGTATCGCAAGATGCTCGGATGTGGCATTGATGAGGGCGCTCGTGGTCTGATCAGAGCACATGGCGAGCTGCTCAAATTCGATTGACGGGACGCTACAAGCCGAGCAGATTGCCAGTACCGCTCGGTCACCGCCAATTGTGCGAACCAGTGAATCGATACTTTGTTTGATTAAACCATTCATAAGTCCCTATAGAAATGGACGTTTCTGGTACTTACTATAGCAGAGAGTCAGTAGTCTCATATCTGAATTCTTGATTAGTCGCGAGAGCTCCTTCACTCTTGCTTGTATGAGGACGGTCAGGCCCATGACGGCGGTCACATGGATTAAGAGGCTTGGCTGTTTGTTTTAGTAGATCAATTTATATTTTAGGCCTGTCGTAAGTTTTCTGGTTGTCGCGCCGTCGCGCGTCTTTCAGAGCGAGTAATCCAATATAATGACCCCTCTATGGTGTTGCGTGCGGCGCACTCTCGAGGGCTCTCGCTGTCTGAGCAATTGGAAGCGCAAGGACAAGTGGTAACGCCGCAAAGAAGAGAAAATACGATGTCGAAGAGGAGTCGCCAATTAGGTGCGGCAGATATCTTGTTGATAGGGCCGTAAAGAGATTTCCAGCAGCAACTGACAGCAGGTAGAAAGAAGTAGTAAACGATTTGCTTACGCGTGGACCAAACGCATAGGTCATTTCAAGTGTGGTAACTGAGACAAGTACTTCGGCTGCCGTTAGTAAAACATAAGCGCATATCTGCCATACTACGGACACTCTGGCGCCACTATTTAAGAGCTGTTGAGTGATAGCAACAACCAGAAATGAAGCTGAAGCTAGTACCATTCCAGCTACAAGCTTCGTCTGTGTAGTAAGTAGCCCCCGGCGGGCGAGGTAGGGATAGACTCCCCAAAGACAGATCGGTGTAAATGCAAGGATAAGGATCGGGTTGAGAGCCTGAAGTTGAGGGGCTAGTAGTTTTACTTGCCCGACTAGCGGAAGCGAGATTTGGCGGTTCATTCGCTCAGCTTGAAACACCCATGAGGATCCCGTCTGATCAAAGAGTGCCCAGAAAAAAGATACTAGCGCGCAAAGCCAGGCGAGTCGCACGAGCTGTGACCGTTGTGATGCGTGGAGCGCTTCTGAGATATAAACGCATAGTGGAGTTGGAGGTAGCGTTACGTAGCGCGTGCGGCCAAGCCAAAAGATGAGGGTGGCAAAAGCCATACATATGCCTGGCACTGCAAATGCGATTTGTGGACCGTAGGCTGTAAAAAGGTAGGGTGTAAGGACTGTTGCAACGAAAGCGCCGAGGTTAATAGCTAAATAGAATAAGCTGAAACCCTGGCTCATATTTTGTGACCCACTTGAGGTGTATTGATCTCCGAGGTGCGCAGAGACGCACGGTTTAATTCCCCCTGAGCCAAGAGCAATCAGCCCCAGTCCCATTACAAGCCCCAATCGTGTATCATCAACAGCGAGAGCGAGGTGGCCGAAGCAGTATACGATAGAGAGGATAATGATAGTTTTGTACTTGCCCCATACAACATCAGCTAGCAGTGCTCCTACCAGGGGCAGAAAGTAGTTTCCCATAGTAAAGATGTGAAACCAAAAAATTGCGTCACGCTCGGTCATTACTTCAGGGTGACCGTATGAATTGCACAAAGCTGTGGTCATAAAGACCACCAGTATGCTCTTCATACCGTAATAGCTGAAGCGCTCTGCTGCTTCGTTGCCCACAATAAATGAGAGTCCGCGAGGGTGTTGAGGTCCTAACAAGAGGCGTGGCATTCGGCTAGTATGACACGAAGCCAGGGTATCGACCACGCCATACCATTCAGCGGTCGCGGTGTCTTGCAAGTGCAGTTAATATGCTCGGTCAGGTAGGCTGTAAAGGCCCCAAAAAGCTGGAAATCGGCTTGCTGAATGGCGCCATTCTAGGGCACCATTTATCGGATTGTACGTGTTGGTCCTGAGGGGAAATCGGTATGCGTCTGGTGTATTTTGCTTCGCGGTGCCGAGATGGTCTTAGGCTCTTCGTCCGGCTGCTCGCTTCACGAGCATTTTTATTTGCGGCGCTAGCCTGGTTCTGTTTTCAAGCCGTTTGGATGGCCGTTAGCACAGTTGGCGGAATCGCTCCTGACGAAGGTGCGCACACGCGCACTATCCAGCTTTATGCGACGACATCTATCAGCCCTTTGTTGTCCACTCAACCAGAAGAAACATTCAGCTTGGGTGCTGTAACCCGTTCGCCTAGCTACTTTTATCACTATGTAATGAGCTTTCCATATCGTGTGCTTCCAGCAGCGCTAAGCGAAGAGAATAAGAAGATAGCACTGCGCTTGATAAATATATTGTTTCCGTTAAGTGGGCTCGTCGTTCTTTATCGCGCAATGATGGTTCTTTCCGCTCCGCGGGCAGTCGCGGGGCTGGTGGTGTGGATGCTGTCAAACACGCTGATGTTTGTATTTCTTGCTGGGTCAGTGAGCTATGATAATCTTGAATTTTTTCTGAGCACTCTGGCCTTCTACTACTGGGCTAAGCTCTATCGCGCATCCGATGGAGATGCTGTGCGTGGTAACGATGTCCTTAAGCTCGGCATTACGATGTGCGCAGCTAGTATTACCAAATTTACGTTTTTGCCTCTCGGGGCAACTTTGATACTTCTATTAATTATCCGATATCGCTTGCAGCTTTCTGTGGTGTTGCGCAGCTGTTGTGTGGAGTATCGATCTGCGCGCTTCTCAACGTCTATCTTAGCAGCCGTATTTCTGTTGTTTTTAGCCCTTCTTATCGAGCGATACGGAATCAACTATTACCGCTATGGCAGCTATAAGCCGCAGTGCGACCAGGTGCTGACCTATCAGCAATGTTTGCAAAGCGCACTATTTAGTAGGAACCTTCAGTTTCGAGATAAGCCTGTGGATCGCACGATTCCTGGACCTGATTTTGTTTACCGCTGGTTCAAGAGGATGAAGTATGGGGTGTATGCGATAGTGGGGCATCGTTGGACTAGGTGTGATCCTATTATTACCAACGGCACAGCTATCCTTTTCTGGTCAATGCTGCTGGCTGTCATTGCAACAAGTCGCCATCGCGCCCCACTGCAGCTTGCGTTAGTTGTAATTGTCGGTTGCTATGCGGCAACGTTACTGCTTCACAACTATTCTTTATTCGTTCAGTCAGGGCATTTCGGGCTAGCGCTTCAGGGTAGATACATCTTTCCGGTATTGGGCATTCTATATTTAGTGGGTGTTTCGGCGCTTTTTCAAATTAGTGGTAAGCGTGATTACTTGTTTGGTCTGTGTGCCGTATTTATCTTTGCACTTTTTATGATTAGTGGCCTTCCGCGTTATATTAAGACGACTTCGCCAGAGTGGCATACTTCGTTGATGGTGGGGGTGAATCGTGGGGCGAGGGAGCTTTTGGCTAGTGTGCCGTAACGCTCTCACGTGCTCCAGCCCAACAACTCCCGGGTGGGGCTTTGTTTTTCTCTCTTTTGCTCCTCACGGGGTAGCGCAGAGCAACAAATCTTGTAGTGCTAGCGGATCATAGTGGTATTTCAGAGCGACTGGTGGGCTAATATCGGCGAACACGGGCCCGCGCTGCTGTTTTCGGAGTCTTGTGTGGCACGTGGTCAGTGTTTAGGCACAGCGTGTCCACACCGTTAGCTCACGATCTCCAAATCTTTCTCAGCTTATTTGCTTTTTACGACCTCAAGCTCGCAAACTACTGCGATCTTATGCCAAGGCAGAGGCAAGAGGCCTTAGGGGCGGTTTGAACATCCCCGGGGGCCAGGCACGGTCAATACCTTGTAGGGCATCACGGTAGTACTGTTGGGCCAGTCGGCAGAGCGCTTTGACCTTTTTTATGAAGCTGATGCGTAGCGCTTTATCAGAGCAAATTACAAAGACTCTTCGGCGATTCATTTTATCTTGGGGAACGTGCGGACGCATAATAGATTGCACCCGCAGGAGCTTCTCACCCAACACCCCCTTGCCAGCCTCCGCTCGTTTTTCTCTA